>CAIQIV010000066.1 GCA_903871905.1 uncultured Chloroflexota bacterium | reverse complement strand
GCCGAGGCGCGGCAGCCCGAGCAGGCCTCCCCTGGACAGGTCCTGCGCTGCAGCCGGCCGGCGGGGAACGAAGAAGGCACGGCCATCGACTTGCGCAGCGCGCTGAGCAGCGGCTGCCCGGGCGCGCTGCAGGTGCTGGCGGGCCAGGTTGGCACACCGCGCCTGATGGATATTTTTCAGCAGTTGGGGTTTTTCAGCGCTCCCACCATCGACCTGCAAACTGCACCCCCACCAGATCTGATCACCCCCACGGGCAGGCTTGCGCTGGGCAGCGGGCTGGCGGTCAGCCCGCTGCAAATGGCGCTGGCGACAGCGGCCATCAGCGGCGCAGGTATGCGCCCACAGCCGCAGCTCGTACTGGCCCACAACCTGCCGCAGTCCGGCTGGACGGTCACCTCCCTGGATCACCCGGCGCAGCGCGTCTTCCCGGCCCTGGCAGCCAGCCGGGCGGCCGGCATGCTCACCAGCCAGGACGGGCAGACCTGGCAGGTGGTCGCCCAGGCCGTGGACCCGCAGGGGGGGCGGTTGACCTGGTTCATCGGCGGTATGCTCCCTGAGTACCAGGGTGATCCCCTGGCCCTGGCCCTGCTGCTGGAAGCCGATGACCCCGAGACTGCCGCCGCCGCCGGCCAGGCCATCCTCAACGCCGCCGGCTTGCGATGATCGCCCGCCCGGCCTGCCGGGCATTTCCCTAGCGGGTGGGGAGCTCCACCCAGCTTTTCTCCCGGTCGCTTTGCACCACGGCGTCGATCACCGCCATGTTGGCCAGCGCGTCCTCCAGGGGGGTGGGGACCGGGGTATCATTAATCACCGCCAGGGCAAAGGCATCCCCCTCCAGGGTATACTGGTCGCAGGTCTCAAACTCCAGCGTCTCCACCTTTCCCCGCTGGGTAAACCAGGCCCGGCAGGGGCGGTCGCTGGGGGCATTGAAAGGGATCTCGATCTCAAAGCGTCCCTGGTCGCCCACAATATTCACCCGCTGGAAGGGGTCAAGCTGCGTGCCAACGGTGAAAGTGGCCGTTCCGCCGCCAAAATCCAACAGGGCGCTGGCCAGGCGGTCGACCTTCATCACCGGGTCCAGAACCAGGCGCCCGGCGACGCGCAGCGGCTCCCGGCCAAAAATCCAGCGTGAGAGCGAGATGGGGTAGCAGCCGATGTCCAACAGCCCACCCCCGCCAATGTCTGCCTGGTTGCGCACATTGGCCGGGTCAACCAGGTAATAGGAGAAGAGAGTATCGATGGTACGCAGCTCGCCCAGGCTGCCCTCCTGCACATAGCGCAGGGCAGCCTGCCATTGGGGGTGGAAGCGGTACATAAATGCCTCCATCACCTTGAGCCGCGGGAAGCTGTGCGCCGCCTGCACCAGCGTCTCCGCCTCACCGGCGGTCAGGGCGATCGGCTTTTCACACAGCACATGCTTCCCAGCCTGCAGCGCCCGGATGGTCCACGGGACATGCAGGTGGTTGGGCATGGGATTATACACGGCATCGATTTCCGGGTCAGCCAGCATCTCCTCATAGGAGCCGTATGTCTTTGGAATGGAGTGCCGGCGGGCAAATTCCTGCGCCCGCTCCAGGCTGCGGGAGGCCACCCCCAGGACAGTGGTGTGTTTTCCCTTCTGCAGGGCAGGACCGGTGAAGCGATCGGCAAAATGAGAAGTGCTCAGGATGCCCCAGCGAATTTTGGTCATGGTTATACTCCTAATCTTGGTGGTCTTGAAGCGCCGCAGCCGGCCGCTCATAGCGCTGTTCTTTAGCGGTGCTGGAAACCAGGCGCAGGCCAGCCGCCTCCAGGATATGCGCCAGGATCGCCTCCCCCATCAGGAAACCCAGGCGCCCTTTGACCTCGCCCTGCACCTTTACCTCCCCCAGGGTGCGAAAATCGAAGTGCTGGCTCTGCCCCACCACGCTGACCTTCTTGCCCCATGGCGAAAGGTATACCTGCACCCCGCACACCTGGCCCCAGCCCAGGCGCACGTGGCGCAGGCCGTTGCAAAATTCAACGCCCTCCGGATCCATGCTCAGCACGGTGTGGCGGTCCATCCAGTTCGACAGGCTGATCCCCAGGGCAAAAAAAGCCAGCAGGACAGCCATCACCCGCACCGCTCCGGGCGCCGGCTGGTTCATGATCAGCAGGACCAGCCAGGCGGCTGCTACCAACACCGCCAGCCCCCAGGCCGTGGCCTCGCCGCGCCGGGAGGCCAGCTCAGGATAGTAGGTCTTTCTTCCAGGGATGCTCACAGCGAAGCGAAGTATAGCACACAACCCGAAAAGGCGTGCTATAATGCATGGAATTGCAAGGAGGCCAGGATGGATGGCGCGGTTTTGGTTCTGAATGCGAATTTTGAGCCAATCAATGTCTGCAGCACCCGCCGCGCCCTGGGGCTGGTCATGAGCGGAAAGGCCAGCCTGGTGATGAATGGTCGTGGCGAGGTGCATACCGTCTCGCACTCTTACCCCTGTCCCTCGATTATCCGCCTGGAGCGGATGATCAAGCGGCAGCGGCCCACAGTGCGCCTGACAAAGCGCGAAATCTTACGTCGCGATAATTTCACCTGCCAGTACTGCGGCCAGCACGTCACTTTCCTGACCATCGATCACGTTATCCCGCGCCGCCTGGGCGGCCAGCACCTGTGGACCAACCTGGTGGCTGCCTGCCCGCCATGCAACCACCGCAAGGGCGGGCGAACCCTGGAGCAGGCCCAGATGCGCCTGCTGCGCACTCCCGGCGAGCCGCCGGCCTCTGCATTTTATCTCTTCTCCCGCCACCTGGCGGAAAACCAGGAGTGGGTGCCCTTTGTAGAAGGCTGGTAAGCGGCGCCGCCGTCAGAACTCCAATACTTCAAAATCAACCGCTGCAGCTACCGGGCCGTCAAACTCAGCCTGGGCTTCCTCCACCAGCGCCGCAATATTGCTCTGCGTGGCGTAATGCACCAGGCGCAGGCTGTGCGCCCCGGCCTGCCGGGCTGACCACCCTGCCTGGGCGGCGGAAGAATGGCCATAGCCGCCGCCGCCCGCCTCATGGACCAGCACATCCGCCTGGTGCGCCAGGTCCAGCACCGCCTGGCAGGGGCTGGTGTCCCCCGAGTATGCCAGGGCCATCCCGCTGGGCAGGTGCTCCAGCCGCAGCCCGATAGCCGGGATCATATGCTGGACCGGGGCGGAAAAGATGCGAAATTCACCGTCCTGCAGCGCCAGCTCCATATGGCTTTCATCCAGGAAGTGGAAGTTGACCGGGTAAAAATCCGGCCAATTGTGCCAGCTGTATAACTCCATCAGGAAGTTCAGGCTCCTCAACGTGACCGGATGCCCGTACAGGTCCAGAGCGGCGCGCCGGCCCAGCAGCCAGTTGTTCATCAGGAACGATGGCATTCCCGATGCGTGATCGGGATGAAAATGGGTTAAGAAGACGTCGGAAACAGCCAGGGGGTCAACGCCAGCCTGGCGCAGGCGCACCAGCGGGTTATGCCCGGTGTCGATCAGGACCGTGCTGCGCTCACCCACCAGGACCAGGTGTGTGTTCTCGCGCTCCACATCCGGCACTGCATTGGATGTTCCCAGGAATACCAGTTTCGACAAGTCCCAGCCTCCTCAACCGCCAAAGATCCACAACGCCACGCGCGGTGTGACCAGGGCTTCGATAAACGCCGCGCCCAGGAGCAGGGGAGCTACCAGGCCCAGCATGATTTTTCCCCAATCTGCCAATGCCCCCAGCCAGGCCTCCCCGATTTTCTTTCCCCTGGCGGGTGAGAGCAGTACCCCCCCCAGGCCGAAAATCGCTGCGCCGGCCAGCAGGATCGCCGGGATCTCCAGCATGCCGTGCGGCAGCACCAGGCCCACCAGGTAGGGAAGCGGGGACATGCCGGCTGCCACCACCGTGCCGGAAAGATAGCCGATGATCATCATCGGCAGCAGCAGGATCACAATCCCCAGCACGCCGAAGGAAAAGATCCCCAGGAAGGAGGCCAGCAGCATGGCGCGCAGGTTGTGCAGCCAGAGCAACCCCGCACCGCTGGCGGAGAGCAGGGGCATGGTGTTCATGGACAGGGCAAAGCCCTGGGCCAGGGTCCTGGGCTCAAGCCGCTCCGCCGGGAAGACCAGCACGTGTACCTGGGTGGTCCCCGCCCACAGGCCGATGACCAGGGCGGCAGCCATCATCCCCACGGGGATGGCCAGCCGCCGCACGGCGGGGAAGACCCCCCGGCGGTACCACTCCCAGGGGGTGCGCGCCTCGCTGAGGAACTCGGAGCGCAGCCGGCTCCAGCTGCTGCCCAGGTTCAGGTTATCCAGCTCGCGGCCCAACAGCTCCTCCCGGTTGAAGTAGGCCACCCCGGTGCGCACCAACATCCCGGCCACGATCAGCTGGCCCAGGATCGCCAGCCACAGTGCGCTGTACTGCGCCCAGAACATCACCATCGCCTCCCCCTGGATCAGAAAAGCCATGGGGATAATGACAAACGATGAAAGCAGGTTGGCGGCGCGCACCGAGGTGGTCTGGGTGGAGATCACCATCGCCCCGGAAACCATCAGCACCGACTGCACCGTGGAGAGCAGAAAAACCTGGAACAGCAGGAGAGGCTCCGGGCGCCAGCCCACCCGCCAGTACACGCCAACCAGGTAAACCAGGATGCCCAGGTAGCTGGCGCCAATGGGCACCACCATGGCCGCCAGCAGCTTGCCCAGGTAAAGCTGCAGGTCGCTCAGCGGGCTGGAAAACAGCGGCTCAATGCTGCGCCGCTCCATCTCCCCCACGAAGCTCTCCAGGGCAATCACCAGCGAAACGGTGCTGGGGAAGAAGCCCACCATTAACAGCAGGAAGGGCATCAGGCGCTGCGCCACCAGCGGCGCTCCGTAACGGTTGACAAAAGCCACCGCCTGGCTGGCGGTGAAGTTCATCAGCCAGGGGAAGAGCACCGTCAGCACCACCACCGGGAAAATCACGCGCCAGTCACGGAACTGGTCGCGTATCTCGCGGCGGGTGACAATCAAGGCTATGCGCAGGCTATCCCACACCAGGCAGCGCCTCCCCATCGCTGGCATAAATCGCTTGCAAATAGACCTGCTCCAGGCTGCGCGGCGCCTCCCGCAGGCTGTAGACCGGCAGGTCGTGCGCCAGCAGACTGTTGAGCAGCAGGGGGTTATGGAGCGCCGGGTCCGGGGTGCGGAAGCGAAAGCCCTGCGGCTGCAGGAGAGTCAGCTGCGCTCCTGCCGGGAGAAACTGCTGGAAATCGGACGGCGCCGCCTGGAGGGCGCGGCTGAAAACCACGTCGAATTCAGGCGGCCCCAGCAGCCGTTCCCTCAGCTCCTGGACCGTGCCTTGGGCAATGATCCGCCCGCGGCGGATGATGGCAATCTGGTCCGCCAGCTCTTCGGCTTCCGCCAGGTTATGCGTGCACAACACGATGGTGCGCTCGGCCGAGCGCAGCTGGTGCAGCGCATCACGCACCAGGCGCGCCGATTCGGGGTCCATGGCTGAGGTAGGCTCGTCCAGCAGCAGGACAGGAGGCTCGTGCAGCAGAGCGCGCACCAGGGCCAGCTTCTGGCGCATACCCTTGGAGTACTCGCCAATCCGCCGCCGCCGGTCTGGCTCCAGGCCAAACTCGCGCAGCAGGCTGTCCAGCCGCCTCCGGCGCCAGGAACGGTCCATCTTGTAAAGCTGCCCAAAGAAGTCCAGGTAATCATCAGCGATCATGCGCGAGTACAGGCCGTGCTGCTCGGTGAGCACCCCGACCGCGGCGCGCACCAGCGGAGCCTGGGAGACCACATCATAGCCCGCCACCCTGGCCCAGCCGCGGGTGGGGCGCAGCACAGAGGTCAGCATGCGCACCGTGGTCGTCTTTCCCGCCCCGTTGGGTCCCAGCAGGGCCAGCACCTGGCCTGACCGCACCTGGAGCGTGACGGAGTCAACGGCCAGGAACTGGTCAAACTGCTTGGTGAGACCCTGCGTCTCAATTTGAAGGGTCATGGGAGAGAGGCGCTATGTCTCAAGCGACTCAGGATTGGACCCGCCCGGCCGGTGACGCCAGAACAGGACCAGGGCCGAGGCTACCGCTATCACGGCCATGAAAGTTTGGTTGGCGTTGAAGCCTCCCACCTGCGCCGTATCCAGCCGCAGGAATTCCAGCAGGAAGCGGCCGGTCGGATAGATCACCAGGTACAGCAGGAAGATGTCGCCGTTTTTCAAGCGATCCGGGTAGCGGCGCCCGACCCACAGCAGCACGGCCATGTTCATCAGGCTCCACAAGGATTCATAAAGGAAGAGAGGATGATAGGTCGCCTGGTCCTTGTAAGCCGGCAGGCGGTGGTCGGGGTCAATGGTGATCGCCCACGGCAGGCTGCTGGGCGAGCCATACAGCTCCTGGTTGACAAAGTTGCCCCAGCGGCCGACAGCCTGCGCCAGGGCCAGCCCAGGGGCGCCGATGTCCAGCCACTGCAGGAAGTTCAGCTTGCGGCGCCGGCAGAAGATGTACATGCCCAACACCCCGCCGATCACTGCACCCGGGATGCCCAGGCCGCCGTTCCAAAACTCGAAGAAGACCAGCGGGTGGGTCAGGTTGTACCACACATCACGCCCGGTCAACGCTACCTCGGAGGCTGATGGCAGGGCCAGGTGCCACAGGCGGGCGCCGATGATCCCGCCCAGCAGGGCATAAATCATCGCATCCCACACCAGCTCCCCGTCCAGGTTGCGGCGGCGCGCTTCGTGGCGCGCCAGGAAGGCCGCCGCCACCGCGCCGAGCATGAGAATGATGCCATAATAATGCAGGCGGAATGGTCCCAGTTGAATCCCAGGTAGCATATCTACTCCAATCCCTTGCGGTGGCTGAT
>CAIQIV010000065.1 GCA_903871905.1 uncultured Chloroflexota bacterium | reverse complement strand
TTGTAGGTAATTATGGATACCTGCCAGTCCGCGCTCCCGGCCAAAACCCGATTCTTTGACACCACCGGTCGGGGCCTGAACCCCACCCAGGTACCAGCCATTGATCCACACCGATCCGGTCTTTAGGCGCCGCGCGGTGCGCAGCGCCCGGCTGATGTCCTGGGTATACACTCCTGCCACCAAGCCATACGTTACATCATTCGCAATCTGGATTGCCTGCTCATCCTGGTCAAACTCCAATACCACAACGACTGGTCCAAATACCTCTTCTCTGGCTATGCGCATCTCGGGCCGCACCTGGTCAAAAACCGTGGGCAGCAGAAAAAATCCCTTAACCAGGCCATCCGGACGCCTTCCGCCGCTGAGCAGCCTGGCTCCATCCCGTATTCCTCCCTGGATATATTCCTGCACCCGGGTATACTGCCCACGGGAGACCAGCGGCCCCAGGTCGGGATCCTCCATCCCGGGCCCGACCCGGATCATCTCACTGCGTTGGATGAGCCGCTGCAAGAACTCATCTTTGATATCCCGATGCACAATAAACCTGGAGACCGCAGAACAGACCTGCCCGCAGTTCCCAAACGCGCCATCCAGCGCATCCGTAATGGCGCGATCGACATCAGCATCACGGAACAGGACCATGGCATTCTTTCCCCCAAGCTCTAACACCAGCGGCTTTAACCCTGCCGCTGCCTGGCTCATGATCTGGCGCCCTGTTTCCACCGACCCGGTGAAAGTAATGCCGCTCACCCCCGGGTGCCGCACCAAAGCCGCCCCGGCCTCCAGTCCATAACCCGTGACCACGTTCACCACTCCGCGAGGAATTCCAGCTTCAACCGCAAGTTCAGCCATGCGCAGCGCACTGCGCGGTGCTTGTTCAGCTGGTTTGAGCACAGCTGTACATCCTGCGGCCAGCGCCGGCGCCAGGGAGCGAACAGCCATCCCCAAAGGAAAATTCCAGGGCACGATATGGGCAGTTACCCCCAGTGGCTCCAACCAGGTAAAGTCAACATACTCAGGACCTAAAGGTAGCGTGTCTCCCTGCAGCTTGTCTGCTGCCCCGGCGTTGTATTCCAATGTCTGTTTCACCCCATCCATATCTCCCAGCGAGTCGCGCAGCGGTTTCCCCATATCCTCTGTTTCCATGCGCGCAAGCTCATTTTTGTGCTCCTCAATCCTCTGCACCAGGCGCAGCATCAGACGCCCTCGGTCGGCAGGCGTAATTACGCTCCATGGTCCATTAAACGCTGCCTCTGCTGCTTTGACCGCCTGGTCAATCTCTGCCTCCCCCCCGCGCTCGGTTTCTGAAACAATTTCCTCGGTCGCCGGGTTGATTACCGGGATTGTTCCCTGAGCGCCTCCCGTCCTCCACTCGCCATCGATAAAATGCCTTAAGCGATATTCCATATCAGCTCATCCTTTAATCCCAGTTTGAGAAATCCCCTCAATAAAATAACGCTGCAAGATGAAAAAGATCAAAAGGCTCGGCAGGCTTAACAGGGTCACCCCGGCCATGGCAATCCCAAACCCTTCCAACTGAGTGTGCGACCCAACCACCGGGGTAAAGGCGGCGATCCCCACCGGCATGGTTTTCATACTATCGTCAAATACGATCAACAGCGGCCATAGGAATGAATTCCAATTTAAGGTAAACAGCAGGATGGTTGCGGCAATCATCGGCGCCCGTGCCAGAGGTAAGGCAATCCGCCAGAATATTCCAAATCGGCTGGCGCCATCGATCATCGCCGCATCCTCCAGTTCAGCTGGTAGCCCCAGGAAGAACTGGCGAAATATATAGACGCTGAACACATTGGCCACAGCGGGCAGGATCAGTGCTATATATGAATTAGCCATCCCCACCTTCAAAAATCCCACAAACATCGGGACAATCGTCATTTCGGTCGGGATCATCAGTGAAGCAATCAAGACTCCGAATAGAATTGTCTTTCCTGGAAAATTCAGCCGCCCGAGTGCATATCCCGCCATCGCCCCGAAGATCACCCCCAGCGCCGTTGCAGTTCCAGCCACCACCAGGCTGTTGAAAGCCCAACGGATCACCGGATATTCAAAAACCTTCTTATAATTATCCATCACGATATGCCTGGGGAGCCATTCTATCTCCTTTGTCATTACCTCCTTGGGGGGTTTGAGCGAGGTGCTGACCATCCAGACGAAAGGCGCAATCCATATCACGGACAGGATCAATCCGACCAACCAGATAGGAATATCCACCGGTCGCAAACCTCGTCCACGCAGAAAAGATGACAGGCGATGACTGCTCCTTTTCCTTTGTTTTTCCATCACTCCCTCTCCCGTATTAATCGCTGTTGGATAATTGTAACGATCAGGATAACAAAGAAGAGCAGCAAGGACACCGCTGCTGTATATCCAAGTCGGAACCTCACGATACCTTCTGTATAAATATAGTGGATTACCGACAGCGATGACCCTGCCGGGCCTCCATTGGTCATCATGAACACCTGGCTGAAGATCCGCAGTGTGGCAATCAGCTGCAGGGTGATGACCATGCTGATCATCGGCCGCAGAATCGGTAAAGTGATGTACCAGAAACCCTGGAAGCGGTTCGCCCCATCGATTGCTGCCGCTTCCTTTAGCTCACTTGGGATTTCTTGCAGCGCAGCCAGGAACAACACAAAAGTGAAACCCAGATCCCACCAGATGCTGGCAATACTGACCCCGGTCAGGGACCAACGCGTGCTGGTCAGCCAGGGAATATTCGGAATCCCCACCTTTGCCAGGTACTGGTTAATCAAGCCAAACTGAGTGTCCAGCATCCAAACCCAGACCAGACCTATCACCGTTGCAGACACCACGTTGGGCGAATAGAATGCCGCCCGCACAAAGGAGGACATTGGCCAGCGCTGGTTCACATATACAGCAAAGGTCAAGCCCAGGATGGTCACTCCTGGGACAATGATCAACCCATAGCGAAAAATGTTTAGAAAAGCCTTGTGAACCCACTCATCGCGCAAAGCCTCCTGGAAATTGGTCAAGCCTACCCAGGTTGGCGCCCCCATAATTCCCCAATCCGTAAAGGCAATGAATGCGCCAAACAGGATCGCGATCACTGTGAATGTTAAAAAAGGCAGGAAGAATGGCAGGATAAATACATATCCCGACCAATCGATGCGCCGGTCCTGCCAGGTCATGCGCCGCATTCGAATACTGATTCCCTGGAAGTTCATTGGGCTGCCTCTAATGCATTCCTTCCGGATCGTATCGGTTGGGAGGAATCAATCCTCTTGCTATGCCAGATGCCTGGAACGGGGAAATGCGGGAGCAGGGATCATAGTTCGTTACCTTGCATGACTGCGACCCCTGCACCCTTTCACCCAGTTCTGCCTGGATGAATTTGCATCTCTACTGAAACTAACCCTTTGCCAGGTCCTCCGACCAGCGCTTGGATATCTCTTCCATCGCCTGGTCAATCGTCTTTTCCTTGGTCCACACCGTTTCCAGTGTCTTTGCCAGGAAATTGCCACCGGAATAGATGGTGAAATTCGGAGCCTCAAGCACCGGGATTTCTCCCTCGGAGGCAAAATCCATGCCCTCAATAAAGGCCCCGCGGACGGCCCAAGGATTTCCAGCATCCTTATAATCCGGGCGCGCCAGGATCGACTTACGGGTTGCAGCCCCACGCCCCTTTGTTGTCCACAGGAAGCTGTTGTCCGACAGCCACTTGATTGCCCCCAGGGTGGCTTCGTAGCGCCCGGGATCCTTCTGGGTGTACATTTCCAACCCGCCCAACTCAAAGTAGGTCTTCTGGGTGTCACCGATCTTGGGGAATGGAACCGTCACAAAGGGCAGCCCTTGCTCCACATAACCGTTCAAGGTCCACGGGCCAGTCCAGAACATCGAACCCTCTCCGGTTCCGAACGCTTTATACCGGTCTGTAACATCCCGCGTGGATACCTTTAAAGTGTCAAACAGGTCCAACACCCACTGCATGGCCTTTTTTCCCGCCTCGGGATTCACCGCAGCGGTTTTTAGATCAGCAGAGGCGCGCTGGAAACCCATTTGCGCTGCCACGATCCCCCAGGTCACGGTCGGCTGAACCCCTGCACCAGTCATCATGATCCCCGAGCGCACCACCTTATCCCCATCGCGCTTGGTCATCTTATCTGCCCAGGCCAGCAGTTCTTCTCCGGTCTTTGGCGGGTTGTTAATATCCAGGCCTGCTTCCTTCACATGGTCCGTGTTAACTTCCATCTGCAGGCTCATTGCATCCATCGGCACCATGAACATCTTATTATCAAAAGTGGGATAACGGGAAGCTTTGACCGATGATTCGGTGAAATCCGCAAGATCCAGCCCCACTTTGGTAACAAAATCATCAATCGGTACGATGACTTTATCCTTGATCATCTTGGCGCGCAAACCGGCTGTGCCCCAGCCAAAATCGGGAGCCTGACCCGTTGCAGTTGCAGCCACCACTTTGGTCACAAACTGCTCCTCAGGGATCACTTCCATTTTGATCTGGACACCCTTATCCTTATGAGCTGTATTGAAATCCTGGATCATCTTCGCCCACACCTCGCCATCTGAAGCCGCCAGCCAGGACCAGTGGATGATCTCAATCGGTTTGGCCACTGCAGGCGCCTGGGTAACCGCTGCGGGCGCCTGGGTTGCTGCCGGAGCAGGAGCCTGGGTTGCCGCTGGAGCACATGCTGCCATGGCTGCAGTCGCCGTCGCCAGGCTGGAGAGCTTTAAGAACTCACGCCGGGTCATTCTTTTCTTCGACATGGTATCCTCCTGAATAATTCAAACAAGTTGTCAGATCACTAATTAATATTAACAATTGTAAAATTTTGTTAATTATCGTTAAAATTTTTCCTCCTTATGATAAAATCGCTTTCGCCTTTGCAATAGAACGCGCTACCGGCGCAGTTCGACCTGCTCGGCGCCATCTCCAGAGTGTCAGCCCGTGGCCAACTGGTGAACACTCTGGAGGTCTTTTTTTTTTACGCCATGCAAAACCTATCCATCCTGCAAGGCGCACCTTATAACCTGCATAACCAGTTATCGCCCGCCGATCGCCCAGTAGGACATACTGGCGTCAACGCTGGCGCGCACCAGCAGTTCAATTGTCTTCGAACTGAGCTGGCGCGGGTTGGACGCATCCAACCCTGGGCGGGAGGCCAGTTCTACGATCCGCCCAATATCGCGCACTCCCAATGCGCCAAAACCCTGCGGCAGGCCAATATCCTGGTAGAGATCACGCAAAGCCTGCGGCACCTTCATTGCAGCCTCACGCTTCGATAAGCCGCTGGTCGCCGTCCCCATCAATTCCGCCACCCGCGCAAACTTATCCAGGTTTGCCACGCAGTTGTACTCCATCACCGCCGGCAGGCTGAGCGCCACGCATAAGCCATGAGGCAGGTCGGTCACCGCCCCCACCGCCTCCGACATCACGTGAGCGATGGTGGTGTCCACCAGGGTCAGCGAAAAGCCAGCCAGCACATTTGCCATGTGCATGGCTGTGCGCGCCTGCAGGTTTCCCGGGTTATGCACCGCGGTGCGCAGGTTGTTTGCTACCAGTTTGATAGCCGCCTCGGCAAACATATCCGAAACCGGATTGGAGAATACAGAAGTAAATGGCTCAATTGCCTGGGCCAGGGCATCCACTCCCGAGTAAGCCGTCTCATAAGCGGGCAGGCTCAAGGTCAATTCCGGGTCAACAATTGCTAATTTAGCATACAGGTACGGCTTGCCGGTCCCATCTTTGCGCTTGAGATCGGGATTGGAAAGCACCGCAAACTGAGAGACTTCTGATCCGGTCCCGGCGGTCATGGTGATGGCGATCACCGGGGCCGGTTGGCGCTCCAGGTCGATCCCTGGATCCACAATCGTCCAGCAATCCACCGCGTTGGTTGCCAGGATGGCGATATATTTCGCCGCATCGATGGCGCTGCCGCCTCCCAACCCGATCACCAGGTCACAGCCTTCCCGCCGCGCCAGTTCTCCACCCAGGTTAACGGTCTTGACTGTAGGATTGGGGCCGACCTCATCAAAGATCACCGTATCCACCCCGTTCTGTTTCAACAAGCTCACCACCCTGTCGGTATAACCAAACTTGAGGGCAGCTGATTTACCCGTTACCAGCATAGCCTTTTTCCCCAGCTGGGCTGCTTCTTCTCCAACAGAGTTTAATTTCCCTGGTCCGAAAAGAATCCGTGTGGGGGCATAAAAACTCAGACCAGAAAGCAAGTTTTCCATGACGATCCTCCTTCGCAAATAATTTAGCGAACCCCAGCCGTTTTGGAAGCGCCTCTTGGCGCGGGCCAGCGCTCATTTACCGATAGGTTAATTCGCGCCAATTCATCGACGTTGAAACCAGGCGATTGGCAGAAACGGAAGATCTCCCCTTCCAGGCGGTCTATTTTTTCTGCCGCCCAGGCCAGCTCCATCAGCGGGATCTCTGGCGGGATTTGAATCACCCCATGCATATCTCCGGCGATCAGATCACCGGTATTAAACTCAAACCCAGCAACACGCACCGGGCCGCCATAGTCAATAAACGCACCGTTCCCATGGGTCGGGAGCACCATGGTGGAAAAGAAGTGAAAGGATAGCTTCACCACCGCATCCAGGTCCCGGCACGCGCCTTCTGTCACCATCCCCACGCAGCCCAGGGCTTTGTGGACATTCGAGTTCCATTCCCCCCACATCGCCCCTTTCGCTGGACTGTCAATATCCTGCACCACCGCCACTTTTGGACCCGGCTGGTCTGCCACCCAGCGCCAGTAATCCGGCTCATGGATCCCCGGCCGCACGTCGCTCAGCGGCTGGTCAGTTGTCACCCGTGCCGTCGTCGCATACCCCAGCATCAGGGGTAAATTGGGATATCTGCACACCAGCGTATGGTCGCAACCTGCCCGGTTGTTGGGAATGACCCCAAAAGTTTCAATGGCATTTGCCAGGGTTGGCACGGTAAACCGCCGGATTGCATCCAGCTCCTCATTGCTGTGTCGGGCTTCCTTCATTAACTCACCTCACTCAACTGCTTTTGTTCATGGAATATTCCATAGCCCATGAAGATGTTCGTAATCTCATGCACATATTGATTATACTGGACACTCTCACGGACTTCAAATGACCGGGGGCGAGGCAGGTTGATATCAATCACACGGTCAATCATGCCGGGCCGTGGGGTAAACACCACCACCCGGTCTGAAAGCTGCACCGATTCGGTGATGCTGTGAGTGACAAAGATCACCGTTTTGCGCGTCTGCATCCACAATAACTCCAGGTCCACCCGCAGCTGCTCGCGGGTCATGGCATCCAGTGCTCCCAATGGCTCATCCATCAGGATCAATGGAGGATCATGTACCAACGCCCGGCAAAAAGCCGTACGCTGCTGCATCCCCCCCGAAAGCTCAAAGGGATACCGGCTCTCAAAATCTTGCAAACCAACGGAGGCCAGCAGCTGATGCGCGCGAGCAATATAGTCATTGGTATTCAGCTTACGCATCTCCACCTGCAGCATGACGTTGCCCAGCACGGTGCGCCAGTCCACCAGCACCGGGCTTTGAAACACGATGCCGATATCCGTTTGCGGTCCACTGACCTGCTTCCCATTCACTTCGATCGTCCCGCCGGTGATATCCAGCAGCCCGGCGATCATCAGCATCAGCGTGCTCTTTCCGCAGCCCGAGGGACCGACGATGGAGATAAATTCCCCCGGGCGCACATCCAGGTCAACTGGCCCTAATGCATGCACCGGGCCGGTACGGGATTGGTAGATCTTGGAAACTTGTTGGATGCGAATGGCTTCCGTCACGGATCTTACCTTTCTTTGGTAAAGGGAGGTCAAATCGCAGTTTCTGGGAGGGGATTCTCCCAGAAACTGCATGGGTTAGTTCAGGGCTTAGGGCAGCGTCTTGGGTACAAATTCATTGGTGAAGAATGCCGATGGTGGCATATCGGTCTGCAGTTCCTTATATTTCTTGAACAGGTCCAGCGCGCTGGCAAAATCCTCTTCGCTGTTCCAACCCAGGATCTTATCCTTGTTGCTCTGAGAGTACAGGATCGACAGGGTAACCGCCAGAACTTTCTTAGCCTGCTCGATCGACTTCTCATCAAACTGCTCAGGGCCAAAGAAATCTGCCATGGCTTTGACCGAAGAGTCTGGATCAGCCTGGGCTGCCTTGAAGGACTTCAATGTGGCCTCAACAAAGCGGCGCACCATGTCCGGCTTCTCCTTGACCGTGTCTGTGTGAGCCACGATTACGTAGCCCGGCTGCGCCACCCCGAAATCTGAATAAGCAAAAATGGTTGGCGTCTTCCCGCCGTTGGCTTCAATTTCTGCCGGTTTGTCGTCGATTCCACCCAGGATGCACGGCGCCAGCCCCTGCAGGTAAGAGCTGACCAGGGCTGCTTCGGCCACATTGGTCAGCTTGATCTTGCCTTCGTCCAGCCCGGCGTTTTTGACCACGACTGGCCAGAATGCGTTGACGCCTGCCCCGGCTGTGGTCAGGATTGTCTTCCCTTCCAGGTCCTTGATCGTGGCAATCCCGGAATCCGGGTTACACAGCACGGCATCGGTGCCAGCCGCGTCAATGGTGGCTACGGCGATCACCGGTGCGCCCTGCGCCACCTGGTTGATCAATGCCGCTGCCGAGACATAACCAAACGTGCTGTCCTTGTTGGCAACCAGCTTGACCACGTTGCCCGAGCCATTGCCCTGCTTGACTGCCACATCCAGGTAGTTATCCAGATAAATGCCTTTTTCTTTTCCAAGGAAGAACGGGGAGTGCGATCCGTAATACAACCAATTGGTGCGGACAGAAACCGGTTCCACCTCCGGCTTGGGCGGCAGGGGCGTGGACGTGATCTCCACGACCTCAGGCGGGCTTTGGACCATAACGGTTTCCTTGACAGTCACCTCGACCGGAACGGTCTCTTTTACCGTCACCACCTGAGTTACAACCTTTTCCACCACTTGCGGCGTTGGCGGCGGTGCGCAGCTCGCCAGCAGGGCGACCACCAGGGCAATTGCCAGCAGCTTGTATACAGTTTGAGCTTTCATGAGATTGTCTTCTCCATTCCGAAATCTGCACTAGGGTTAATGATCGGTTCACTGATGCGTCTTCATCTACGTCTGCGACCTCGGTCTATCTTATCTGTAGCCCTCCTCTCCCATGTGGCCAGTGTTTTCTCCAGCTTCCTGCTAGTTCTCAATGATCCCGTGTACCGGGGCACGCTGTGACACGTGCCAGGGTATCATCTTCCTCTCCACCAATATCACCAGGTAAAACAACCCCAATCCCATCAGCGCCAGCATAAAGATCACGGCAAAGGCAATGTCCATGCGCAGGTCCCCCGATGCCATCTGGATATAGTAACCCAGACCGGCATCCCCCCCAATCCATTCTGCAATCACCGCGCCCACCGTGGCATTGGTCGCCGCCCCTTTCAACCCAACAAACAGTTCCGGCAGGGCTGCCGGGAGACGGATTTTAAAGAAAGTTGTGATCGCATCAGCCCCTGTCGAACGGGAAAAATAGCGCAGTTCCTGGCTCAAAGAGGTAAACCCCAGGATGCCATTCAACAGGATTGGGAAAAAGCAAACCAGGAACACAATCACCATCTTTGGCACAAAGCCAAACCCAAACCACACCACAAACAGCGGGGCAAAGGCAATCTTGGGGATCATCTCCAACGTAACAGCCGCCGGGTACAATGTTTTGCGTAAAAAGCCTGAAAAACCAATAATCATCGACAGCGGGATGCCAAACACTACCGACAGGCCAAAACCTACCAGCGTCTCTACTCCGGTTACCAGCGTGTATTCCCAAATGATCTTGAATTTTCGGTAAAATTGCTCAAATACCACGGAGGGTGCAGGCAGGATATACTGCTTGATATCAAAGATGCGCACCGAAAGTTCCCAGACCAGGAAAAAGAAGATCACCGCGATGATCGTCACCCTCGATTCCATCCACCAGGCATAGGCTTTTTCGCCATAATTTTTCAATGTTTTTTCCTTCGGTGCAGCCATGATCTGGTTTGGGTTGGTCATTGGGCCTCCTTTTCCGGGTTGGCTAACTCAGGACTCTCTTCCATGCAGCTCACCAGGGACTGCCCGGCATCAATAATATGCTTTCGCAGAAGTTCTGCCGCCAGGTCCTGATCTCCCCTGCTGATTCCATCCAGCAGCCGGCGATGGGAGATTGCATCATCCACGCGATCCGAATGGTAAATCTTGGTTGTTAGAATGAAAAGCATCGTCAGCGCTTGCAGGTTGCGGATCATCTCCAACAGCAGGCCATTGGTGCAGCGCTCACACAGCACCCGGTGAAACTCAAGGTCTGCGCGTACCGTCTCGTATAATCCGGGACCACGGCTGCTTAAACCAGACATGCGCAGCACCAACGCTTCAAACTGGTCAAAATCATCCTGGGTATAAGGATTGTACTCAAACGCCAACCTCACAGCCATTGGCTCCAGTGTTGCCCGCAAAGTATAGATTTCCCAGGCCTTGTGCGGCGTCAGGCGCGTGACAAACGCTCCTCGGTACGGGAAGATTTCAACCAGTCCAGATTGCTGCAGCTGCCGCAGCGCCTCTCGCACCGTGCCGCGCGAGGTATCCAGCGATTTTGACAGATCAGCTTCCGTCAGCGCCTCTCCAGGCATCAGGTTACCCTGCAGGATCGATTCTCGGATCGCCTCCGCAACGGCAGTTGTTAAAGTGGGTGGTCTTATCAGGGATTGCAGGACTATCTCCCAACGAAATCAATTGTATTACGATTAATCGTCCGACAATCCTGATTTTAACATCCACATTATTCTCTGTCAATACCTCATATTGACGATTCTTTCCTATATGTTTCCTCCATAATCTCTTCAAATACAGTCATTGCAGATATAATGATTGACAGTCACCCATTCAGCGGTTAAAATGTTCTTGCTAAGGGGATATTAATCTTCTCAAGTACATACCTATCTGCCACACGTGGCGGTTTACGTCAGGTCGAGTCGGTCTGAAGACACAGCAGTTTGTGGATTGGAATCCAGTTGGATTCTTAACAACCCAATATCCAAAAAAGGAGACAGTTGTAAATGAGAAAGCCTTTTGTTCACTTGAAGTGGTCTATCCTCGGTTTGCTCCTGATATTTGCAGTCCTGGTCACCGGCTGCTCATCAGGCAAAGAGCTGAAGATCGGTTACGCCACCGAACAGACCGGTGTCGAGGCCTACATTGGCCAGGCATCCGTCCCTGCCCTGGAAGACCGGGTTAAGGCAATTAACGACGCCGGAGGGATCAATGGATACAAATTAAAACTAATCACCTACGATACCCGTTCCGAAGTTACCGATGCGGTCACGATTGTCAAGCGCATGATTGAGCAGGACGGTGTGGTGGGCGTCATCGGCCCTTCCTGGTCCGCAGCGGGCATTCCCATCGCTGAAATTGCCGACACCTCCAAGGTCCCTGTCATCGCTACCACTGCTTCAAATGTTAATGTAACCGTGGACGAAGCGGGGAATCTCAATCCTTTCATGTTCCGCGTTTGCTTCATCGACCCATACCAGGGGTATGCCCTGGCCGACTTTGCCTACCAAAAGTTAGGCTTGCGCAAGGTGGCCTTCCTCACCGATATTGCCTCACCCTATACCGTGGGTGTGCACAAATTCTTCAAGGATCACTTCGTGGAGCTTGGCGGCCAGGCTGTTGCTGAAGAAGGTTATTCCGGCGGCGACACCGAATTCCGTGCCCAGCTGGCCAAGATCAAAGATTCCGGTGCCGACCTGATCGTCGCCGCAGCTTATACCTACAAGGATGCCGGCCTGATCGCCCAGCAGATGCAGGCTCTTGGCATGAAACAGACCCTCATGGGCGCTGACGGATGGTTCGTGGATGACCTGCTGTCCATGGCCGGGCCTCAGCTCGAAGGCGCCTACCTGACCACTGGCGTCTCGACTGATTCCCCTCAGTTTGCTGATTTTAATGCCCAGTTTGAGAAAGCTCACGGCCTCAAGGCCAATGTCTACACCTATTATGGCCTGGACGCCTTGATGATGCTCGAATACGGCATCAAGACCGCCATCGAAAAGACCGGCTCGCCCACCCCGCAGGCAATTAAGGATGCCATTGAGAATATGAAGGATGTCCAGCTCTTCACCAGCAAGGTGACCATGGAGCCTGATACCCACAATCCCCACAATAAACCACTGCTGGTGATGCGCATTTCCAACAGCAAGTGGGAAATTGTTGAGACCTTCCAACCCAAGTAGCACCTTTTCAATCCTGGGATGGCCTTTCCGGGAAACCCGAATCGCCACACCAGCTGATAATCCTGATGCTGTCCTCCATCTCTGGCGATTCATGGTCCAGGGATGGAGGATGGCATCCTCATCCGATACGATCCCAGACTGGCTGCCGCCTGGGTTCATCGACCCTTTTTACTCTGCGGAAGGGAAATCTTATGGAATTATTTATCCAGCAGATTATCAGCGGCATCTCCATCGGGGCAATCTATGCATTGCTGGCAGTTGGCTATGCCCTGGTTTACAGCGTTTACAATTTCACCAACTGGGCCTTCAGCGGATTCATGGCCTTTGGCGCTTTTGTCGCCTTCACCGCTATCGGCGCCATGTTCATGCCCTTCTGGACGGCTGCCCTCTTGTCCATCATCCTCACCATGGGACTGGGCGTGGGGACGGAGAAGATTGCCTACCGCCCCCTGCGCCTGCGTAAAGCGCCCCGCTTGTTTATGATGATCTCGGCTATGGGTGTTGACCTGGTGATTGTCAACGTCCTCAACCTGGCCTTTGGCGGCCAGTTTCGCAAATTTCCGGTGGATACCCTTCAGCCCATCTTTATCGGTGGGGTTTCCGTTGGACGCATGGATCTCATTGCCGGGATCATCTCATTCGCCACCCTTGGCCTGTTGTGGCTCTTTCTGTATCGTACCCGCTACGGTCTTGGGGTTCGCGCCAGCAGTATTGATATCCTGACCGCTTCCTTGATGGGCATCAACAACGATGCGGTTGCCATCACGGTTTTCGCCGTTTCCGGCGGGCTCTCCGCAGTTGCCGGTGTCTTCTATGGTATCAAGTACGCGGTCTTTCCGCTGATGGGTGTGGTCACTATCAAAGCCATGATCGCCAGTATTGTCGGCGGGCTGGGCAGCCTGCCGGGAGCGGTCATCGGCAGTTTGCTGCTGGGGGTGCTGGAGACCTTGGTTTCAGGCTACATCTCATCCAGCTACCGTGACCTGTTCTCCTTCCTGTTCCTGGTGATTATCCTGCTCTTCTTCCCCAATGGGTTGATGGGTAAAGCCGGGGACGAAAAACTTTAAAGGATGGTGAGGCATGGGATATATCAACGCAATTATTATCCTTGGCGGTATAGGCATCCTCGGCGCGTTGGGTGTTGCCATCCTGACCGGCTACACCGGCCTATTTACCATTGGGAATGCTGGCTTCATGGCCTTGGGGGGTTACATGAGCGCCATCCTGGTGACCAAGCTCGGTGTACCCTTTGTGATAGCCCTGCTCTTGGGCGGCGTCTTTGCCGGTTTGTGCAGCTTCATCATTGGCATCCCGGCTTTTCGCAGCCAGCTGCGCGGCGATTACTTTGCCATTGCGACCCTGGGCTTCTCTGAAGCTGTCCGACTGCTGCTGAACAACACCAAGGCGGTTGGCGGTGCCTTTGGGTATATGGGCATCCCCATCTTGACCACCCTGCCCGTGGTCATCTTATTTGTCCTCTTTGGGGTCATTTTTGCCCACATGTTTGTCACCTCGCAGTATGGAAAGAACTGCATCGCCATCAGCCAGGATGAAGTGGCGGCGCAAATGATGGGCGTAAACCTGCTCAAGACCAAGCTGATCGCCCTGTTCATCAGCGCCTTCTATGCCGGCGTGGCGGGTGGTCTGTTAGGCTTTTACATCGCTTACCAGAGCCCGTCTTTTTACACGACCGCCCGTTCATCCGAAATGCTGGCAGCCGTGGTTTTCGGCGGCATCCAATCCCTGATCGGGCCGGTCATCACCGCCTTTATCCTGGTGGCGGTGCCGCAGCTGCTGCTGGTGTTCGCTGAATGGCGCCTTATCATCTATGGTGCGCTGTTTGTCATTGTAATGATCTTCCGCCCCCAGGGCCTGTTGGGGTATGTGGAGATGAATATGAACTTTGCCTATGCCTGGTGGTACCGGCTGCGCGGGAAGCCCTATGCCGGCGGAAAGGAGACGTCATGAGCCAGGAAATCCTTTCCATTCGCGACCTTTCGGTAAATTTTGGCGGCGTCCAGGCTGTCAAAAATGTCTCCATTACCCTGCAGCCTGGGGAGCTGGTTGGCCTGATCGGTCCCAACGGTGCCGGGAAGACCACCGTCTTCAACCTGATCACCAATTCCATCCGGCCCACTTCCGGCGAGATTATCTTAAACGGGAAGAGCATCGTTGGCAAATCGCCGGACCAGATCTGCCGTTTGGGGATCAGCCGCACTTTCCAAAATATCCGCCTGTTCCCGCAAATGTCTGCGTATGAAAATGTGGAGCTGGGGCTGCATAATACACCCCAATACACCATCTTTGAAGCCTTTATCCGCACCCCCCGCGCCCGGCGCGCAGGCATCAACACCCGCAAACGGGCCCATGAGCTCCTGGAGATGGTCAACCTGGACAAGTTTGCTCGGGAGCGCGCCTCCAACCTGCCTTACGGATTGCAGCGCCGCCTGGAGCTGGCGCGCGCCATGGCCACTTCCCCCAAGCTGCTGCTGTTGGATGAGCCAGCCGCAGGGATGAATGAAGATGAATGCAATGAATTGATCAAGCTGATCCGCCAGATTCACACCACCATGGGTTACACCATTATCATGATCGAGCACCACATGGCGGTGGTGATGGACCTGTGCCGGGACTCGCGCATTTATGTGCTCAATCTGGGAGCCCTGCTGACCGTTGGCAGCCCCAGTGAGATCCAGAACAACCCGGACGTGATCAAAGCTTACCTGGGAGAAAGAAAAAATGCCCGAGACACCTCCGCTTCTTAATATTCGCAGCCTTGTGGTCCATTACGGCGGTATCTGCGCCTTGAACCAGGTCAGCCTGCACATTGGCCAGGGTGAGATTGTTGCCGTGATCGGCGCAAATGGCGCAGGCAAATCCACCCTGATGAAAACAATCGCCGCAGTTAAATCCTTCACCTCCGGCAACATCGATTTCAGCGGCCAGCCTTTGAGCAAAGACCCCTACCGGGTGGTCAAAGGCGGCATCACCCTGGTCCCGGAAGGGCGCCGCATCTTTGCCCCCCTTTCCGTGCGCGAGAACCTGCTGGTTGGCGCCTATACCCGCGCCGACCGCAAGGAGCTAGATAAGAACCTGGAGGAAGTGTTCAGCCTTTTTCCTCGCCTGAAGGAACGCCTGCATCAGCGCGGCGGCACCCTGTCAGGTGGTGAGCAGCAAATGCTGGCCGTTGGCCGCGCCTTGATGTCTCACCCGAAGATGCTCTTACTGGATGAGCCTTCCCTGGGCCTGGCGCCCATCATTATCGACTCCATGTTCGAGACCATCGTCCGCCTCAACCAGGAGATGGGGCTGACCATCCTGGTCGTCGAACAAAACGCCTCCCTGGCCCTGGAGATGTGCCACCGGGCGTATGTGCTGCGCACCGGCGAGATCAGCATGGAAGGCAGCGGAAAGGACCTGCTGGAAGACCCGCGCGTGCGCGCCTCCTACCTGGGAATCACCAGCTAAGCTGTTTTTGAAACAGACCGGGGCTGCCTGTGCGATGCAGGCAGCCCCTTTTTGGTTATCACACAACAGAGGAATGGGTCAGGTTGGGTGAGATCGATCACCTTGAACGAGCACAGCGGACACCGTAACAGGAGCAAATATTTGTTGGAAGAATGGCAGATCGGTGAGCTGTGCGCACCCACCTGAGGTCTCTAAAAAATGCGCCACTGCGCATCACGCGGCTTTCTCCAGTGGTAGGTCCAGTCGGGTCAACCCAGCTAGACTGGCTGCTGTAGTAATTCCATTTATAGTAATCGCTGATCCATTCTTCAACGTTACCCGCCATGTCCAGCACACCGTATGGGCTGGCGCCGCCAGGATAGCTCCCCACTTCGGTGGTGTCACGCGTGCACTCAATTCCATCCACGCGCATATTGGCCAGGCTGCAGCTTGGCTGCTCGTCGCCCCATGGATATATTCTTGTGTCTTCGCTTCCCCGGGCCACTTTCTCCCACTCTGCTTCAGTTGGCAGTCGCTTCCCCTCCCATTCGCAAAAAGCCTTCGCCTGGTTCCAATCAATATAAATCACCGGGTAGTTATCATAAGCAGGGTTGCCGTAATACGACGGTCGTGTATAAGAGCTGGTTAGCTGTGGCGGCGTACAGCCCCCTTCATTAACACACGCTGCATAACGGGCGTTGGTCACTTCATACTTGTCGATATCAAAGGCGCTCACATACACCGTGTGCAGCGGAGTCTCATTTTCCACGCAGTTGGTATCGCCCGGCGAGCAGCCCATCTGGAATTCCCCTGCAGGGATATTCACCATATCAATGATTGGTCCAGCACAGTCCATGCAGAAATCTCGCCCACTCACCTCCGGTGGAATGGTCACCGTCAGGGTCATGGGCTTGAATGCGCTTTCCAACCTCGCCGGCGTTAAAGTATAACTTCCAGCCACCAGGTGGAAGGTATAGGCGCCGTTTACATCGGTAGAAACGGTCACTCCACTGCCTGTTGAAATGACAACATCCTGCACCGGGGAGTATTCGCTGTCTAACACTTGCCCAGAAACCGGGTAAACCGTAATCCGGCTCACCTGGGGGAGAAAGGTCTGGCTGTTTGCCAGGGCGTTTGCCGGTTGGCTGGTAATCGCCTGGAAAATCAGGATAAACGCCATAATAAACATCCCCAGTGCAAGCAGGGAAACCCAGGATAAACGCTTATTCTCAAATAACATCCATCCTCCTTCTCAATATAACCATAATAATCAAACCAATACCTGGATCAAGGGGTCCTTTAAAAATAGAACCACTTTCAATAAAGGAATATAACATCTGCCTGCAATATTGTACTACAGCCAGAATTAACTTGATTCCTTTCTTTGAATCCAGTATGATTAAGAAAACTCACCCCGTTCTCCCTTTTCGTAAACATCCTGGCCTGACATTAACCAGCAAAAAGGAGGAAATTTTGAAAACGATCACAATTTTTTCCGCGTTTTGGTTCGGAATCACCATCTTGGGAGCGGCCCTGTTAACCAGTGCCGCTCTCTCATTTCCTGCTGCAGAAATTTCAGGTGTTGTTCTCCTCCCGGATGGCCAGGCAGCGGTCAATGCACGCGTGCGCATCCAGACCACCGACAATCTGGCCTATACGACCCAGGATGGATCCTTCAGCCTGGGAGGGCTGCAAAGCGGGACCCCGCTTACCGTCACCGCCTGGCTGGAGAATTACAAGATCGGTTACATCAAGGGAGTGATCCCTCCTGCCAACAACTTGACCCTCACCCTCGGTAGCATCGATCCTGTTGACCACCCAGGGTACCAGTGGTGGACTTCTTTCCCCGACCCCCTGGCGCCGAGCATGGGCTGCGGGCACTGCATGTACCCATCCTATACCGAGTGGCAGCATTCAGCTCATTCCCAATCTGCCACGGACCCTCGCTTCTTCTCAATTTACAACGGCACCAACCTTTCCGCCACCCAGACCATCAGCCCTGGCTTCAAGCTCGACAATCCGTCCACTTCAGGCATCTGCGCCGCCTGCCACGCTCCTGGCGCCGCAGCCGATGCCCCCTACACTACGGATATGAACACCTTGACCGGCGTCAGCCAGCAGGGTGTCTTCTGCGAATTCTGCCACAAGATTGGCGGTGTGTATCTCGATCCGCTTACAGGCCTGCCGCAACCAGACAAACCTGGCGTGCTGTCCCTGCGCCTGTTCCGTCCGCAAGGGGCGGACAATGTCTTCTTTGGTACCCTGGACGATGTCACCCGCCGCGTCAGCGCCATGCCGCTGGAACAGGAATCGGAGTTCTGCGCGCCCTGTCACCAATTCTCGTTCCAGGGGGTGCCGGTCTTTGAAAGCTATCACGAATGGCTGGACAGCCCGTATGCAGCCGCAGGTGTAGAATGCCAGGATTGTCACCAGCCGGCTGACAATGGCAGCACCTTCGTCCTCCCCGAGAAGGGCGGTCTGCTGCGTGACCCTGCAACCCTGCCTTCCCACAAGGATTTGAGCTTGAAGGACACCCACTTCATGACCAGCACCGTGGCAGTGACCTCCACCCTTTCAGCCGGGCGCAGCACCTTGAACGTCCAGATACAAATCAAGAATATCGGCGCCGGCCACCATGTTCCCACCGACTACCCCGGCCGCCATCTGCTGCTGACCGTCCAGGTTTTCAACCAGGATGGGCAGCCATTAACCCAGCTTGGCGGGTCACAGGTGCCTGCCTGGGGTGGGGCGCAGGCAGGACTGCCCGGCAAAGCCTTTGCCAAAGTGGTGAAAGACACGGCAACGGGCGCCGCTCCAGTCGTGAGCTATTGGCGGCCAACCACACAGGTCGACCAGGACACCCGCATCCCGGCTATGAGCACGGATGTTTCGAACTATTTCTTCACCCCTCCCCAGCCCGGCGCCATCGTCACAGCCACAGCTCGGCTGGTTTTCCGCCGCATGTACCAGTCTGAGATGACCAGTCGTGACTGGCTTGACCCGGATATTCCCATAGCCCAACAGGTAAAATCCTTTGCCTACCCGGCAATGCAGGCTGTGTTCTTGCCCTACGTCCAGCGCAGCGTTGGAAAAAATAACATCCGGGAAGTTACACCATGATGGCAGACATTCCTCCGGTCAGCCAGGCTTTGAAAGACCTGGGCGTCGAGCACAGCCTGTTCGTACACCCGGGCCCGCTTCACTCCCTGGAACAGGCAGCCCATGAGCGCGGCCAGCAGCCCGACCAGGTCGTGCGCAGCATCGTCTTTCGCACCGCACGAGACCAGTTTGTCATGGTCCTGGTGGCTGGTCCAGCCCAGATCTCCTGGCCTGCCCTACGCCAATACCTGGGCCAATCCCGCCTGACCATGGCCAGCGAGGCTGAAGTCCTGGAAGCCACCGGTTATCCCCTGGGAGCCGTCGCCCCCTTTGGCCTGCCGCGCCCCATGCGCATTCTTGTTGACCGCAGCCTGCTGCAGCAGGAAATCATCTCCCTGGGATCAGGCATCCGCTATACAGCCGTCATCCTGCGCACACGGGATCTGCTGCGTTCATTGGATTCCCCTGAATTCGGCGATTTTATTTCATCCTGACACCTTGCAAAATTGTTTGTTTATCGGGGGAGCTTTTACGTTATACTATTCACAGGAGAGAAGCGGTCGAAAGGAGAGGCATGGGCAAAATTCAATATCGGCGCGTCCTGGCGAGGCTGTTCTCGGCCAGGGTGTTGGTTGCAGCCATAATTTTTGGGGGAATCGCCACGATCCTGCTGGTAGCCCGGTTAACCGTACCCATCCCAGGTACCAGGGCGGTTAGCGACCCACGGGAAATCTTCACCACCCTGGGTTCCGCCTTCACCGGGCCTGTTGGAGCACTGCTCATTGCCTTTCTGGCAGGCATCGCTGAGCCAAACGGCGTGCCGCTTGCCAGCATCATGGCGCATATATTAGGTTGTATTTGGGTCAGCCTGGCCTATCGAGAATTTATCTACCGCTCAAAGATCTTTAAGCTGCTGCTGTTATGGGCGCTGACCATATTCCTGTACTATGATGTGTTCCTCATTCCCGGATACCTGATAAGCCTGGTTGTTTTCTATGCGCAGCCCATCAACTTCTTTGAGATGTACACCTTGCTTGCCAGCGGCGCCTTCCCAGAGTCCATCATCACCATCGTATTGACTTCGCTTATCATTCTAATTCTACCCGTAAGGTACCGCCGTCCCTGGTGGATTTAGCTCCTTCCGCGTCCATTCAGGCCTCTGAAAAGTACATGGAAGATACTGAACGCGACCATCCCATTCACCAGCCCGCCGGCTATCTCTCCCTGCGCCTGATGATTATCTTTCTGCTTTTAGGTATCGTTCCATTGGGGGTCACCGCGATCTTTATCCGGCGCACTGTTGTCGAGACAGTCACGAATATTCAGATCCAGGACCAGCTGCAGGAAACAATTGCCCTCGGCGCCACTTTTGAGCGCTCATCTTCTCCCGAGGATATCCAGACCCTGGTCTCCCAGGTCAGCGGGAACAAACAGGTGGTGTTTTTACTGGACAAAGAAAACCGCTACCTGGCACACCCGGATTTCACCCGCCTTGGCGTTCCTGCACAAGGCGATCTATCCCCATTGGTCCTTCAGAATATCTCTTCATCGTCCAGTGGCTCATTTATTGACCCGGCTGATGCTACCCTGGTCGGATATTACAAATTGGAAAACCAGCGCGGCTTACTGGTGATTATCTCCGATAATCAGGTAATGAATCATGCCCTTCTCCAGGCAGAACAATCGTCTGTGATTCAGCTTGGCTTGAGCCTGGCAATTGTTGCCATGCTCGGCGGCTTGATCATCTGGCTTTTGGTTGGCCGTCCGCTGCGCCGTTTCACTTCTGTCGTTCAAAAAATTGAGGTGGGCAACCTCGATATGCGGGTAAACCCCGATGAGATGGATGACGAGTTGGCAGTCCTGGCCAACGCATTCAACCACATGGTCGACCAGCTTAGAACATTGATTGAGCACCTGGAGCAGCGGGTTGCTGAGCTCCAGGAGACCCAGGCCGCCCTGCAGAACAGCGAAGACCGCTTCCGCACTATTTTTAATTCCGTCAATGAGGCTATCTTCATTCATGATGCAATGACCGGTGAAATTCTGGATGTCAACCAGAAAATGCTCGACCTGTTCAAATGCAACCGCCAGCAAGCGCTGTCCATGTCCATTGCCGATCTTAGCGCAAACGAGCCAGCCTACACCATGGAAAACGCCCTTGCATTGATCCAGAGAGCCTTTGTCGAAGGTCCCGTCCTCCAGGAATGGCGCTGCAGAGATCTGGAAGGTCACGCCTTCTGGTGTGAAGTCAGCTTGAAACGCTCTGTGATCAACGGGCAGGTGCGTGTGCTGGTCTCGGCTCGCGACATCTCCGATCGCAAGCGGGATGAAATGGAAATCCAGGTCCAGTACAAACGGTTGGAAGCCCTGCATACCATCGACCTGGCCATCGCCAATTCGCTTGAACTGGCCCCGACTTTGAATGTCCTGGTCGACCAGGTCATCCTTCGGCTGGGTGTGGATGCTGCGGATATCCTGCTCTTCCGTCCAGAACAGCATCGCCTGGAATACGCCGCCGGTTGGGGCTTCCGTCGCAGCGGGATAACCCATCTCGCCCTGCAGCTTGGCGAAGGCTGCGCCGGCCGGATTGCGCTGACCCGCCAGGTGATGACCAGTGAAGATCCTGAGTTTCGTTCCAGTTTGCTCCGCTCAAATCTGCTGTTCGATGAACGTTTTGTCAGTTATGTTGGCTGTCCACTGGAAGCCAAGGGCAGCATCAAGGGGGTATTAGAGATCTTCAATCGGTCACCCTTAGATTTCAATCCGGGTTTTATGGAATTTCTGAAGACTATTGCAGGCCAGGCAGCCATCGCCCTGGATAATGCGGAGTTGTATGAGAACCAGCAAAAGGCAAACCTGGAACTGGAATTAGCCTATGAGAAGACACTGGAAGGTTGGGCTGGGTTAATGGACTTGTGGGATGCGGAGACTGAAGGCCACTCTCAGCGTGTGGCTGACCTGACCGTCATTCTTGCCCGCAAGCTCAACATGGACGATAACTCAGTCCGCTACCTGCGTTGGGGAGCTTTGCTCCACGACCTGGGAAAGTATGCCATCCCCCAGGCAATTGTAACCAAACCAGGTCCCCTCTCTGACGAAGAATGGGAGATCATGCGCCGCCACCCGGCGCATGCCCTGGAAAAGCTGTATCCCATCGAACACCTGCGCCTGGCAATCGACATTCCTTACTGCCACCACGAGAAATGGGACGGCAGCGGGTATCCGCGCGGTTTGCGTGGCACTCAGATCCCCCTCGCCGCCCGGATTTTCGCGGTCGTCGACGTCTATGATGCCCTGTGTTCTGACCGGCCCTACCGCAAAGCCTGGAATAAACAGCAGGCCCTGCAGCACATCCAGGACTCAGCCGGCTCCCATTTCGATCCTCATGTTGTCGATGCATTCATGCAGGCCATTAATGAATCAGAGGATGAAATTCTCCGCCGCCCTCCTGTTGCCCACAAGGTCGCAGGCTAATCTCGTTTCTGGTAAACCATTGAGGCAGGATGGTAAATCCAGCTGCTGTTCTCTAACCCGGCAGAAATTTGCTCCCAGCCGGCGGCAATCCGCTCCAGGGTCGCCTGCCAGGGCTGGATGCCGCTCAGGGCGTCCGGCGCCTCGACATTACAGGCGCCGACCGCAGCCGCGGCGCGCAGTGCCTGCTCCCCACCCAAGCCGCGCAGCAGCCCGCTCAGAAATCCCGCGATGGTTGCATCCCCAGAACCGGTAGCCCCTGCAACCTGCACCTTGAAGCACGGCGCCCACAATTCGCGGCTTTCCCATTCCCCCACCCGGGCTGGTGCTGCCCGTCCCATTCCTGCCAGTACCTCTCCAGCCGCCGTCCGCAGGTACATCCCCCGGTATCCCAGCTTAATACCCGCCATCTTCGCTCCCAGGGACAACAGTTCCCCACCCAGTTCTGAGACCAGCTCCGGTGGTGTAACTGCCAGCAGGTCCCCCCCAGGAGCGCCTTCAGCCAGTTCCCGGTAAGTCTCCTTTCGCAGCATAAACAACGTCTCCTCAAGGCTGGGTAGGAAAATATCCACCCAGGGGAGAACCTGTTCCAGGATTACCCGCCAGGGTGCCTGTCCAACCGGCATCTGGGGATCCGGGAAAGCCATATCCAGGGAAGTGGTCACCCCCAGCGCCTTGACCCGGCGCATCATCTCTACCAATTCTTCCCCCTCTCCCTGGTACATCTGCTCCATCAGCGGCGGGTAACCAAAGTGAAATAACCGGGCCCGCTGCACCACATCATACTGCACATCTTCCGCTCGGAACGTATCGTTTGCGCCAGGAAAATGCAGGAAAATTCGATCCACCCCAGGCGGATTGATGATTACGGTATAGGAGGTATGCGCCTGAGGATCCGAAATCATCCCGGATGACCTCCCAGGGGCTTGTTTCTCAATAATCCGGTGCACCACGGCCCCAAACAGGTCATCCCCAACCTTACCCATGATCTGAGCCGGGATTCCCAGCCGGTTGAAGACCAGCCCGGTATTGGACGCCGCCCCGCCAGTGGATAATTGGACCGGGCCGACCACGGACAGCCTCCCCGGCTGGAGCAGTCGGGCCAGTCGCTCGCCGGTCAGCTCAGTCAGATCAGGGATGACATCCAGGCAAATATGTCCCGCGGCAACCACCAGGGTATCATCCGCAAAATTCACCGTATCCATCGCTTATCCAACCTCCCCGCCTTAATTCGTTTGTTTTGCCAGGCGTACCAGAGCTGCCCCATGTACCGCGCCAACGGCTGCACCGGCTGCCAGCAGGGAAACCGCTATAATCAGGACGGCCTGCCAGGCAGGTTGCCCTTTTTGCGCTGTGTCAATCCCCCAAAAGATCAATGGCATCCCCAATGCCCAGGCGCCCATGTTTGCCGGGATCCAGATCCAGGACCCTTGCACGGGTTTTCTCAAGACCAGCCATTGAGCAAAGGAAAGCACCGCGCCGCCGACCAGGCCCATCCCCGCCGCCAGCAGCATGACCACCACTTGCGGCGGTTCCGCCGCTGGTTGAGCCTGCGTTGTTTCCTCAGCCAGGCTCATCAGCGTGGAGGGCAGGTAGCCCAATAGGTAGGCCAGGAGTGCTCCCACCAAAGTAGCCAGGCACCACGATCGCAGCGAAATGGTAAGAAAGATTGGGTGCATCGCCCACCACTGAGCCAACCCTACTACCGCGGCTTCTATACCCCCGCTGGCAACCGCAACCAGGAACCCTGCTACCACACTTTCAGCTCCGGGTTGTCCTTGCATGGTCGTAAAATAAAACGCCGCCACTGCAAAGGTTGCCCCCAGGCCTATCATCTCACCCAGGGAATTAGCAATCACCCAACGCAGCCACAATTGTCTCCTCGTATGATCCATCATAGCCGGATCACCCCCGAATTTCCTGACCTCCTGGCGCTGTGCAGCGCGCGACCCGCCCGCCAAATCAGCTCACCCAGGTCAACTTCTTCTGGTTTTCGTAAGCCCACCCCAATACTGAAGCTGAATTGAACGACTTCATCTCCAACCTGCAGCCTCAATTTCTCCATTGAAACATATAAACGGTTGGCTGTGCTCAAACCGCCCTGCTCGTCGGTCTCGGGCAGCAGCACCACAAACTCATCCTCCCCATACCTTCCAATCAGGTCAATCTCCCTCAGGTTCTTATTTAACGCCTGGGCAAGCAGGCGGAGGACCTCATCTCCAACCTCAAATCCATACCCGTCATTCAACTCGCGAAATCGGTCGACCTCCAGGATCAGCAGTGAAACCGGACGCCCATACCTCAGGCTGCGATCGATCTCCCGTTTTCCCAGTTCCATCAGCCCCCGCCGGTTATACACACCGGTCAGTTCATCCCGGATAGCCTTCTGCCGCAAATCCATCAGCATCTGCTGTCTCTGGATCGCCGCCGCCACCTGGGTGGACACATAGACCAGGATCTTCTTGTCTCCAGGCGTGTAATGGATTTCCGGATCGTAGGATTGGATAACCAGCGCCCCAAAGACCTGCTGGTCAGTCGTCTTTAGCGGAACCCCTAGCCACTCTGACGAGGGTGTCCCCATGGAAAACACCTCACCACTGGCCTTCAATTCCCCGGCATTATCTCGCGTCACCAGCAGCGGCTGACCGTGTTTTAACACATAAGAAGTTAATCCTGCACCCAGTCGCGTAGGACCGGGGTTCTTATCATATTGGTCAATAAAGTAAGGAAAGCGGAAGGTCTCGCTGGCATGTTCATACAATGCAATAAAGCAGTTATCAGCCGGGAGCAGGCGGCGAATGATGCCGTGGACCTGGCGGTACAGGTCATCCAACTCCTTGACATTGCTGGCAGCCTCCGAAATCAAATAAATAGCGTGCTGCAGCTTTTCATTCTGTTTTCGTTCTGAGATATCATGCAGCAGCACTAACCGGCCGCGCGTGCGCTGCTTCTCGTCGAAAATCGGCGAGACATGCATTTCCACCCACATGTCCTCGCGCAGCATGATCTCCTGGGTGTAATCTTCATTAGATGGCAGCCCAGGGATCATTCCGCTCCAACCACTGGTCAGCTCGGTGAGGGGTTTCCCCAACCCCTTTTTCACTTCCACCCCAAACATCCTGCCGGCCGCCGGGTTGATATCCACCACGCGCATCCGCTCATCCAGTACCAACACCCCATCCATCAAACTCGTCACCAGGACATCGCGCGCCAGCGGATGGAGGCGCAGGATCTGCAGCCTGTTCAGGCCAATGACCAGCAGGACGCCTGAAAGGGTGAAGGACAGCAGCCCCGGGTCAATCTCTGGCCAGGGGCTGATCCCCAGGACATACACCAGGTTGCCAAACCATGGCAGCAGAGCCGCCGCCACCACCACCACCACCTGCCACCGGTAAAGGGAATGGGAGTTGAGCGCCGTTTGCAGCAGGTTGACCGTCCCGATGGCCATCAATACATAGGAATACACGATCAGCAGATAATATGCCAGGCCGTGAACGTAGATCCAGCTTTTGCCAGTCGCAGAGATCACAGGAACAAACCGGCTCCAAACCAGCCCGTGCCATTCGTTCGTCCAGGCCAGGACCAGGATCGCCAGTGAAATCCCCAGCAGTCCAAGTAAAAAACCGCGTGCCAGCCAGCGGGTGCGGTGGCTGTATTCCAGAGAGAATACGAAGAACAGCGGCGAAACGCTGACCACACCAAAGTAGGCGACCTTTGACCAGAATACTTTCATTTCCAGCCCGGGCGAGGCGAACTCCGCCACCGAAGCCAGGGACCATATCGCCACCGAGAGCATCATCCCGGCAAAGGGAACTGCCCCTGGCATGCTGCGCCGCCTCCAGGCATACACAGCCGTAAACATGGAGGTGATCCCCGAAAGCAGGGTCAGGAAAATCGGGAAATTCATGCACCGTCTCGGTTATACCTGCCTGATCCTGGCCAGGATTTAACGGTCTCTCTCCCGGTTGGGCGGATTGCTGATGCGCATCTCAACCAGGTAACCCCGGTGGATTTCACGGACCACCAGGTTCACCGGATTGGATTGGCTGGGATGATACTGCTCATCGCCCAGGTACAAGGCTGTGATTTTCATCGCGCCTACCCAGGGCTGTTTCCAGGCCCACACCGCCTTTCCATCCACCAGGTCAACGAACGCCAATGGCACCGCCCCGGTTACGAACACTACCTGGCCCGCAGGATTGCCCCCGCCGCTCCAGGTGAGCGTTGCCGTCAGCACCACTGTGTCCTCCCAGGTGGCCTGGTTTTGCGAGATGGACAATTCCAGGGAGGTGTTCCCCGTAATCCGCTGGCTGTACTCTTCCGATTCAGCCGCGTTATGCGTTTCATCCCCGGCATACACTGCCTTCAGGGTGTGATCCCCAACCCGCAGACCGCTGATCACAATCTGAGCCTGGCCGTCGACCAGGTCCGCCACAGCCAGCAGCCAATCGCCTTCAATGATCGCCACCACCCCGCCAGGTATACCTACCGGAGAGGTCACCTGGATGGTAAACGCCACTTCCAACCCATAATTCGCCGGGTTAGGGCTCGAGCGCAGCGTCACAATGCTGGCGTCTCCCTCGATGACCTGGACCAACGGGAGGGAGATGCTGGGATTGGTTTGCGCGTCACCGCTATACAACGCGCTGACCGGATGGCTGCCCACCGCCAGGTCAGAACTGGTGTAGACCGCCCTGCCCTCAGCCAGCGGGATGACCGCCAGGACAGCGCCTCCATCCACAAAGGTGACTGAGCCGGTCGGAACGGCGCCGCCTCCCCGCTTGCTGACTGCTGCTTCAAAGGACACTTCCTGGGCGTAGCGAGCCGGGTTGAGCGTGGAGGTTAGCGTCGTCGTCGAGTTGCCCGCCACACGTTGGCCATAGCTGCTGGAGCTCCCCGGGCTGTGGGTCTCATCTCCCAGGTACTCAGCCACCAGGGTGTGCTGACCGGCTTCCAGGTTGTCCAGTTCAAACCAGACCTGCCCGGAGGCAAGTTCTGCAAATGCCAGCACTTGTTCCCCTTCCTTCAACAGTACCCATCCCTGCGGTGTCCCCTCGCTCGATTTGACTGCTGCGGCAAATTCCACAGCTTGCCCATAACTCGAAGGGTTGGGCGTCGATTCCAGCGTTACCTGCACCGGTGCGCCCAGAACCTCCTGGCGCAGCACTGGAGATTGGCTGGGATTCGAGTCGTCGTCTCCTTCATACAGCGCGACCAGGCTGTGCACCCCTACCTCAAGGCGCGAGAGGTTAAAAGTAACCTGCCCATCTGCCAGCGCCTTCGTATCCAGCGGGGTCATGCCGTCCAGCAGGGTGACATTCCCGCCGGGTGTTCCGCCGCCGGTCTGTACTACCAGTGCAGTGAAGCTCACCTCCTGGGAGTAATGCGATGGGTTGATAGATGAAATCAGCTGAACCCGGGTATTACCGGTCACGTGCTGATCCATCTCAGGCGAGAAGCTGCCGGCATACACCCCTTGCGGCTCGTAAACAGCGCGCAGCAGGTGGTGTCCCACCGGAAGCCAGGCAGTATTGAATCGGGCTGTCCCGCCTACCAAATCGGAGGTCAGCAGAGTCTGCCCGTTCTCGATCAGTTGCACCCGGCCTTCCGGCGTGCCCAGGTCAGAGCTCACTGTAGCCGTGAACGCCACCATCTCCCCAATGATGGATGGGTTGGGAGCGCTTTCCAGGCTGGTCGCAGTTGGACGCCCGTTCACCACGTGTCCCACGGCATTGGATTGACTGGGGTTGTCATCCGCATCGCCAGAGTACAGCGCCAGCAGTGTGTGCTCACCCACGCTGAACTCTGTAGTTGAGTAAACCCCTCTTCCATCCACCACCGGGATCACGGAAATAACCGTCCAGCCATCCAGGAAGGTGATGCTGCCACCCAGCCACGCCTCGCCTCCCAGCAGCGACCCTGTGCGGCTAACCGTGGCGGTGAAGACTACCGGGTCGTTGTAATCGGTCTGGTTGACCGAAGAAACCAGCGTTGTGCTGGTGTTTCCATTAACCTGTTGGCGCAGAACCGGCGATATGCCCGGGTTGTGCACCCCATCTCCCAGGTACTCGGCGCGCAGCGTGTGGCTGCCCACCGCCAGGTCCGCCAGGTTGAAGCTGGCCTGCCCATTGGACAGAGTGCCATTTGCCCGCTCTGTCTCCCCTTCCATCAGCCTCACCATCCCTTGGGCCGTGCCCACCGTGGTGGACACGCTCACCTGGAACTGCACCGTATCGCCAAAGTTCGCCGGGTTGGGCGCCGAAATCAGTTGCACGGTCACCGGAGCTCCCAGGATAACCTGGCTCAAATCCGGCGAGATGCTCGGGTTCGAGGTATTGTCCCCTGAATAGACTGCCCAGATCCTGTGCGTTCCAACAGACAGGCTTGAGGTCGAGAAGGTCGCCTGACCGTTGGTCACCTCCGCCAGTTTCAGCCAGGTCGCTCCGTCCAGGAAAGCCACCAACCCGGTGGGCGTACCTCCCCCGTTGGCAAGGATCTTCGCCGTAAAGACTACCTGCTGTCCGACCCCTGCCGGGTTGCCCGACGAGAACAACAGCACGCTGGTATTGCCCTTGACCTGCTGCTTCCACACCGGCGATTCCCCTCCCGAGTAATCTCCGCTGGCATCGTATACCGCCTTGAGCAGATGCTGTCCTACCTGCAGCCCGTTGTAATTGAAGCGGGCAGTTCCATCAACCAGGTCAGCATACAAGAGGGTCAGGTTATTTTCAACCAGCCGCACCTTGCCCGTGGGCGTCCCCTGGTCACTGTTCACCTGGATCGTAAACTCAATCGCTTGCGGATAGGTGCTGGGGTTGGGGCTTGCTTTCAGGCTCACCACCGTTGCCCACCCGATCACCCGGTGTCCCAGGTCATTGGACTGGCTTGGATTGTCATCACTGTCGCCGGAGTATATCGCCGTCAGCGTGTGTTCTCCCACCCCTAATTGGTCTGTGGTAAATGCTGCGGTGCCGTTGGTTAAAGTGATCGAAGCCAGCGGGGTCATGCCATCCAGGAACAAAACCGTTCCCTCCAGCCCATCCGCCGTTAAGGCGCTGCTTGCAGTCAGCCTCTGGACGCTGGCGGTAAAGGTCACTGCTTCACCCAGGCGGCTCTGGTCCGACGACGCCCGCAGCACTGTTTGGGTGTTGCCCAGCACATGCTGGTTCCAGGCTGGGGATCGGCTGCCGTTGTGCGTGGCGTCCCCGGTGTATTCGGCAACCAGGCTGTGCCAGCCAGCCGGGAGATCCTGGTACAAAATATTCGCCGCACCATTCGACAGCAAAGCCTGCGCCAGAACATTCTCCCCCTCTTTCAGCTTCACCACGCCGCTCGGAGCCGGCCCTGCCGGGCTGGCCACCATCACACTGAAATCCACCACCTGGTTGAAATTCGACGGATTTGGCATCCCAGCCAGGGTCGTGCTGGTATCAATCCCCTTAACCACCTGCGGCACCACATTTGAGCTGGCCGCATGATATACAATGTCTCCAGAATAAACTGCCCTCACGTCATGCGTACCAACCGCCAGGTCAGACAGGGTAAAGGTGGCAGCGCCGTTCTCCCCCACCTGTTTTATCCCGATATTGTGCTCCCGATCAAACAACGACACCCACCCGGTGAAGGGCGCCCCTCCCTGTGTGCTGCTGACCTGCAGGGCAAAAGTCACCTCCTGCCCATAGGTGGATGGGTTGGGGGAGGAGGCCAGGCTGATGCTGGTATTCCCCTGGACCAGCTGGTAGTGGCGGCTGGAGAAGCTCGGGTTATGCGCTGCGTCCCCCAGGTAGACCGCCGACAGGTAATGATGCCCGGAAGCCAGTGTATTCAAGGAAACCAGGGCTGTTCCATTTTCCAGCTCACCCCTGCCCAATACCACGTCGTTCTCCACCAGATCCACGCTGCCAATTGGCAGCCCCACGTTGGAGGTGACCTGGATGGTAAACGTTACCCACTGTCCATACTGCACCGGGTTCGGAGATCCATCCAGGCTGGTGTACGCTGCATACCCAAATATCACCTGCTCCAATTCAGGAGCATAAGCCTGGTTATAATTCACATCCCCTTCGTACACCGCGCGGATTGTATGCCCGCCAACCGACAGGGTCTGGCTGCTCAGCGCAGCCTTTCCATTGACCAGGTTGGCGCTTCCCAGGGGGGAGATGCCATCCCAGAAGGAAACCTGCCCCGTCGGCTCCTGGGCTCCCGAGGCGCTCACTGTGGCGGTGAAGGTAACCTGGCTGTCGACCAGCGCCGGGCTGCCCGACGATACCTGCGCAATCGACACATTGCCGCGCACGATATGCTTCACCGGGGCTGACATACTGGATTGGTAGGATCCGTCTCCCAGGTAAATTGCCCTGAGGCTGTGTTCCCCAATCTCCAGGTCCATGATCTCCAGTGTGGCAACGCCGTTAGCCAGGCTGGCGGTGCCTAATGTCCTGGCCTGGTCTTCGAAGCGCACCTGCCCGCCGGGGACACCGGCGGCGGCGCTCACCCGGGCGGTGAGCGTCACCTGCTGTTCATCGTCCGACGGGTTGGGTGCTGATTCGATCCGGGTAACCGTCTCCGCGGTGACATTTTGTGCCAGTTCTGGAGACACCGCCGGCTGGTGCTGATCATCACCCTGGTATTCTGCCACCAGGGGATGGACGCCTGGCGCCAGGTCAGTATGCGTGAATGTAATCTTCCCGTCTACCAGCGTCCCGCTGTCTTTCGTCGTTCCGCCGTCCTTCAGGAGCACCTGCCCGCCAGGCGTGCCCACGTTCGACAGCACGGTGACTCTGAAATTTACCGCCTGCCCATATTCCGCCGGGTTGAGCGACGAGACCAGGAACACCGAAGCTGGCGCGCCGACTACCTGCTGGTTCACCGGTTGTGATTGGCTGGGGTTGGAGTCCTCATCGCCTGTATAGACTGCCACGATAGGATGCGTGCCCACGTCCAGGGCATGCGTGGTGAACTGCGCCTGGCCATCCACCAGCGGCACGATCGCCATCGGCACCACGCCGTCCATGAAATACACCTCGCCGTTTAACCCGTTGCCCTGCGGCTCGCCTGCGGTGATCGTGACCACCGCGGTGAAGGTCACATCCTGGTTGAACAGCGATGGGTTAAGCGAGCTCTCCAGGCTGGTGCTGGTATTGCCGATGATATGCTGGTCCAGCACCGCAGACTGGCTGGGACGGAAGGCTGCATTCCCCAGGTAATTTGCGGTCAGGTGGTGCATCCCCACCGCCAGGTTATTCAACGTAAACACGACCTGGCCTTCAGCCAGCTCCCCGGTAGCCCGGGTGATCGACCCTTCCCGCAGTTCCACCACACCGGATGGCGTGAACAGGTTCGAGCTCACCGTGGCAGTGAATACCGCCGGGGTGCCATAAATCGACGGGTTCGGCGCAGAGACCAGGGTTGTGCTGGTTTCCGAGCCGATTACCAGCTGGTCCACCGGGTCCGACTGGCTGGGAT
>CAIQIV010000064.1 GCA_903871905.1 uncultured Chloroflexota bacterium | reverse complement strand
ATTCACGGCAGCCATCGGAACAAAAGCCCAATGTGGCGCACCGCGTTTGAGCTCCATGGCAAAAGCCATATCCAGGCTCTGCCCATCCAGCCACTCAGGATACCCTCCCACCGTTTCCCAGGTTTCCTTCAAAAACGCCAGTGACCTGGAGCCGGGCAAATAGGCCAGGGGATCGGGCGGGAAAGGATGGGGCCAGCCGCGGGCGTGCAGCCAATTTCCCCACCGGTCAATGGGCGTATACCAACCTGCAGATACCTGGGTTCCCGGGTTGTCATTGAAGGGCAGGAGCAGGTATTCCAGCCAATAGACCGGGGGACGGCAGTCAAAATCGGTTACAGCAATGACCGCCCCGCTGGCCTGGGCAATGCCCAGGTTGCGAGCCCTGGCCACGCTGGCACCCTCCTCCTGGATCACGCGCAGGGGGAGCGGGCAGATTCCCGCCAACGCACGCAGCCGCTCAAGGGTCGCATCGGATGAGCCGCGGTCCACCACAATGATCTCATCCGGGGGGCAGTTCTGCGTATTCACGCACTTGACCCACTCATCCACAAATACCGCCTGGTCCTTAACCGTGGTCACCAGCGAGACTTTCTGGCGCCTGGGCAGATCTTTGATGGCAAAGATGGGGCGGCGAACGGGAAAACCTGGATAGAACTCAGGTTCATCTGCATACAGAGCCACATGCCCAGGCTCTTCTGGTGTATACCATTCCGTAAAGATCCCGGGCCTGGCAAGCAGTTTGCGCGCCAGGCGCCGGGGGTGAAATTTGTAAAGGTACTGGCGAAGATGGTGGATAAGTGTTTTGGGTTTCATTTGATTTTCTTCTATGACCATCAGGCAACGGCTGCACAACGGGTGGCGGTGGGGCACACCCAGCTTGTGCGCCAGGCGGATCGATAACCAGGCCGGGGAAAGCCACAAGTTTTTTATTCCCTGGGAAAACAAATTGCCGCAGCTATAATACACGCGAAAGGCCGTATCGCACAGGTATACATCCCCCAGGTGGCTGACAGTCATATCCTCGGTGTGCACCCGGCAGTTCCGGCGCGGGTCGTGGCGGTCAGGCTGCCAGAAATGCTGGGAGGCAGGCCAGGAAGCGCCTGGCTGCTGTGGGCCTGATGAAAACATGCCTGCATATTCTGGCGGCACGATATCTTCTGGGTGATCCAGGGATATCGAATTCTGCCGGGCAAATTCCACCACTTCCTTTATTGTGCCCAGGTACTCCGGGTCGTATGGATCGATGCGCCATTCCTCGGGATAAGAGCTCCGGATCGCCGGGTGAATATGAACATATAACGAGCCCCATTCAGCATTCAGCCGCATAAAGTCCAGCAGTTCACCCATGTTCTGCCGGAGCAGGACAAAGGAGGTCTTTAACTCCAGCCCGGGATTCCTGGAGCGCATTTCTCTGAATCGCTCAATATTAGCCATCAACTGCGACCACAGGCCCGGCGGGCGGATCATGGCATAGGTTTCAGGAGTGGCAGCATCGATGGAAAAGATGAGAGTGATTGGCGCATGCTCCACAGTCTCCCAAAAGACCGGGTGGTTCTGGAGCAGGGTGCCATTAGTCATGATCATCAGCCTGCGGCGCGCGGTTGGCGCCTCCCGCAGCAGGTCTTCCATATACGGGTAAAGGAACGGCTCCCCCCCACCTACTACACTGATCGTGGCATCTTCTAACCCTGGGCTGCGGAGAAGCTGCAGCAGCTGCTCGCGCGGCAGATTCGACGACTGGTACACCTGGCGGTTCGACTCGCGAGAATAGGTCTGCCAGCACATGATGCAGCGCAAATTGCACTGGTCCAGGTTGACACACAGGCAGACGTTTTTAAGCTGCACGGGGAGGATCCCCGGCGCAACCAGCCTGGATACAGGCAAAAAAGAAGCCTCTATCATCCTGTGTTTAATTTTGGAAAACCTGCCGCCTATTTCCATCCCAATGAATTTCGATCAAATTCTGGGCGTCGGTCACTGACCCTGCCCCAGACGCTAACCTGGCTTGCGAACCACAATAAAAATATCGTCACCGCGGTGGGTTATCTTGAAATGATGCGTGATCAGCAGGTGAAAAATCGGGGTGTAATCAAAATGGTAATTATAGGTCAGGCAGTGCAAGGTTTGCCATTTCTCTACAACAAAACCGATCTCCTGCAGCACGTTAAGCAGCTCCTCTGCCGTGTACTCACGCACATGGATCAGGTAAAACCAGGGCGGTGTGCCTTCCAGGACGGTTTTAAGGTGATAAATTGAGCCTGCATTGGGGGTAGTGATCAGCATCACCCCACCCGGCTTCAGCACCCGGTAGGACTCGCTCAGGGTAGACCTGAGGCCAGAGTAATAAAAACCATCGCTGAACCCCGTCGGCTGGTCGGACAGGTGCTCCACTACTTCGGTGCTCAAGATGAGATCCCTGGAATTATCCGCTTCTTTCCATGGATACCTCAAATCACCCGTGGTATTTTGCCACTCAATATGAGGAAAGTAAGCCTGCCAGATCTTGGTGATCAAAGATTCACCACCCATGTCCAGGCCGATGATGCTGCCCCCAGTCACCAGCGGCTCCAGCCATTTCATGGTCAGATAAACGCGGTATTTATGGCTCAACCAGTTAAACGTCAATTCCTCTGAATGATTTCTTTCCTGGCAGGCAGCACGGATAATCTGGCTGATGCGCTCTAATTCATCCTGCGGAATACGGTTGACATCATCATACAAGGCAGCATTGAGCTGGCCTGCGCGGGCCCAGTCTTCCTTTTCATCGCCAAATCCATGGTAAACGGCACTTGCCTTGGCCCGCACCTGCTTGACCAACTTCTTCGCCGACGCCATCGGCGCACGAAATGCTTTGCTCATTTTTTCCTGTGCCATCATTCCTACAAGAATTCCATAAAATGGACCGACAAATGTCATTTTACCACGTGTTCACTGACGGCCATATCTTTTGCTCCTTTTTTGCGACTAAAAGATTGGAAACCTCGTAGCAAGATAACGTACTATAATGGTAGAAGGATAAAAACGATCATTCGATTTCACTGTTTGTGCTGTTTAGCCAGGATTGGTTGGGCTATCGCTGGGGGCTGCACCGCAAATCATCCTGGTAATCGCGGGAGCATTGACTATTATGAAAATCCCGGCGAGCGAATAAGCAGCGGAAATTGAAAAATAATGAGAATAACAACATGAAAAAAGTGGTTACCCACGCCAAACGGATCACCAGGATCAGTCTTGCGGCAGTGGTGCTGTGTGGTCTGCTGTTTTCCAACCCGGGTGCTTCCGCGTCCCTGGCATCCATCATAGTGGGCCAGGCCTCCCCCGTCTTAATCGGGATCAACACGGTCAGCTATATCACAGAAAACTCTGTCAACAGCGAAATCAAAAGCCTGGATACCTGGGCCGGCAAACCCAGCGCACTGGTTGAGATATCCCTGGACCTCGACGACGCAAACATCGCTCACAACCTCCCCGCCCAGCTTGATGCATTATGGGCCAACGGCATCACCCCGCTGGTCAATATCAGCGGCGGGTCTGGCAGCCCTTCCGCTTATGCGATTGCGTCGGGGAAGTACGATCCGCAGGTCCAGCGCTGGGCTGATGCTTACAAAGCCTGGGCAGTTAATGGGAAATTTGCATTCCTGGCCATCCTGCCTGAGATGAATTACCAATGGGTATCCTATTATGGCGACCCTGGGAATTATCAGTTGGCTTTCCGGCGGGTGGTAGATATCTTCACCACGGCCGGAGTATCTCGCAGCTCTGTGCGTTGGATATTCCTCTTCAATGGCTGGTATGTCAACCCATATATCAGCCTGACCTCTTATGAAAGCTATTACCCGGGTGATGAATATGTGGACGTTGTTGCTTTTAGCGCCTACAACTTTGGCTACTGCGCGTCCAATACGAACTGGGTAACGCCGGAAAACCTGATTGGTCGCAATATTCATCGGATACACCTGATGGCGCCCCAGAAACCGATTTTCATCGCATCCCTGGCCACCTCGGCATTTTCCTCAGCAGGAGTCGAAAATGCAGATGCTAAGAATGCCTGGCTGCAGAATGCCTTTCAGTTCATCGCTACACAGCCATCCATCCGCGCCGTGCTGTACCGCAATGTCAACGCAGCCGGATGGGGCGAATGCAACTGGCAGATCTACCAGCCAGGCGGGACACAGTACCAGGGCTATGCCAGCGGCGTCAGCCATACAGCTTATGGCTATTTACCCCCCACCGTACTGGCCCAAACTGACCTGCTGCCCCCCACCCGCATCACCCATCTGCCGCTGATCAATAACAGATACCAGACAAGAACCGCCCTGCCCCTGATGCTTGGGGTCTATGGCGATATCTCTCAGGGGTGGTGGGGCGACCAGGCCTTCATCGAACAGCAGGCGCTGGCCCTGAATGCCTGGGGCGGCAAGAAGATCAGCCTGGCAGGCACCTTCATCGAGATTGAGGTCACCACACCCTGGTATAACATTCCCCAGCAGCTTAACATGATGTGGGATAACGGCATGATCCCCTTCATCAACATGCCAACCAATGCTACCGCTGCCGAGGTTGCCTCCGGCAGGCTGGATGCTGAAATAACAGCCTGGGCTACTGCTTACAAAGACTATGCCCTGAACGGTAATCGCGTGGCCTACATCGCCCCCCTGGAAGAGATGGATGGCGACTGGATCCCTTACGGCATGGACCCCACCAATTTCAAGTTGGCCTTCAAGCGCATCCAGGATAAGTTTAACGAAGTGGGCGTCCCCCGCGATTCCGTGTACTGGGTCTTCTCCGCCACCGGGTATAACCACCCCAACGGCGCCCGGTTCGAGGATTACTTCCCCGGCTATGACCGGGTCGATGCAGTCGGGTTCAGCGCACTCAATTTTGGATACTGCCCCATGCCGCGCAACCAATGGCCAAAGTGGATCTCCTCGGCAGAGGTCCTGATGGACGAGTACATCCAGCGTATGAAGGTGATGGCGCCCGGCAAGCCGATCTTCATTGCCCAATTTGCTACCTCATCTGACGCAGCTCAAGGTGTATTAAGTCCCGAGGCAAAGAACAGCTTCCTGATAGACACCTACAATTACCTGTCCCGCACCCCCGAAATCAAAGGCATCCTATACTTCAACTACGATATCGCCTACGAATGTGATTGGGCAATCTTTAAGACCTGGGGCGCCAACCAACGGCAGCTCAACGGCTACGTTTCGGGCATCACCAACAGCAGCATCCGATACCTCTGGCCGACCGATGTGCGGGAAATCATGACCAATCTCATCACCTTGCTGCGCTGATCACTTCTTACGCAGCATTGAGGATACCAAACAATTCAAATAAAGCCT
>CAIQIV010000063.1 GCA_903871905.1 uncultured Chloroflexota bacterium | reverse complement strand
TGGCCGATATTGCTGCCAGCTCCATTCGCCGCATCACCCTGCATGAATTAACCATCAAACGCCTGAACCACCTGGTCGCCCTGAGAAATATTGATGCGTCCATCACCAGCAGCAAGGATTTGGACATCACCCTGGGAGTTATCCTGGATCAAACCTGTTCTCAACTGGGAGCAGACGCTGTGGATATCCTGCTGAAATTTGGTGAGGATGCTGATGATCTCAAATACCAATTTGGGCGGGGTTTTACCACCCATTCCTTTGACCAGCTCAGGGTCCGGATCTGCGACAGCCCGGCGGGTATGGCTGTGAAATCCAAACGTCTGGTACAAATTCAAAATTTATCCGTCTTAGCCAATAATCACCTGCTGCTTAGGGCCTCCCAAAAGGAAGGATTTGTTTCCTATTTTGCCATGCCGCTCCTGGTTGGGGATGAAACCAAGGGCGTTATGGAGGTGTTCTTCCGCAAAGAGTATATTCCCGACCGGGATTGGTTGGACTTCATGGAAACTCTGGCGGGACAGGCAGCAATTGCGATTGAGCAGGTGCAGCTCTATAATGGTCTGCAGCGGTCCAACCAGGAACTGATCCAGGCTTACGATGAGACCATCGAGGGTTGGGTCAGAGCGCTCGATTTGCGAGACAAGGAGACGGAGGGCCACTCCCAACGGGTAGCCAGGCTATGCCTTGATCTTGCCGCCGCGCTGGGCATCCAGGAGGAAGAGTTGATCCACGTTCGCCGGGGCGCCCTGCTCCACGATATCGGCAAAGTTGGCGTACCGGACCACATATTACTCAAACCTGGCAAGCTGACCGACGAAGAATGGATCATCATGCGAGGGCACCCGCAGTTTGCCTTTGAAATGCTCTCGCCTATCAACTACCTCCACCCCGCATTGAGCATCCCTTACTGCCATCACGAAAAATGGGACGGGACCGGCTACCCACGCCGGTTAAAAGGGGAGGAAATTCCACTGGCGGCGCGCATCTTCGCCGTGGTAGATGTGTGGGATGCCCTGGCGAGTGACCGTCCTTATCGTAAAGCCTGGTCAGAAGACGAAATATTAAAATACATGAAAGAGCAGTCCGGCAGGCATTTCGATCCCGCGGTGATCGAGAAATTCATCCAAATGCTCCATACCTGAACCGCATTGGACACCCCCTGTCGATCAAATTAATCCTCACGATACTCGCCATCTGCAATAATATACAACATTTGTCCATTGACAGGCTGCAGCCCCAAATATATAATTTTCCCTACCTTGTTTCAGAAAGGAACTTCTCATGGCTACCCCTGCTCAAACCAAAAAACCGCAAAAATTACAAAAAACCACCCCGCCGCCCGCCGCCCTCAAGATCCGCACCGAGCTGCACGCCGGTTGTAACTGCCAGGATGGCTGCGAAAACTGCGGATTTATGGGAGACTGGTGCCGCTACCACTGCACCATCTAAACGAAAACCGGTCGCGCAATAACCAGTTCAGGCTTCGACAGGTTCAGCCTGCCTGTCCACCAGGCGCGCTGAGCCTGTCGAAGCGCTCTTCCCCCCTCACCCTTTCAGGGCGAGGCCCGGGGTGAGGGTCCCCTCTTAGTCGTCGTACTCCTCAGGCCTCAGCTTCCGCAAAGCATCTCGCAGCGGGGTGATGCCCAGGTTATGAAACGGGTTGGTATCGAACTCGTTACCGTCGATGTCCAGGATCGGCTTTGGCGGGTCCTGCTTCTGCGTCAGCAGGGACACCCCCACCATCAGCAGCAGCGAGATGACAAACGCCGGGAAGGAGGCAATGTACACTGCGTCCCAGAAAGCGCAGTCCCATACCACCTCATCCGTCGCCAGCAGGGTCAAATCCCCGCCTGAGCACACCACCGCCGTCGAATCCGAGAACAGGCCGAAATTGAACACGACGTAGATAAAGATCGCCCAGGCCAGAAAACCGCCCAGGTAGGAGGCCACTCCGCCCCAGTGGTTGGACTTCTTCCAGTACATTCCCAGCGCAAACGGAGAGAACAACCCCACCAGCAGCAGCGACCAGGCCAGCACCCCCAGTTCGTAGATCGTCGCTGCCGTCAGGGCGATGACGATCGCCAGCGCTCCAATGATCATTACCCAGATGCGGGTCCAAACCACCTTGCTCCGATCATCCAGCCTCTTCCCCAGCATGGGGTACAGGTTTTCCACCACCACCGCCGCCCCGGCCAGCAGGCCGCTGTCGGAGGTGCTCATCAGCGCCGAGGACAGCGAGGCGATGAAGATGGCGGTCAGGATGGGGGGCAGGTAGTCCAGGGCTGCCTTGACCAGCACCCCCTCGCTGCTCTCCATCCCTGGCGCCAGTTTGTACATCATGATCCCAATGGTCGGCGACATGATGCCAAAGAAGATATACAGGAAACCCGCCAGGTAGGTGCCCCACACCGCGGTGGATTCGTTGCGCGCCGACATCGAGCGCTGGAACAGGTCCTGGGTGGGAACCGAGCCCAACCCCACCGCCATCCACGCCGCCAGCCAGTAGAAGATGCCGGTATGCCCCAGGTAGCCAAGGTAGCCTGTGTCGCCGGCCATAGGCGACAGGGTAAAGGGTTCCGGGTTGTACAGGGTCTCCTGGATCGAGGCCAGTCCCTGCCAGCCGCCAACCTGCGCCAGCACATAAAAGAAGATCAGGGTCAAGCCGCCGGCGGTGAAGAACATCTGCATGAAGTCGAGCAGGGTGTCGGCCAGCATGCCGCCCAGCATGGTGTACCCGGTGACCCACACCGCTACCACGATCATCCCCACCTGGATCGGTACCCCGGGGAACAGGGCATTGACGATCGTCCCGGCTGCCACCATCTGCGCCCCGACCCACACGAAATAGGTCATGAGCTGCGCCAGCGAGGCCAGGATGGTCATGAAACGGCCAAAGCGCCGCTCAAAGAAGTCCACCAGGGTCAGGTAGCGCGCCCGGCGCATCAGGCGGGTGAAGAAGAACCCGGTCAGGAACAGGCAGGCGGCTGCACCGAATGGATCGAAAAGCACTCCCTGGTAGCCATACTGGTACGCGGAAGAGGATGCCCCCATCAGCGTCTCTGCCGCAAACCAGGTGGCCATCACCGAAGCGCCGACGATGTAGATGGGCAGGCGCCGCCCGGCGACGATGTAATCGGCGGCGTTTGAAACCCGGCGCGCAGCCCAGATTCCCACCCCCATGCGGATGGCAAAAAAGACCACGATGCCAACCACAACCAACCAGACATACGGGTAGCCTTGAAAATCCATCTCTTCACTCCTATTGGTCAATTTTCAGGAGGCTAAAGCCTCCAGGTTACCAGGTTCGAAAGTGTTTTTGAGCCACCAGGATATCAATCTTGTGAAAAGACCCCAAGCTCATTCGGCTCAGGGTCTTTTTTTCTCATCAGAACGTCCTCGACCACTCCTTTGGCCAGCGCTCCACCACCACCTTCTTCTGGGTGAAGAACTCCACCGCGTCCATCCCCTGCCCGTGCAGGTCGCCGAAGAACGACTCCCGCCACCCGCTGAAGGGGAAGAAGGCCATCGGTGCCGCCACCCCGATGTTGATCCCGATATTTCCGGCGTTGGCTTCGTAGCGGAAGCGCCGCGCCGCATAGCCGCTGCTGGTAAACAGGCTGGCCTGGTTGCCGTAGGTCCCGCTGTTGGTCAGGGCGATCGCCTCGTCAATATCCTTGACGTGCATCAGGCTGAGTACCGGCCCGAAGATCTCCGTGCGGGCGATCTCACTCCCCGGCTTCACATCCGCCAGGATCGTCGGGCGCACAAAGGTCCCCGCCTCGTAGCCCGCCACCGTGGTCCCGCGCCCATCGACCAGCACGCTGGCCCCTTCGCTGGCCCCCAGCCCGATCAGCCCCTCGATGCGCCCCCGGCTGGCCTGGTTAATCACCGGCCCCATCTGCACCCCGGCCTCCAGCCCGTAGCCCACCTTGCGCGACGCGGCTGCATCGCAGATCATCTCCACAAAGGAGTTACGCGCCTCGCCCACCGTCACCCCCAGCGACACCGCCAGGCAGCGCTGCCCGGCGCAGCCGAAAGCCGAGTCGGCGATGATCTTCACCGCCATCTCCATGTCCGCGTCCGGCATGACGATCACCGGGTTCTTCGCCCCGCCCTGCGCCTGCACCCGCTTGCCGTTCTCCGCCGACCGCCGGTAAATGTACTTCGCCACCGGCGTCGAACCCACGAAGGTGATGCCGCGGATCGCCGGGTGGTCCAGGATCCCGTCCACCGCCTCCTTGGTCCCGTTGACCATGTTGATCACCCCCTTGGGCAGCCCGAGCTGCTCCACCAGGCGGAAGATCACCTGCATGGTCATCGGCACCTTCTCCGACGGCTTGATCACATACGTGTTGCCGCACGCCAGCGCATACGGCAGGTACCAGAAGGGGATCATCCCCGGGAAGTTGAAGGGGGCGATGGTGGCGCACACCCCCACCGGCTGCCGCAGCATGATCTCATCGATCCCCGGGGCGATGTCCTCGCTGATCTCGCCCTTCGACAGCATGGGTATGCCGCATGCCACTTCCACGTTCTCGATCGCCCGGCGCATCTCGGCCTTGGCCTCATCGTAGGTCTTGCCGCACTCGTTGGTAATGGTGCGTGAGATCAGGTCAAGCTGCTCCTCCATCAAGAACTTCAGGCGGAACAGGAACTGCACCCGGTCTTGAGCCGGCATGCGCCGCCAGCCGGGCAGGGCTTCCGCCGCCGCCCCCGCCGCCGCATCCACCTCAGCCGTCCCGCACACCGGGGTGCGCGCTTCCACAACCCCCGTCGCCGGGTTGATCACCTCCACGTACTCGCGGACGACCGGCTTGACCCACTCCCCATTAATGTAATTGAGTATCTCCATGCTGCCTCCTATACCACAGCCTTGTCGGCCACTTCGCTCAGCCCGGCGTCCAGCACAGCCAGGCCTTCGTCCAGCTGCTCCTGCGTGATGCATAGCGGCGGGACCACAAACAGCACGTTCTTGAAGTTGAAGCCAAACACCCCGTGCTGCTTGAGATACTTCATAAGCGGCGCCAGGTCCATCAGCTCCTTGGTCTGGCGGTTCTTCACCAGCTCCAGGGCGGTGAACAGGCCAATGTAGCGCACATCCCCCACCGACGGGTGCGCCGCCTTCAGCCCCTCCAGCCGCTCGCCCAGGTAGCCGCCCACCTTGCGGCTGTTCTCGATCAGCCCGTCCTCCACGTAGGCGTCGATGGTCGCCACCGCCGCCGCGCAGGCCAGGGCGTGCCCGGAGTAGGTCAGCCCGGCGTACAGGTACTTGTCGTCAAAGAATTTGGCGATCTTCTCGCGCACGATCACCGCCCCCAGCGGCACGGTGCCCGAGGTGATGCCCTTGGCGGTGGTGATGATGTCCGGCACCACCCCCCAGTTATCCACCGCAAACCACTTCCCGGTGCGCCCCCAGCCGCTCATCACCTCATCCGAAACCAGCAGGATGCCATACTTGTCGCAGATCTCGCGCATGCGCGGCCAGTAGTCATCCGGCGGCACGATTAGCCCGTTGGTGCCGGTCACCCCCTCCTGGAACATGGCGGCGATGCGGTCCGGGCCTTCGTACTCGATCACCTCTTCCACGTGAGAAATGCACTCGCGGTGGCAGGTCTCCCGCGTCCAGCCAAAGGGGCAGCGGTAGCAGTAGGGATCCAGGATGCGCACCACGCCCGGCATAGCCGGCTCCACCGGCAGGCGGCGGTAGTCGCCGGTCAGCGCCACCGCCCCGTGTGTCGCCCCGTGGTACGAGCGGTAGCGCGCCAGGTACTTATTGCGCCCGGTGTAAAAGCGGGCGATCTTGATGGCGTTCTCGTTGGCCTCCGCCCCGCCCAGGCACAGGAAGGTCTTCTTCAGGTCGCCCGGCGTGACCTCCGCCAGCTTCTTGCCCAGCAGGCCGCGCGGCTCGGTGGCAAACCCCGGGTGCGCCATGCACAGCACCCCCGCCTGGTCCTGGATCGCCTTGACGATCTTCGGGTGCTGGTGCCCGGAGTTCATATTCACCAGCTGCGACGAAAAATCCAGGTAGCGCTTGCCGTCCGCATCCCAGAAATACACGCCCTCGGCCTTCACCACCGGGATGGGCGTCGCCTGCCCCTGCACGGACCAGGAGAAAAAGGTGTACTCCAGGTTCATGTTGACAATTTCTTCAGCAGTCATTTGTGTCAAAAGGACCTCCTGCAATTTTATGAATAATTTTGCATACTATTGTATCAGAATTCCGCTCCTGTCATTGCGAGCTTGTGAAGCAATCTCCTCCGCAGCCAGCCCATCATTGCCAGGGAGACTGCTTCGTTCCTCGCAGTGACATGGGCCCGTCATTGCGAGCCTGCGAAGCAATCTCCTCCGTTGCCAGCCCGTCGTTGCCAGGGAGACTGCTTCGTTCCTCGCAGTGACATGGGCCCGTCAT
>CAIQIV010000062.1 GCA_903871905.1 uncultured Chloroflexota bacterium | reverse complement strand
TGTCAGCGCCATCAGCGTCCAGGCGGTCTCCTGTGTCCCCGCCCAGTGACCGTTCGTGCGGTTGCTCATCAGCCAGCGCACGGCGTTGGCAGTCAGCGGGTTGGCCGGGTCGATCTGGATGATGGATGACAGGATGATCGCCGTGCTGCGCGTGTCGGTGTTCCAGTTCCACAGGTCGCTCTCCTTTTCCTCCCAGTGCGCGCCGGAGGCGGAGACAATCGCCGCGCTATTGAAGTCCGCAAGCACGGTCTTCAGCCGCGGGTCCTGGGGATCGACGTGGTACAGGGCCTGCGCCAGGTAGCCTTCGGCGTACAGCGCCAGTGATTGGCGGTGATCATAGAGCTGCACTGCGGCGCTGGTGTCTGGCATATCGGCCTGGGCCAGCACGTACAGGATAAACGCCTGGCGGTTGAGCTGGTAGGGCTCATTAAGCTGGTCCAGCGGCATCACCTGCGTCCTCAAATACTCCAGCGCCCGCTCCATCACCGGCTGGCTGACCGTGTAACCCGCCCGCCCGGCCTGCAGCAGCCCGAGCACAGCGTAAGCGCTGGTCTGCGGGTCGCTGGGCTGTTCATCGCTGGTCCCAGGCCACCAGTACCAGCCGCCATCCGCGTTCTGCCAGTTGTACAACCTCTGCAGCGCCAGGTTCACCTGTTCTTCCAGCCCGGCAGACAGCCCTGCGTCCTCGACCCCAGCCTCCTGCATCGCCCGCGCCGTGATCACATTGGGCAGGAAGCGCGAGATGGTCTGCTCCACGCACTCGTACGGATAGTGCTTCAGGTAGGTAAGCCCGTCAGTCATGCCAGCCACCAACGAGGGCGCCACCTGGATCTCCAGGCTGCCGCTGGTAATTTCCATGCCCGCCGGCAGGCTGATCATTTCTGGTACCTGCCCGCCGCTGCTGAGCTGGCCGGAGGTGCCCACCGTCTCGGGCGCCTCGTAGTGGTAAACCGGGATGCCCTGTCCCTGCAGGGGGCCCAGGGTGGGCCGGCTGGCGTCGCTCAGCTCCCCGCTGGCAGCCCGGAACACCAGGTCAACCCGGGCAGCGCCGTCGTCCACCGCCCCGTCCCAGGTGACGTAAGCCTGGCGCATGGGCGGGATCTCCACCGTCTGTGTGACCGGGGACTGCAGGGTGAACCCCTGCGCCTCCAGGCTCACCTGTACGCTCAACGCCTGGCCGGTATTATTGTGCACCGCTGTCCCCAACTGCGCCTGGTCGCCGGCGACAAAGAAGCGCGGCGTCTGCGGGCGCACCAGCAGGGGTTTGGTGCTGATCAGGTCCTGGGTGATCTGCCCCACCCGCGTGTCCAGCGTGGCGGCCCGGGCGTCCATGCGCCAGGTGGTCAGGTTATCCGGCAGCGTCACCGAGACGGTGGCCTCGCCGGATGCCCCGGTCTGCAGGCGCGCCTTCCAGTAAGCGGTGTCAGGAAAATCCTGGCGCACTTCCACCACCCCCAGGTCGCCTCCGCCCTTGCCGCCGCCGCTGCCCCCGCCCTCGCCTTCCACGATATTGTCCTGGATGTTGGTGTTGTAATCCTCAATACTCAGGTCAATGCCCACCGAAGTCCATACCCCCAGGGTGCGCTTATTGTAGAAATAGCTCAGGATCGGCTCGGAGTTGGGGTCCATCAGCGACATGGTTGCCAGGTCGCTCAGGCTGAGCGAGACCTCGGCGTCCACTGGCTGCCCGCTGGAGTCGCGCGTGCGCACCGTGTACTGCACCGTTTCGCCAGGCCCGGCCTGCGCCGGCTCGGCGCTGACCTCCACGCTGAGCTGCTGCTCGTTGGTGGCCACCTGCAGCTCCGTGATCCCCATCTTGAAGTTGGGACGCGGGTTGGTTTCGTCCACGCCCTTCACCACCAGCACCGAGACATACACATTGGGCGCCATGTCGGGGGTGATGGGAAGCTGGTAGAGGGTGCTGTTACTGGTCAGGTGCAGCACCTCCTGGTGTTTCAGCCGCCCGCGCTCCACGGTCAGCAGCGCATACGCCTCCCCCTGGAAAGGCGAGGCGATCAGGATTTGCGCCTGATCACCCGGTATGTAAGACGTGCGGTCCGTCACCAGGCTGAAGGAGCGGTCATTGGTCTGGCGCCAGGGGATGTAATCCTTCCCGGTGACCCACACATAGGTGGAGGCTGCGCCCTGGTTCCCACGGCTGTCCAGCGTGGTCACCCTGGCGCGGTACACCCCGCCGTTCGGCGGGGTAAAGCTCAGGCTGCCCAGCCCTTTACCATCCAGCGTGACCACGGTGCTGGTGATGGGGATCTCCTCCACGCTGGTGGTCCAGTTAATGCGCCCGTTGGCGTCCTGTTCCTGCACGCTGTTCCAGCGCCGTTCCACCACCTCGACGGTCGCCTGCACGCCGGGGACGGGCGCGCCATTCCAGTCCAGCGCCACCACCTCCAGCTCTTGCGGCTTGCCGGCGGTCCCAATGTAAGTCTTGGAGCGGATGCCGGGGTAGATAGCGCTGCGGTGCGCCGTCACGGCGGCCCGCCCGCTGACCAGGGTGTTGGCTACGTCGGTGACCATGGCCTCAAAAGTGAAGCGCATGCTGGTTTTGAACTTGCTCAGGTCGACCGGCAGCGTCATGCTCAGCTTGCCGTCCGGGCCAGTCTGCCCCTGGCCTTCAGCGATCATCTCGCTCCCCGGGGTGAGATCCTGGCGGTAATAGCCGGCGTCATCTTCGTAGTCAGAGAAGGAAAAGCCGGAATAGGAAGCCGGAGGGGAAAAGTAGAAGGGGTCTGCGGTCAGCGTCCAGTTGACCTGGGCGTCTGGCACGGCCCCGCCGGAGAAGTATTGGGCATCTACCGTGGTGCTGAAGGTGTCGCCCGGCAGCACATCCGCCGGCCCGGCGCTCACCTGGACCTGGAACTCAGGGCGGCGGTATTCGGCCACATTAAAGGTCAGCGCTCCGAGCTGGTTGTCTTCACCGGGGAAGTGGGCGCTGATGGTGTAATAACCCAGCGCCGCTTCCTTGTCCAGGGTGATCTGCCCGTCAAAACTGCCGTTCTCGGAGAGAGACAGCGTTTCCTCAAAGATGGTTTCCTTGTAGGACTCGATGCGCACCACCACCTCTTTCTGCGCCGGCAGCGAGTAATCCAGGTCATCATCCACCCGGACTATACCCTTAAAGTACACCGGCTGTCCCGGGCGGTAGATCGGGCGCTCCGTGTAGATGTAAGCCTTGGCCTGCCTGGGTGGGGCGTAATAGGCGCCCCACAGCCCGTACTCATAAGAGGTATCGCCGCTGCCCCAGCTGCTGGAGACAAAGCCGAAGCTCGCCTCCCCCGGGGCGCCAGCCATGGCATAGCGGCTGGTATAGGCATCGGCGGGAACCGGTACCTGGAGCAGCAGTGTGCCATCCTGGGCGGTGACGCCGCTGCCGATGGTATCGCCAACAGCGTTAAAAGCAGTGATGCTTACCCCGCCCTGGGGCGTGCCGCTTTGCAGGTCCGTCATCCACATCAGCGCCTGGTCCCCCGTGCTCTTCATGCTCAGGTTGGCGCTGGCCACGATCAGGAGGCGGTTATCCCGCATCGGGTTGCGGTCCCCGGGCACCGGGGCCTCCATGCGCAGCAGGTAGAAGCCGGTGGGCAGCAGCCCCCCATCGGGGGTGGTCATTTTCAGGGCCTTGGTCACCCGCTCGTTCAGGGCCGCCGTGCTTTTCTCCGAGTAATTCCACACCAGATCCCCATCTCCCGGCTGGTAATCATCCCGCGTCAGTGAGCCATCTTGCAGCGGGATAAACCGATCCAGATTCACCCGGTACAGGCGGTAATCAATGCGCGTGACGTTGCGGTAGGTGGTATAAAACTCCTGGGGCTGAGTGCTGCGGAAGATGGAAACCTGGTACGGCATCACCAGCGAAGCCTCCGGGGGACGGGCGGGGGTGGTGAAGGCAGCGGTCTTGATCTCCGCGGTCTTATTGCCGTAGATATCCTCCATCCCTGGCAGCGTGCGTACGGTGTAGCGGGTAGAGGGCTGCAGCACCGAAGCATGGGCGCTCCAGTCGTAATCGTTGTACCACCACTTGACCTCCTCGGCGGGGGCCGGGGTGATCTGCACCTTATCTTTGATAGTGTCCAGCCGCATGGGCGAGGCAAAATGGATGATCAGCTGAGAAGAGAAGTGGACCAACTCTTCCTGCGCGTTGGGTGAAATGGAAATCACCTGGGGTGCTGGAACGGTAGTGAAATGCCAATCCAGCCCCTGCTCCAACGGCGCCTGGCTCTGGGAGCGTGCGCTGGTGTCCAGCTTTAGCAGATAGTTTGTGCCCAGCGCCAGCCGCAGCGAGGGGGTCACCACCACCTGGGTGCTGTCCGGCTCCCAGGCGGTGCGCAGCGCGGCGGCCTGCCCATCTGCGCTGGTCAGCGACAGCGCCGCCTCCACGCTGGCCCGATCCATGGCCTGGTTGAAGAATAGCCGGAAGTAATCGTCTAGCAAAAAATTCTTGTAGTCATCGTCCGGGCCGACCACGCCGTTGGACAGCCCCAGGTTCTCCAGGCGCGGGACGCTGGTGATGAAGCTCCAGGTGTAATCCTGGGGCAGCGATGATTCGTGGGCCGCATCCTGTAGCCCAGCCGGGATGGTCACCTGGTACAGCGTGCTGCTCTTCATCGCCGGGTCGGGACGGAAGGTGTACATCGAGGTGTTGACCCAGGTACCCTGGCCAGTTAATGGGGGAGAAAACACCAGCGGCTGGGGCAGCGATGCCTGGTCCTCGGCGCTCACCAGCGGTACCACCGGGCGGTTGAAAATGGCGGTGATAGCCGAATCATAAGCCACATCGCTGGCGCCGTTGGCGGGGAACACCTGGCTGACCTGCAGCGGTGAGGCGGTGTTCAGTTTAAAGCTGAAAGGATCGCTCATCGCTGCACCTTGGGAGCTGGTGGCCCCGGTCGACAGGTTGCCCGTGTAAGCCGAGCCAGGAGAGAGCGGTTGGTTGGGTTTAAAGCTCATGATGCGGGAGTTCTTCCAGCTGATTTTCCCATCCACAGCCCTGCCCTGCGCGTCCGCCAGCTTCCAGGATGCCGCAGTTTTTTCCTGGTCCATGTCCTGGTCAAAAGCCAGCAGCACCTCGCCCTGCACCGCCATCTCCTTGCCGCCGGCCGGCTGCCGCTCAATGACCCTGGGGAGGGCCGGCTCGCCCTCATCCTGGATCACCAGCCCTGCCGGGGTGGGCGTGGGAGGCGGCTGCGTTGGACCAGTGGCTGGCGCCGCCGGGACGGCGGTGTTTTCTGCGCTGGATGAGGCGGGCTGCGCCGGCGCCTGTGAAGAGGGCGAGGCGGTCCCCGCGCCGGCGGGTTGGGCCGGAGGCGTTGGCTGCCCGCTGCAGCTCACCAGCATGGCAGCCAGGAGCAGCAGGTTGATCCAGGCCAGGCGGTTGGTCAATGGGTGATGATGAGGATTAAGCCGGGTTTTTGGGCTCATTTTATCTCCTTGTTGGCTGGCTTTCAGGATTGCCAGGCTTTTTAAACGGGATAGACTGCATCCACATTAATAGAAGTCCTGCGGAACATGTTCCGGACCTATTCTATCAGACGCAGTTCTAACCGGTAAAGTTCCTCGCGAATTTCATGTACGCCGGCGCCGCCTGGGAGCAGGCGCCGGCCCCACCTGGTCGGGGAAAAGCAGGGCAAAGATCTCCCGCTTGGTATGCACCTGCAGCTTGCGGCGGATGCGCTTGAAGTGCGCCCGCACGGTCACGGGGGACAAAAACAGCCGCCTGGCGATCTCCTCATCGGGCAGCCAGGCCAGCCGGGCAATTTCGAGTTCGCGACGGGTCAACAGTACCCTGGTTTTGCGTTGGGGTTTCATGTCCTCCTCTTTCTCTGTTGGTTCTTCCTGTCTTAATTATACAGAACATAAGTTCTATTTACAATAGGCAGGTACCAGACGAGAGAATGAGTGAAGACCGAGGCGCCTCGCCAGTACCCGGATGCTGCAGGTTGCTGTGCGGCATCCCGAGGCTGTTCTGGATACCGTGCGATCTGGAGTTTGACCGGTTTTACTACAGCGCAAGGTTAGTGGGATGGTTCTAATTCAACTCATATTTCAGCACATCCACCGCCCCAACGATCGCCTGGCAGGCCAGGCTCAAGGTCCTTTCCTGGACCAGGCCGGGCAGGTCAGCGGTGGTGTGATAAGCCCGCCCGGCCTGGGCAGAGCCGCTGGCCTGGATCTCCGCCGCCGGGATCCCGTGGCGCAAGAAGGCGGCGCTGTCGCCGCTTTTATCGCTGTGCCACAGCGGGGAGGCGCCAGGAATGGCTGACAGGATAGCCTGGTTCAGCCGCTCATCCGTGGCCTGGGAGAAAAGGGTTCCATCGCGGCTGACATAGCGCAGCCGGTCGCCGGCGCCCACCTGGTCCAGGCAGATCACCCGGACGGACACAGGCGAGGCAGCCAGGCTCTCTGCAAAGGCACGCGCCCCATGCAGCCCGGTCTCTTCGGCGCCGGTCAGCAGGTAGCCCAGGCGCAGTCGGCCGGGCGAATGGTGGGCATAGTGTTCTGCTAATGCCAGCACGCAGCCCACACCGGAGGCGTTGTCGACGGCGCCGGGAGAGTAGTGCGGGGCGGCGGTCTGGTTGACGATCTCGATGGCAATCAGCCAGCCGCCGGCCAGGCTGCCCGCCAGGCCTGCCGCAGCCAGCACCCAGCCGGGCAGCGGCAGCCCCAGCAGCAGGACAACCCCCAGTGCCGCAATGGCGATGGCGGTGCGCTGCACAATATCCAGCGTGCGGTGATACAGGCGGCGGGGCAGGCCCGCCGGCAGGGCGATCGCCCTGCCGGTATCCAGGTGCGCACACAGCACCAGGCGCGGCAGACCCGTGTCCTGCCCGGGGAGTTCGGCATACAGGTTGGCGCCAGCCTGGGTGAGCGGCCTGCGCCGGATCTCCCAGCGGCTGATCTCGGGCAGGGCGGCGAACAGCAGCGGCAGCCAGATGCCCAGCCAGGGCGACAGGCTGATCCCCCAGCCGCCCAGGACCAGCGCTAACCCCGCCAGGGCGTACAGCGGCACAAAGGCCGGCAGCGGGGCGAAGCGTATGGGCTGGAGACGGGTCTCGTATCCCAGGTCCTGGAGCTGGCGTGCGGCGTACTCGCGCCCCTGGGCCTCGCCTGCCGAGCCGGCCGGCCGCGGCCCGACCTCCCCGGCCAGGACTTCGACGTGCGCCCTGGCGCGCTCGCCCAGCGTTACCCCATCACTGAGGAGGATTGGCTGCGCCGATGCGGGAGTAAAGTCCTTTCCGCCTTTATCCATGGCGGCACACCAGGACAAAGCGCGGGATATCATAGTGGTAGAGATCGGAGTGGTGCTGGAAGGCAGTCTGCACCAGGGCAGCCCCAGGCCCGCTCTCCAGGCGGGAGAGCATGCGCGCCTGCGCCTCGTGCTCCTCCTGGCCCTGGTTGATGATCAACAGCACCCCGCCCGGTTTCAGGCTGTCCCAGGCATCCTGCAGCAGGCTGAAGGGGTCGAACAGCCCCTGGGGCAGGCCCCATACCAGGTGATCGTGGAGAAAGACAAAGGGAAAGAGCATGGCAATGAAATCGAAACGCCCCGGCTGGCGGCTGAAGCCCTGCGGCAGGCAGCGCACCTTGCTGCCGGGCAGGCCCTCCAGGTGCGCCCGCGCATGCTCCAGGCGCGAGCGAAAGTCAGCATACAGGCGGTAGGCATCCACCTCGTACCCGGTGAGATCGACCTGCCGCTCCTGGGGGGCGTCCCACCAGCACAGGGCCGCCCACAGCGCCTGCACATAGAACCAGTGGGAAGGGCCGATGTCCGCTGCCGCCAGCGGGGAGGGCAGGGGATCCCCCGCCGCCTGCAGAGCTTTTTCCAGCAGGTCCAGGTAGTACAGGTTTTCGCGGTAATTATCGGCCGTGCTGTGCTGATACAGAGCTTCCAGGTGATACTGCTGGCGCAGGCGCCGCTCTGTCTTCTCTGCGGCCCTGCGCCTGGCAGGCGGCAGGTGGCTGTAAAGGTCCTGCTTTGACTCATTGGTAAAGCGCAGCCCAGAGCGGCCCAGGTGAAGGGCCTGGCGCAGGGGATAATCTACCTGGTTGCGCAGCTTTAGTAAAATATCGAAGAAGCGACCTATCCCGGGCATTAACGAGATTTTCCTTTCCAAGATCCGGCCGATGCGCTTCAACAAGCTCAGCGCGCCTATCCCGGGCAGGTTGAGCCTGTTGAAGCCCTGGCTATGCCAGGTATTTGCCAAACCAGTCCAGCGTGCGCCGCCAGGCGTCCTGCGCCGCGTCCTCCTTGTAAATGTGAGGCCGGCTGTCGTTGAAGAAGGCATGCGGCGCACCAGGGTAGACGTGGATTTCGTGGGTCACCCCCGCCTCTTCCAGGATTTCGCCCAGCCGCTGGATGGAGGCAGCGGGAATGCTCTGGTCCAGCTCGCCAAACAAGCCCAGCAGCGGGCAGTGCACCTGGCTGAGCGTCTCCAGGTCACGCGGCACCCCGTAGAAAGCGACCGCGGCGTCGATCCTTGCCGGGCTGGCCGCCGTGGCCATCACCAGGGAGCCGCCCATGCACCAGCCCACCACGCCCACCCGGCCGCTGGTCAGGCTGTGCAGGTAATCCGCCGCGGCGCTGATCTCCTGCACAGCGCGCAGCCGGTCGAGCTCCATCAACAGCTTGCGCGCCTCGTCCGGCTCGCCGGCCGTCTTTCCGTGGTACAGATCCGGCGCCAGCGCCAGGTACCCCTGGCGGGCAAAGCGCTCGGCCACTTCCTTGATATGGGGCACCAGCCCCCACCATTCCTGGATCACCACCAGCGCCGGGGCGTCCCCGCCGGATGCCGGCCGCGCCAGGTAGCCGGGTGTGCGCTGAGCATTCTCCCCGTTGGAGGGAAAATCGATCATTGCCGTTGAGATACCGTTCATGACAGCTCCTATTCCTCCGGTTCACGTTCAAATTGTGTGCGGTACAGGTGAGCATACAGCCCGTTGCGGTCCAGCAGGTCGTGGTGCGCGCCGCGCTCCACAATGCGCCCGCGGTCCATCACCAGGATCAGGTCAGCTGCCAGGATGGTCGACAGGCGGTGGGCGATCACGATGCTGGTGCGCTGCGCCATCACCCGCTTGAGCGCCTCCTGGATCAGCGCCTCGGATTCGCTGTCCAGGCTGCTGGTGGCCTCATCCAGCACCAGCAGGCGGGGGTTCTTGAGGATTACCCGCGCCAGGGCAATGCGCTGCTTCTCCCCGCCGCTCAGGCGGTAGCCGCGCTCCCCAACGATCGTATCATACCCCTCAGGCAGTTCCATGATGAAATGGTGGATATTAGCGGCCTGGCAGGCGGCCTCCAGTTCAACCTGCGTCGCTTCCAGCCGGGCGTAGAGCAGGTTGGTACGGATGGTGTCGTGAAACAGGTAGGTCTCCTGGGTCACCATGCCAATCTGCGCCGCCAGCGATTCCAGGGTCACCTGGCGCAGGTCAATCCCGTCCAGCAGGATGCGCCCGCTGCTGGGGTCATACAGGCGGGGGATCAGGTAGGTCAGGGTGGTCTTCCCGGCCCCGCTGGGACCTACCAGCGCCGCCAGCTGCCCGGGCCGGACCCGGAAGCTGATCTGCTCCAGCGCCGCCTCGCGCGCCTGGCTGCGCCGCGGTGCTTCCTCGTCCTCTCCCACTTTTGTTTTGCTGCCAGAGAGCACAGCGCCAACCTTGTCCATCTGCCCGTGGCGCTCCACCTCAGAGAGCTGGCTGGCCTCCCCCGCCGCGTAGCGAAACGAGACATCTTCGAATACCAGCTCACCCTGCACCTGTTCCAGCTTCGCCGCCTCGGGCGCCTCCTGGATGTCCAGCGGCAGGTCAATCACCTCGAACACCCGCTCAAAGCTGACCATCGACGTGGCAAACTCGACCGGTGAATTCGCCAGGCCAGAGAGCGAGGCGTACAGGCTGCTCAGGTATGCCCCAAAAGCCACAATGGTGCCCACGCTGAAGGCGCCCCGCATCACCAGGTAGCCTCCCAGGGTGTAGACCAGGGCAGTTCCCACCGCGCTCAGCAGCCCGATGATCACAAAAAACGAGCTGCCCAGCACAGCGCGCTGCACCCCAATATCGCGCACCTGGCTGGCGCGCTGTCCAAAACGCTCGGTCTCCAGGCTGGTGCGCCCAAACAGCTTCACCAGCAGCGCCCCGCCGATGTTCAGCGTCTCATTCATCATGGCATTCATCTGGGCGTTGGCATCCATGTGCCGGCGGGAGATATCCCGCAGCCGCCTGCCCAGCCGGCGGGCGGCGTAAATGAACAGCGGCAGGATGACCACGCTGATCAGCGTCAGCCGCCATTCCAGCATCAGCATCACCGCCAGCACACCTGCCGCCTGCACCAGATTGGTCAGGATGCCGGTGATCGTGCTGCTAATGGCGGTCTGTGCCCCCACCACATCGTTGTTCAGCCTGCTCATCAATTCGCCCACCCGGGTGTTGGTGAAAAAGCGCAGCGACATGCGCTCCAGGTGCGAAAACAGCGCCACCCGCAGGTCGTAGATCACCCCTTCCCCGACCCGGGCGTTCAGCCGACGCTGCACCACGGTGATCCCACCCCCCAATGCAGGGATCAGCAACAGCGCCACGCCCTGCTGCAGCAGGCGGGCAACATCTCCCTGCGGCAGGGTATAGTCCACCAGGTTGCGCAGGATCAGCGGCGTCAGCAGCGTCAGCCCGGTGGAAACCAGGATCAGCCCCAACATGCCGGCCAGCATCGAGCGGTAGGGCTGGGCGTACTTCAACACCCGCCACAGCAGATCCAAGGTAACCCGCGGCCGCTCCTCGCTGCCCCCCAGGTAGCCGAACCAGCCGCTGCCGTGCATCATCATCCAGCCTCCTTGTGCATGATGGATAATTATAAAAGAAAACCCCTCCCACGCCTGAGCTTCTCAAGGGCGGGGAGGGGATCTTTTCTTATTCTCGTGCGAACCAGCTGAGATTGTTTATCAGCCGGTCACGAAAACCGTGATCAGTCCTTCATGCCAAAGAATTCACGCACGACCTTGACGAACATGCGGTTCTCTTCCTTGGAGCCGATGGTCACGCGGAACCAGCCGTTCGAGCCGTATTTCTCGGTCTCGCCGCGCAGGATCATGTTGCGCTCCTGGGCATACTTGAGCACCTCGGCGCCGGTCTTGCCGGTGGCGCCGCAGTCGAACAGGATGTAGTTGGCGTAGGAGTGGAAGATCACAAAGCCAGGGATGTCGCTCAGCGATTCCTCGATGAAGCTGACTTCGCTGTTGTTGAAGTCCACGCGCTGTTTCAAAGCTTCGGCGTCCTCAAAAGCGGCCAGGGCAGCCCACATGGGCACGGTGCCCACGTTCCACGGGATCAGGGTGGCGGAGATCTGGTCGATCACCTTCTTGTCGCCCAGGGCGTAGCCAAAGCGCAGGCCGGCCAGGCCGTAGGCCTTGGACATGGTGCGGGTGACCAGCACGTTCGGGTAATCCTTGATCAGCTTGACCATGGACTTGTGGAAGGCATACTCGATGTAGGCTTCGTCGACGATGAACGGGATGCCCGTCTCGGCGATGCGGATGAAGTCTTTCTCATCCATGAAGTTGCCGGTCGGGTTGTTCGGATTGGCCACCACGATGATCTTGGTCTTGTGGGTGATGGCGTTGAGAATGCCATCCGCGTCGTAGCACATCTGCTTGTCTTTGTAGACCATGGGCACCGAGACAATCTTGCCGCCCAGGATCTGGCAGCGCAGCTTGTAGATGCCAAAGCACGGGGTGTGCTGGATCACTTCGTCACCGACCTCGAGGAAGGAGCGGAAGATCATGTCGAAAACTTCGCTCGATCCGTTGCCCAGCATGACGTTTGCCGCGCCGGGCAGGCCGTTGATCTCGGCGATCTTGCCGCGCACCACCAGGCCCTGATCGGGGTAGCGGTTGTCCATCGCACCATACTTGGCGATCGCTTCCAGGACCTTCGGCGACGGCGGGTTGGGGTTTTCGTTGGACATCATGCGGTGCAGCTCAGGGCGCTGCCAGGCCAGCTCGATGTGGTTCGAGATGTACATCGGGATTCCCTTAATCCAGGGCACGAAATAGTCTTCAACTTTGAATTTCATAGCTTTCTCCTGAAAAGTTTTGTATATCGAGTTTCGTATGCTTAGGTCACGCCTGAAGCACGCTTATAGTACAGACTTGACCACTTTCACCACGTTTTCCACGGTGAAACCGAACTGCTTGAACAGTTCTTTATACGGGGCGGATGCGCCGAAGCGGTCCAGGCCGATGGCCTTGCCCTTCGGACCAATGTAGCGTCCCCACAGCGCCGTGACACCGGCTTCCATCGCCACCACCGGCACATCCGCAGGGAGGACGGAGGCCTTGTAGGCAGCCGGCTGGGCTTCAAACAGCTCCATGCTGGGCATGGAAACCACGCGCGCCTGGATGCCTTCCGCCGCCAGCGCCTCGCGGGCAGCCATGGCCAGGCTGACCTCAGAACCGGTGGCCAGCAGCACCACGGCTGGCTTGCCATCTGCCGCGTCGGCCAGCACATAGGCGCCTTTCGAAACCAGGCTCTCAGCCGGGGTCTGGATGGGCATATCCTGGCGGGTCAGCACCAGGGCGGTGGGGCCGTCAGAGCGATCCAGGGCCGCCTTCCAGGCGCCGGCTGTCTCGTTGGCGTCCGCCGGGCGGATCACCACCAGGTTGGGGATCAGGCGCAGTGAAGCGGTGTGTTCCACAGGCTGGTGGGTCGGGCCGTCTTCGCCCAGGCCAATGCTGTCGTGGGTGAAGACGTACACCACCGGCAGACCCATCAGGGCCGCCAGGCGCACGGTAGGGCGCATATAGTCAGAGAACACCAGGAAGGTCCCGCCGTATGGGCGCAGGCCGTGCAGCGCCAGGCCGTTCATCAAAGAGCCCATCCCGTGCTCCCGCACACCAAAGTGCAGGTAGCTGCCGGAAAAATCGCCCTTCTTAACCGACTGCGATCCGCCCGGCTTGGTGTTATTGCTGGGAGTCAGGTCTGCCGAGCCACCGACCAGCATGGGCAGGTGGGGGGCGATAGCATCCAGCACCTTGCCAGAGGCCACGCGGGTGGCCAGGGGCTTTTCAACCGGGAAGGAAGGCAGGGCTTTCTCCCAATCCTTGGGGAGCTCGCCCTTCATGATCAACTCCAGCTGCTTGGCCAGCTCGGGATAAGCCTTCTTGTAGCGTTTCCACAACGCCAGCCACTGCGCCTGCTGCTCGCTGCCCTTCTTGCACAGCGGCTCAAAGTAGGAGCGGATCTCGCCGGGGATGTGGAAGCGCGGCTCAGCCGGCCAGCCCAACGTCTCCTTGGTCTTCTTCAGGTCCTCGTCACCCAGCGGCGAGCCGTGAACCTTGGCGTTGTCCACCCGCGGGCTGCCAAAGCCGATGTGAGTGCGGCAGGCGATCAGCGACGGCCGATCGGTGACAGCCTGTGCAGCCCGGACGGCGGCGTCGATGGCCGCCATGTCGTGACCATCCACGCGCTGCACGTGCCAGCCGTAGGCAGCAAAGCGCAGCGTGGCATCATCATTCAAGGACAGCTCGGTCGGGCCGTCAATCGAGATGTGGTTATCGTCATACAGCACGATCAGCCGGCCTAATCCCAGGTTCCCGGCGAAGGACGCCGCTTCATGCGACACGCCTTCCATCAGGTCGCCGTCGGAGGCCAGAACGTAGGTATAATGGTCAACGATGGGGAACTCAGGCTGGTTGAAACGCGCCGCCAGCATGCGCTCGGCCAGCGCCAGGCCTACGCCGTTGCCCAGGCCCTGGCCCAGGGGGCCGGTGGTGGTCTCGATGCCGTGCTCCAGGTCGCGTTCCGGGTGCCCCGGGGTGATGCTGCCCCACTGGCGGAAGCGCTTGACTTCTTCGAGCGGCATGGGATACCCGCTCAGGTGCAGCAGGGAGTACAGGAAGGCCGAGCCGTGCCCGGCTGAGAGTACAAAACGGTCCCGGTTGAACCAGGTGGGCTCCGCCGGGTTGTGGCGCATGATGCGCGTCCACAGCACAATGCCAATATCGGCCACGCCCAGCGGCAGACCGGGGTGTCCCGAATTGGCCTGCTGCACGGTGTCGGCAGCCAGCATGCGCAGCGCAGTCGCGGCAAAGCGATCGGTTTCATTATATTGAGAGGTCATTTTATTCAATGCTCCTTGATCGAGGCGCAAGCCTTGCGGGGGGGCAAGGCCTGCGCCTGAAAGAGCGCGCCTGTTTGAGCTTGCCTGTTCAGGCGCGCCTGTTGGGGCCGTGTGGTTAGTTCTTGGACATGACCGACGCGCCGGTGACGGCTTTGATGCGGTCGGCGCAGAAGTTCTCCAGGCCAGAGGAGGCTTCACTGAATTTCTTAACGGTGTCAATCGTCGCCGGGTGGATGTTGAACTGGTCGATCTCCATCCCATTCTCATCCCATGACTGCAGCACGTACGGGATCTTGGACAGCTTCTTCATCGTATCGCCAGGAACGTCGTCCTTTTCGATCTCGTTTTCGAAGACCATGTCATCGCAGAACTTGAACAGCGGGTCCAGAACGTAGGGCGGCATGGTGTAGACGATCGCCCCGCCGGCCAACTTCTCAACGTCCCAGAATTTGTACTTGCCTGCGACTAGTGGACCATCCCGCATCGAGCAGAGCAGCATCTTGCTGGGATAGGCATTTTCCTTGAGCAGCTTGTAAGCTTTGCGGAAGACGTAGATCCCCAGCCAGTGCTTGTCAGCCCAGGACAGGGAGATGCCGCGCCGCTCGGCCTGCTTGTCCAGCTCGGAGCTTTCGGTCAGGCGGCCCATCATGTGGGTGATCACCGCGCGCCACTTGCTCATGTCCACGCCGTTCTTCACGCCCAGGGCATAGCCATCCTTGGCGGCATTAGCCACCGCCCAGATCTGGGGCAGGGTGAAGCAGGTGGTGACGTTGGTGGGGATGGCCATGGAGGTCAGGATCTTGACCACTTCCACGCCCTGGGTGCTGGCGGGCACCTTAATCATGACATTGGGGGCGATAGCGCGGATTTCCTGGGCGTCGCGCACCATGATGTCCACCTCGGTGAACAGGCGCGGGTCAAGCTGCCCGGAGATGTAGCCCATGCGTCCATTGGATTTTTCCCAGATCGGCAGCAGCATCTCAGCGCCGCGGCGCACGACCTCTTTGTAGGTCATCCAGAACAACGCCTTGGCGTCGATTCCAGGGTTCTCATGGATCTTGCCATCCACCCATTTAGTCCAGAACTCCGGGTCGCTCTTGACCGCGGTCAGGGACAGGGGGGGATTGGTGGTGCAGCCGTGGATCAGGCTCTTCGCCGGGTCATCAGCGACATAAATGCGCCGCAGCTGGGCCTCCAGCACGGCCTTCTTGTTCTCAGGTGCTTCCTTGACCATCTTCTGCACCCACTGCTCGAAGACCAGCGGGGATGAATCCCACCAGACCTCGGTCTCAGGGTTCACAGCACAAAGCCGCTCAAGGACACTTTCGACATACTCTACCATTGTGTTACTCCTTCAAGACTGATTGGAAATGATTATTGTTGCAAGTTTCGAGTTCATTTTCAGGGTGTTTTAGCAAATTCTTGCCAATTGTAACACTTAACTGAAGTTTTTGCATCCCGGATTCAACCACCGCCCGGCCTGCGCTTTGCCCAACAGGGAACGGTTTCACGCAGGCCGGGAGGTCATACAATCCAGGGTCAGGAGCGCACGCGCTCGCCCTTCGGGTCGAAGAGCGGCATCTGCTCCACCACTGCACCCACCACCTCGCCGAAGATCTCGATCTTCAGTTCAGTGCCGGTCTTGGCATACTCAACCGGCAGGAAGGCGAAGACGATACTCTTCTGCACGGAGTAACCATAGCCGCCGGAGGAAACCCAGGCGATGATTTTCTGCCCATCGGCGGTGTAGATGGGCTCCTTGCCCAGCACCACGGTGCGGTTGTCAGCCAGCGACAGGCAGCACAGTTTGCGTTTCACACCTTCGGCTTTCTGCTTGAGCAGGGCCGCTTTGCCGCGGAACTCGCCCTTGTCCAGCTTGACGATGAAGCCAGTGCCCGCTTCGTAGGGGGTGTAATCTGCAGAGATCTCAGCGCCCCAGTAGCGGTAGGCCTTCTCCAGGCGCAGGCTGTCGATAGCCTTGTACCCGGCAGCGACCATACCCTCGGGCTGCCCTGCTTCCCACAGCGTATCCCACAGGCGCAGACCGTATTCCATGGGGCAGTAGAACTCCCAGCCCAGCTCGCCGACGTAGGTCACGCGGGAGGCCAGGGCCGGCACGTCCCCAACCGCGATCCACTGAGCGGTCATATAGGGGAAAGCTTCGTTGGAGATGTTGGTCTTGGTGACCTTCTGCAGGATCTTGCGCGCCTTGGGGCCCCACATGCCGATGCAGGCGTACTGCGAGGTGACATCCTCAACAATCACCGAGCCATCTTCGGGCATCGCCATGTGCAGCAGCGACAGGTCGTGCACGCCAAAGGCAGTGCCGGTGATGATCAGGAAGCGGTCGTCTGCCAGGCGGGTGACGGTGAAGTCGGCTTCAATGCCGCCCTTGTCGTTCAGCGCCTCGGTGTAGATCACGCTGCCAACCGGCTTATCAATGTCATTGCAGCAGTACCACTGCAGGAACTTCAGCGCGCCGGGACCGCGCACTTCGAACTTGTTGAACGAGGTCTCGTCGAACAATCCGGCGTTCTCGCGCGTCATCAGATGCTCGTAACCGATGGCGCGAGACCAGGCATGGCGGATCCAGCCCACCGGCTCATGCCCGTGGCGGGCCAGCGCCTCGTAGGGCTTGAACCAGTTGGGACGCTCCCAACCAGTCTTCTC
>CAIQIV010000061.1 GCA_903871905.1 uncultured Chloroflexota bacterium | reverse complement strand
TCTGCGACGTGGCAAGCCCCGCCTGGTTCGCCGCCTGCGACAGCTGGCTCGACGCCGCATTCAGCTTCTCGGCGCTCTCCGCCACCTCCCCCACCGAGCTCCTCAGGCTGGCGACCATGCGCGCAAACGCCGTCCCCAGCTCATCCTTCTCCCCCTTGGGTGTCACCACCACTGTCAGGTCACCGTTAGCAATCATCCCGGCGGTGCCCGCCATTTGCCGCTGGTAGCTCACCACCTGCTCCAACCCGCGGGCAATATCCCCCACCTCGTCACGCGCCTGGCTGGCCAGGTCCACCTCCAGCTGGCCTTGTGCCAGCAGGCTGACGGCGTCCGTCAGGCGGGACATCGAGCGGGCAACCGAACGGCCCATCAACCAACCCAGCGCCAGGATCACCACCGTCGCCAGCGCCCCAACAGCAATCAGCTGCCAGCGCATGGACTGGATTGCCTGCTGCGCCGATTCATTCGACAGGTCGGCAAAGGTGCGGTTGACCTTGACCAGGTCATCAAAACCGGCACTGATCAGCGCAAGGTCGGCCTGGATATCCGCATAAGCTGACCGATCCCCGCCCAGCAGCGCCTGGCGGTGTCCCTGGAAAGACTCGTATGCTGCATGGAATTTTTTCAGGTCGTCGGCCTCCTGGGTCTGCAGACCTTGCTGGCCCATTCCCGCCAGGGTGGCGCTGAACTCCGGGCTGAGGGTGCTCAGCCACTGCGTCTCGTAGACCTGGACGAAATCCGTGACGCCCTGCTCTTCGTTTGCAATCTCCACCGCCAGGCGCTGCTGTTCCGGGGAGCCCGGCTCAGCCGCCATGTACTCGCTCAGCCGGGTAGCCAGCGTCTGCAGGTGCAGGTTGCCCTGGTCAATATCCATGATCGGCAAGAGCATGAACCCGTACAGGTTGTCATACTCATATTTGAGCTTCTCCGTGCCTCGCAGGGCGATGAGTGCCACCACCCCGGCAGAGATGGGAATCAACACAGCTAAGAGAATAAACTTCATGGTCATCTTCAAATTTGCGATCATTGTTTCCTCCAGAGCATTAAGATGAGACCCAATAAGGTTCAGCCCGCACACAGGCTGGCGACCGCCTGTGCCAGCAGGGCTGGGAGCGGGTCATCCGGGGCAGCAAAGCCGCCCTGCGCCAGCCCAGGCGACCCACCGCCGCGCCCACCGGACAGCGCCAGCAGCTCCTGCAGCAGGCGGCGGGCGTCCACCCCGCTGTCCGGGGCGCAAGCCACCAGCAGCGAGACCTTGCCGTTCTCGTACATACCCAGCACCGCAGCCAGGCCAGGCTGGCGCGCCAGCGCTTCACCCAGGGGACGCAGCCCACCGGGGCGGGGCGGCAGGGCCGCCAGCGCTACCCGCTTTCCCCCGCAGATCTCAGCGGCCTGCGCCAGGCGTACCGCCTCCAGCTCCACCCGCTCGGCCTGCAGCGCCTGCAGCTCGTGCTGCGCCAGGCGCAGCTGCTCGGACTGGCGCTCGAAGAGCGCCGGCAGCTCGCGCGCTGCCGTCCCCGCCTGGGCCGCCAGGCTGCCCAGCGTATCGAACGACTGGCGGAACAGGTCCAGCGCCTGCCAGCCAGCCACGAAGCTGATGCGCAGCTGCTCTCCCTGGCGCTCCTGGCGCACCACCTTCACCAGCCCGATCATCCCCGTGGAGGTGCAGTGCGTGCCGCCGCACGGCACGTGGTCAAAGCCGTCGATCTCCACGATGCGGATGTCCTCGCTCACGCTGGGTGGGCGGCGCACCGGCAGGCGGCTGAGCTCTTCGGGGGTGACAAAATAGCCCTTCACCGCCCGGTCTTCAAAAACGACCTGGTTGGCCAGCTCCTCCGCCCGCGCCAGGCTGCCCGCGTCTATCCCGGGCGCCGGCAGATCGAATGAAGACGGCTTATCCCCGCTGATGTGAGCCGAGACAGTGTCCAGCCCGGCGACTTGCAGAAAGCACTGGGTCAGCAGGTGCTGCGCGGTGTGGTGCTGCATGTGGCGCAGGCGGCGCATGGCATCGATGCGCCCGCTCACCAGCCCCGGGGAGATCTCCCCATCCAGCACGTGCACCACCTCTCCCGCCTGTTCATCCTTGTACACATCCAGCACGCGCCTCTCCCCCAGGAAGCCGGTGTCATAGGCCTGCCCGCCGCCCGTGGGATAAAAATACGTCCCGTCCAGTACGGCGCCGCAGCGCCCGCCGGGCAGCGGCAGCACCCGCTCCACCATAGCCTCAAATTCTAGCTTTGACGAATCGCTGAGGTATAGAAGCTGTGTGCGCATCTTTCACCTACCCCAGGGCATAACTGGCCTGGCCATAGACCCATTCCCGCCGCCGGTGCGCCGGGCCGCCGCGCTGCATGTGGCGGATGCTGCGCTGCAGGGTAAAGCCGCAGCTCTCCAGCATCCCGCCGCCATCCACGTTGACGCCGGGGACCACAACCGTTGGCGGGGACTCGTATTCCAACTCCAGGGCCGCCCGCAGCAGCGCCCGGGCTGCCTCCGGGTCGCTGGCAGTCCACGGCCCCAGGCTGCGCGGCCGCGCCATCAGGCAACCGTTCACCTGCCCGCCGGCGCCGCGGGTGAAAAATGCCCGCCCGGGGTGGTCGCGCAGGTAAGAGCGCCACAGCACCCCTCGCTCAGCGCCAAAGGCCTCGGCATCAAAAGCCAGCACCTCATCCAGATCGCCGGGGGTCAGCGCCTGCACCTGTACTTTGCCGTCCTCTGGCGCGACCAGGCACCCCGGCTCTGGCGCCTGGAAGGTGCGCGCCTCGTCCCGGTCCTGGAACCCCAGGCTGGCATACAGCGGGTAGCCCATCGGGGTGGCATCCAGCAGCACCGCCGGCGTGCCCCGCCCATCCAGCCACCCCAGGACGCGCTCCATCAGCGCCCGGCCGATGCCCAGGCGCCGGCGGGCCGGGTCAACCGTCATCAGCCCCAGGTAAGCAAAAGACCCGAAATCCACCGCCTCCACCGTGCCCACCACCCGATCATCCAGCAGGGCGATAAAACAACCGTCCGGCTGCAGCTCCACGCAGCGCAGCAGCTCATCCACTCGCATCGGCCGGTTGAAGGCAGCGGCGATCACCGCCGCCGCCGGCTGCGCTTCGGCTTGCGTCACCAAGCGTATCTCCATGTTTGCTGAAATTCTCTCTTTCTCTGGCGTCTCTGCAGCCATATAAGGATCAATCTTTCCCAGCGCCAGAAAACTGCCGGGATATTCTCTGATTCTACCAAAAGCGCCTGCCTCCGGCAGCATGGATCTCGACACAACAGACAGGAGTCTGCTGGCTCTCTGCAGCCCGCCCTCTCCATGTCATTGTCACGCAGTTGTAATGGATACCCCGCAGGCAGCGGGTATAATCCCTGGTAATTAAGTTTTCCCTTAATTACCGGATAATGCCTATGACCCTCCCTATCGAGCACTTTCACCTCCTCAGCCAGCCGCTGCGCCTGGCCATCCTGCGCCGCCTGATGGCCGCCCCGGCCACCCTCTCCCAGCTCGGGCTGCACTTTGGCGAGACCCCGGCCCACATCCGCCACCACCTGAAAATCTTGGAGGCCGGGGGCCTCGTCCGGCCCGCCCCGGGTCACCCGCAGCACAATCACCTGGAAAAATACTACCAGGCTGCGGCAGACGTCCTGCACATCCACCAGGCGGTGCTGCCTGAGCCGCCCGCCGGGCAAACGCCCGTCATCCTCGGCAGCAAGGACGCCGCCTCCCGCCGCCTGGCTGAACACCTCAACCAGCAGCGCCTGGGCTTCTTCCTGCAGGTAATCTCCCTGAACAGCCTGGACGGGCTGTTATCGCTGCGCCAGGGGGTGTGTCACATGACCACCTGCCACCTGCTGGACGCCCCCAGCGGCGAGTACAACCGCCCCCATGTGCGCCACTTCTTCCCCGGGCAGGAGATGACCATCATCCAGCTCTACTGGCGCGAGGAGGGCCTGGTGGTACGCCCCGGCAACCCCCTGCACATCCAGGAAATGAGCGACCTGGCCCGCCCTGGCGTCCGGCTGGTCAACCGCGAGCCGGGTTCCGGCATCCGCACCTGGCTGGACCTGCGCCTGAAGCAACTCGGCATTCCGCCAGGTAAAATTTTCGGCTACATCAATGAGGTAGGCAGCCATGACGCTGTCGCCCAGGCCGTCCTGCAGGGAAACGCCGATGCAGGCCTGGCTATCACCGCCAGCGCCCGCAAATACGGCCTGGGCTTTGTCCCCCTGTTCAGCGAACCCTACGAGCTGGTCCTGCCCACGCCGCTCTTATCCGACCCGCGACTGGCGCCCTTTTTTGAGCAGCTCAACGCCCGCGTGTTCCGCCGCGCCATCCACAGCCTGGACGGCTACACCATCCTGGATTCAGCCGGGCAGGCCGAGTCCCTGGCCGGATGAATGGACCCGGCACAACGGTAGGGGCCAGGCAAGCTGGCAAATGGATCTTGCTGGGCTGCAGCTGCCGTCTGCCAGCTTGCCTGACCCGCCCGACATACCAGGCGCTTCGACAGGCTCAGCGCGCCTGCACTCCTGGCAGCCTGAGCCTGTCGAAGGCAGCCTGAGCCCGTCGAAGGCAGCCTGAGCCTGTCGAAGGCCCGCCAAAGGCGGCCACCAAGAACACCGAACCCATTGAGAAAAAAGGAAAAGAAAATGACCCGTACCAAGATGCTGTTCACCCTCCTGCTGGCCGCGCTGCTGCTCGGCTGCGCCTGTACCCCGCAAGCCACGCCCGCAGCGGTTGCGGCGGTAACCCAGGCTGGGCCCACCCTGTCACCCGCCGCCTCCGGTCATCTGACCGTCCTGGCCGCCGCCTCTCTCACAGAATCATTCACCGAGCTGGGAAACCTGTTCGAAGCCCAAAACCCGGGCGCCAAAGTGACCTTCAACTTCGCCGGCTCACAGCAGCTTGCCCAGCAGCTCGACCAGGGGCTGCCGGCGGATGTCTTCGCCAGCGCCAGCAAGAAATACATGGAAGCTTCTGCCGCCTCAGGGCGGGTAAACCGGGATGATTCCAGGACCTTTGTCAAGAACCGCCTGGTGGTCATCTCCCCCAGGGATAACCCGGCCGGCATCAAGGAGCTGAAGGACCTGGCAAAACCGGGCCTCAAGCTGGACCTGGCCGACAAATCCGTCCCGGTGGGCCAGTACTCACTCGATTTCCTGGACAAAGCCGTCAAGGACCCGGCCTTCGGCGCAGCCTTCAAAGAGGACGTCCTGAAGAACGTGATCTCCTACGAGGAAAACGTCAAGGCCGTGCTGACCAAGGTATACCTGGGCGAAGCGGACGCCGGCATCGTCTACGTCACCGACATCACCCCCAGCGCGGCGGAAAAGGTGGAGAAGCTGGACATCCCGGACGCTCTCAACACCATCGCCACTTATCCCATCGCGCCCATCTCCAACAGCCAGAACGCCGGCCTGGCCAGGGCCTTTGTCGCCCTGGTGCTTTCTCCGCAGGGGCAGCAGGTCATGGCAAAATACGGCTTCATCCCGGCGGCAGCAAAATAGCCGCGTTTACTTCCATCCAGCGCCTGCAGGTCCAATGAGGCTGCAGGCGCTGTGATTCCCTGGGTATCAACATAGAATAACACTGCACCCCGTGATTCCTCCATCCCAGGAAAACGGTTTCGCATTACAATACAGGCACATATCCATCCCCTCTCTATGCCCCAGGAGGTCGCCATGTCCCAACCACCGCCGGCCAGACTCTCCCGCAAAACCCGCCTGATCTACGGCTCAGGCGACCTGGGCTTCGCCCTCACCGACGCCATGCTCGGGCTGCTGATTGCCATCTTTCTCACCGATGTGGTCGGGCTGCAGCCGGGACTGGCCGCCGCCGCCATCTTCATCGGCCGCACCTGGGACTACATCAACGACCCCATCTTTGGCTTCATCTCCGACCGGGTGCGCACCCGCTGGGGGCGGCGGCGCCCCTTCCTGCTCTTCGGCTTCATCCCCTTTGCCATCGCCTTTACCCTGATGTGGTGGCGCCCACCCATCGCATCACAGATCGGGCTGGCAGTCTACTATGGGCTGGCGTACGCCCTGTATGACTCGGCCGCCACCCTGGTCTACATGCCCTACTATGCCCTCACCCCCGAACTGAGCGACGACTACGACGAACGCACCTCGCTCACCACCTACCGCATGGTCTTCTCCATCCTGGGCAGCATGATCGCCTTCATCCTGCCGCTGGCGCTGATCGGGACGATGAACCCGGCCAACGCCGGGCGCATCCTGGCGGTGGGAGCGATCATGGGCATCGTCAGCGCTCTGCCGCTGCTGCTGGTCTTCCTGGGCACCCGCGAGCGCCCGGAGTACCAGGATCAGCCGCAGCCCGGCCTGGGCGAATCGCTGCGCGCCGCCGCCGGCAACCACCCCTTCCTGTACACCACGGGTATTTTCCTCTTCACCTTCACCGGGCTGGAGATCATCCAGGGCATGCTGCTCTTCTATCTAAAATACCACATGGGCATGGAGGGCCAGGGCGATACGGTGTTGGCAGCGCTGTTTATCACCGCCCTGCTATCGCTGCCCCTCTGGGACTGGGCCGCTCACCGCTGGGACAAGCGCCGCGCCTACATCGCCGGCATGTTCTTCCTGGCCCTGGTCATGCTCCTGGTGCTGGTGATCCAGCCCGCCTGGGGGCTGCCCGGAATGCTCATCCTGGGCGTGCTGGCCGGGGTGGGTTTCGGCTGCGTGCAGGTGCTGCCCTGGGCCATCGTCCCCGATGTGGTGGAATACGACGAGCTGCAAAGCGGGCAGCGCCACGAGGGCATGTTCTACAGCCTGGTGACCCTGTTCCGCAAGGTGGCCTCCAGCTTCGCCATCCCGCTCACCCTGGTGGTGCTGGGCTGGACCGGCTACACAGCTAACGCCGCAGTGCAGCCGCCGGGCGCCCAGGCTGGCATCGTGTGGATGATGGGGCCCATCCCTTCACTGCTCTTCCTGGTCGGGGCGGTCTTCGCCCTGCGCCTGCCCATCACCCGCCAGAGCTTTGCCAGCGTGCGCGCCGAGCTGGAGCGCCGCCGGGCGCAGCAGGAACAGCCAGAGTAAACCCATAAGAATCTGCCACCGAGCTCACAGAGCTCACACGGAGAAAAAAATGATCCTGCGCCATCTCATCAACTCACTGCGCTGGCTGCTGCCCATCCTGGGCGTGGCCCTGGCCGCTGCCGGGGCGCTGCTGGCCAGCGGCGCCTGGGCCTGGCTGCTGGTGCTCAAGGGCCTGGCGCTGCTGGCCATCGGACTGGTCCTGCTCTACGGATACACCCGCTCCAACCGTGCCGAGATCTCCCCGGCGCTGAAGATCGAGACCTGGGACGTGGTGAACGATGAGCAGCACAGTTCCAACACCGACCTGCTGCACTGGAACGGCGCCTTCTACCTGGTGCACGCCGCGGCCCCCTTCCACTTTGCCAGCCAGGCCTGCCGTCTTATTCTGCTGCGCTCGTCCGACGCCCGCTCCTGGAGCAGGCTGGCCGAGTTCGGCGGCTCTGCCGGGGTGGAAAACGGCATCCACGACATCCGCGACCCCAAGCTGGCGGTGATCAACGGGCGCCTGTTCCTCTACGCCCTGCAGAACGTGACCTTCAATCCCGAGCCCTACACCACCGTCTACACCGTTTCGGATGACGGCGGCCAGGCCTGGAGCCCGCTGCAGTTCCTGCAGCCCGAGGGCTGGCTGTTCTGGCGCCCGCGCAGCCGCGACGGCGTCACCTGGTACGCCCCGGCCTACTGGCGGGAGCACGGCAAAGCCGCCCTGTTCCGCTCCAGCGACGGCATACAGTGGGAGATGGTCTCCACCATCTACGACGCCGACCGCTGCGACGAGACGGACATCGAGTTCCTGCCAGATGGACGCCTGCTGGCCACCGCCCGCCTGGAGTTCAGCGACAGCATCTTTGGCCACCCCCAGGGCTGCACGCTGGTGGCTGTCTCCGAGCCGCCCTATACCCGCTGGACGCCGGCCGCTCACAGCCCGGTCACCCGCCTGGACGGCCCGGCCCTGTTCACCTGGAATGAGCGGGTATACGCCGTGGGCCGCCGCCAGCCGGATATCGCCGGCCCCTTCCGCTGGCAGGGCAGCGCCTTCTCGCGCAAGCGCACCGCCCTGTTCCTGGTGCTTAAGGAAGGGCTGATCCACCTCTCCGACCTGCCCTCCTGCGGCGACACCGCCTATGCCGGGGTCGCCATCCAGGGCGGATCGCTGTACATCAGCTACTACACCAACGACCCGGCTCGCGACTACCCGTGGATCGTGGGCATGCTCAACCCCACGCGCATCACCCTGGCGCGCCTCGACCTGCGGCGCCTGGAGACGCTGGCCACCCACCTCGCCAGCGCCAAAGCGCACTGAGCCCATCGAAGCGCACCGGGATCGGGACGGCAGCCTTCGACAGGCAGCCTGAGCCCGTCGAAGGCCTGTCGAGGTGCCCATTAATTTGACAAACTCTGTTTTCGGCCTACAATCTTATTAGAACCTGCAAGCACCGCAGCAACAAAACCGGTTGCTCTCCCTTGACTCGATGCAGAAAAAAGGACAGGGGAAAACAGGGGTGGCAATTTTCGGGCAGGTATGCGTGTAAGGAGGCCTGGAATGCGATACAACCATTGTCCGCCGACCTCAGGCGCCGCCTGGCGCCTGCTTCTGATCGCCATCTGGCTGCTCAGCAGCGCCTCATCCGGCGCCTGGCCGGCTGCTGCATTGGGCTTCAACAAGCTCAGCCCGCCTGGCGGCTTCGACAGCCCCAGCCCGGCGCAGGACGAACCGGCCCCGCCCACCTTTGACCCACTCGGCCAGCCGCCGGCCCCGGAAGAAGCCGTCGTGGTGGATCCACAGAACCCTAACTGGGTCACCCACTACGGCACGCAGCGCGGCCGCCTGCTCTTCCCGCCGCGCCGCCCGGTGTTTGAAGCCCCGCCTCCCCGGGCGCCGGTCAGCCCGGTGGGCATGTGGCAGGATTTCATGCTGGAAAATGAGACCGCCACGGTCACCGCCATTGCCGCCATGAACAACGGCTCGCTGGCAGTGGGCGTGCAGGGCGGCGGTGTGTGGCTGTGGATCAAGGACACCTATGGCGTCTACGTGTGGCACGAGATGCACCCCGGGAATACCGGAAATGGGCTGGCCAGCGACAATGTGCAGGCGCTGGCCGCATTGGGCGACGAGATGTGGGTGGGCACCTCCGATACCGGCATCAGCATCATGAACCTGACCTCCTGGACCTGGCGCCAGTACAACACCGGTAACGGGCTGCCTTCCAACAACATCAAGCACCTGTGGGTGGGCGGCGGAGTATTCCTCCCGGACGTTTGGGCCGCTACAGCCAGCGGGGCCGTCCAATTCAGCGCCAGCATCTCCCCTCCATTCACCTATTCCATGGAAGTGTGGAACACGGCCAGCGGGCTGCGGGAAAACTCGATCAGCGATGTGCTGGTACAGGACAACGGCGACGCCTGGTTTGCCACCGCCAATTACCTGGACAAGGTGAACCTGTCCGACACCAGCACCTGGACTTACTACAACAAAGCCACCACCGGCGTTTGCGCCTTTGACCGGGCCACCCACCTGGCCCTCACCCCGGACGGCTCGGTGTGGTTTGCCGCTTTTGCCTACAACCCCGCTCTGCTGGGGGAACCGGCTGCCGCACCCGAGCCTGGCGCTCCCCTGGCCCCCAATGCCTGGACTGCCGTGGGGCTGTGCCAGTATGACGGCGCCGCCTGGAAGCTGCACAGCGCGGCCAGCGACGGGCTGCCCAGCAACATCGCCAGCGGCCTGGCGGTGGACGCCGCCGGGCGCCTGTGGTCCAGCTTTAACAACGACAGCGGCTACTACGGGGGCGTCTCGGTGTGGGACCCCAGCGGCTGCGGCGGAGAAGGCTCCACCCAAACCTACCTTGCCAGCGATGTACCCGCCACCCTGCGCAGCAGCGCAGTCAGCACGATTGCCGCGGCTGGCGACGCAGTGTGGATCGGTTACCAGGGCGTAAACCTGTGGCTCACCCGCCACGTTCCCAACTGGAAGGATTACACGCCAACCGAGATGGGCAATGCCAGCGGCCACCCCGGCCCGCTGCTGCTCAGCGCATCAAAGATATACGCCGGGCTGGGAGCAGGGTATGCCATCTGGAACGGCTCAACCTGGAGCTATTCCGAAATCTCCGGCAACACATCCAACGTGACCGCCCTGGCCCTTAACCCCTCCGGCAACCTGGTCGTGGGCACGGCCGGCAGCGGGGTGTGGTTCTCCATGTACTGGCATGGCATCCTGCTCTGGGCCCAGGATACCACCGCCGACGGGCTGCCTACCAACAACATCGAGGCCCTGCTCTACGACCACCAGGACCGCCTGTGGGCCGCCACCAGCGGCGGCCTGGCCGTGTTGGACCACGGCTATTGGACCAGCTTCACCACTGCCAACTCGGGACTGCCAGGCAACTACGTCGCCTCCCTGGCAGTCGATGAGCAGGACCGGGTGTGGGCGGGCACCAACGGCAGCGGCCTGGCCCTGTTCGACACCACCGCCGGCGGCGCGGGCGCCTGGACCACCTACACCACCGCTGACGGGCTGCGCTCAAACACCATCCTCTCCCTGGCCATGGACCCGCACGGAGCCCTGCTCGCCGGCACCAACCTGGGCATCTCGCAGCGCGACCCGGCCAGCGGCGCCTGGACTTCCATCCCGATAGGCAGCATGCCCGATCCGGTCACCTACGCGCTGGCGCCCGCCAGCGACGGGCGGGTATGGGCCGCCACAGGAAAGGGCCTGGGTATGCTGCGCAATGGATTCTGGCGCGCCTGGCAGGCACCTCACTCCACCCTCGAGGCCAACTACATGCTCCACCTGGCCACGGATGACAACCTGACCTGGACCAGCTCCTACTACGGCGGGGTGTCCGTGCGCGCCGAGTCGATCCCGCCTCTCGGCTACTGCCAGCCGGTGATCAGTGATTTCTCCCCACACAACCCCACCCCCGGCCAGCTGGTCACCCTGACTGGCAGCAACTTTGACACGCGTGACCCCTCCTTCAACACCATCACCGTGGAGACCAGCAGCGTCGACCCTGACACCACCGTACAGGCCCTGGCGGTGAGTGACACCACCCTGCAGTTCGTGCTGCCCGCCACCACCGTCAGCGGGCACCTGTTCGTCACCGCCCACGGGCGCAGCTCGGCGCTGTTCACCGCTGCAAAGCTGGTGATCGTCCCGGTGATCACCGGGCTGAACACCTCCGGCTGCATGGCCGTCGGTGACACCCTGGAAATCTACGGATCCGGGTTTAACAGCGCCGGATCGGAGGGCGTGGAGGTGGCCTTTGGCAGCAGCGCCTTCAACGTCTTCCCCCTGGTGGATCACTGGGACGCCACCCTGATCCGCCTGGTGCTGCAGCCCAGCATGGCGCCCGGTGGGACGGTCAAGGTGCGCGCCGGGCAGCATAACGATGACCCGGTGGCTACCTTCCCCACCAACGTGCAGATTGCCTACCCCGTGCCGCGCCTGGACCGCACCACCTTCCAACAAAGCGTGGAGGGTGAGCAGCTCATCTGGGGCAAGCGCACCCTGGTGCGCCTGGCGCTCGAGTCCAGCATCCCCGGCTGTGCCGCCCGGGTCGACAACGGCTCCCTGAACTGGCTGACCACCAACCCTGCCGACACCGACTTCCAGGGCAGCAACGGCCTCAGCCTGAGCTCCCCCAGCGGTCTGGTGGTGCCCTCTACCTCCAGCGTCCGCCCCGGCCTGGACCAGACCGCCAACCTGGTCGCCACCTTCGACACCAACTGCTCCTGCACCCACTGGTTCTCCCTGTCCCAATTTGCCGGGATGCGCATCCGCCTGTACTCCAACGGCATCCCGGTGCTCAAGGTCAGCGGCCAGGACTACCTTGACATTCCCGCCGCCAGCGTGCCATTTGGATATTTCAGCGTCACGCCTACCGATATCCTGATAGTTGGGGTAAGCTACCATCCCACCGGATCCACTCCATTCTGGGAAAATTACGAGCGCAGTGTGCCGGAGCTGGCGCGCCTCTTCCCCCAGCAGGATTACTACCCGGACGGCGGCGGCGATCCATGGATCTTCCGCGCCGAAACGACCCTGGGCTGGGACGAAGCCACCGTGGACCTGAGCAGCGGGGTAGACGACTTCGATGACCTGCAGGACGAAGTCGATGACTTCCTGGATGACTGGAACGACGGCGTGGATGAGTACGGCGGACATCACATCGAGCGCGCTGTCGGCCTGATCGGCGAATGGCTGTACGCCGGCGGGCCGAGCGGCAAGGGCGTATTCTCCTGCAGCAGCTGGTTCACCAATTGCGACGCCCCAACCGTGCTGGTCTTCAATATTCTCCCCCCAGGGACGCCATCCACCGGCCCCAATATCATCCACGAGTTGATGCACACCACCGGTTGGGTCAATCCTGCCTCAGCCAACCACGACGCCGGCAACCAGCACCACTCCATGTACGATGAGGGCCAGTGGTCCAACATTGCCAGCTGCGACCCAACCCTGACCTTCCAGCAGGCGCTGCTGGCACAGCAGGGCCCCAATTTCGGGCGGGTGGTCTACCTGCCCGACCGTTATTTTGGCGGAGCACTGACCGAGTTCCCCATGCTCACCTGCGGCGACAGCACCAGCATGCCCCGCTCCATCACCTCCTACGCCCCCGGAGTTTCCAGCACCAGCGGCTACCTGGAGCCCCTGGATTATGCCCACCTGGTCTCACACATGCCCACCCGCCTGCTGACCCAGGCCGAAATCCAGGCCCAAGCAGCCGAACCAGGCGCTGCCCCACTCAAACCGGAAGATCTGACCCGCCTGGACAGCGCACAGCGCTTCCTGCGCCTGGCCGGGCGCATCAGCGCCAGTGACACGGTTTCCATCACCCAGTCGCGCTTCTTCAACTCCCTGCAGCCCGGCAGCCCGCCTGAAAACGGCGCCCCCTACCGCCTGGTGCTGCGCTCTGCCCAGGGCAGCCTGCTCACCCTGCTGCCCTTCAACCCAAACTGGCTGACCGGCGATGGCGAGACGCGCCCCTCGGGGCGCTTCAGCCTCAAAGCCTCTGCCCCCAGCGGCGTGGCAAAGGCTCAGATCCTGCACGGCGACCAGGTGCTGTGGCAGGAGAACGTCTCAGCACACGCCCCCGCGGTTACTCTCACCACCCCGAACGGCGGTGTGTATGACGGCGCGGGCGAGATCCCGGTGACCTGGACCGCTTCCGATGCCGACGGGGATCCCCTCGCCTTCGCCCTGGACTACTCCGCCGATGACGGCACCAGCTGGACCCTGGTCGATACCGGCCTCTCTGGGAACAGCTACGCCTGGAGGCCGGCCTATGCCACGCCCTCCACAACCGCCCGCCTGCGCCTGCGCGCCAGCGACGGCTTCAACACCGCCCAGGCCGTCTCCAATCCCTTCACCCTCACCGCCCGCCCGCCGCTGGCTGTTATCTCTAACCCGCTGGATGGACAGGTTGTGACCGAAGGCGAGACTGTGTCACTCAGCGGCAGCTCGCTGACCTCGCGCGGCAGCCGCCAGGGCGACTTCACCTGGAAGATCAACAACGGCGTCGTGGGGACCACCCAATCCATGAGCTACACCTTCAACACCATCGGCGATTACACCGTCAAGCTGCTGGTCACCAGCGATGGCCTGACCGGCGAGGCCAGCGCCGTGGTGCACGTGGTGAAAGATTACGACCACGACGGCATGCCCAACGACTGGGAGCAAAGCTACGGCTTCAACCCGCTCTCCCCGCAGGACGCCGTCCAGGACCCGGATGGCGACGGCCTGACCAACCTGCAGGAGTACCGGCTGGGCACCAACCCGCTGGTCAAGGACAGCGACGGGGACAGCTATACCGATGGGGCCGAGGTGACCCAGCATACCGACCCGGCCCAGGCCGCCAGCAGGCCTCCCACCACCCGGAGCCTGGTCACTGGCGCCCGGAAGCTTGTCTTTGAGTACGACCAGGGCGGCCCGCTGCCCGATCCAGCCATCTCCTGGGTCACTGCCATCGGCGGCACCGTTACCCAGAAGTGGACCTGGAGCGCCAGCTCCAACCGCCCCTACATCCACGTCTCGGGAAGCGGAACGGGCTCCGGGCAGCTCAGCATCTCAGTTGACCCAACCGGGCTGGTGGCGGGCAAGCACAGCGGCAGCGTCACCATCACCGCCGCTGGGCTGGAGGGCAGCCCGGCAACCATCCAGGTAAATCTGTTCGTGCACAACCCGCCGGGCAACCCGCTCTACCTGCCGCTGCTGCTCAAACATTAGGCAGCCTGAACTCGTCGAAGGCGGCCTGAGCCTGTCGAAGGCGGTCAAAGGCAGCCTGACCCGGCGCGCTTCGACAAGCTCAGCGCGCCTGAGTGTTGTACAGGCAATGCAGCTTCCCCTCACACAGGCAGCCTGAGCCTGTCGAAGGCCGTCAAAGGCAGCCTGACCCGGCGCGCTTCGACAAGCTCAGCGCGCCTGAGCGTTGTACAGGCAATGCAGCTTCCCCTCACACAGGCGGCCTGAGCCTGTCGAAGGCCGTCGAAGGCGGGCGGAAAACCAGCGCTTGACAACCCCCGCCAAACCCGGTATGATCCGGTGCAGCAAAAATTATATATAATATATAATTTTACCTGGCCAGGAATGTCCCCTCCCACACCCTCCCTGCGTTCCCTGCTCCCCGAAGCCTCCGAGCTCAGCCCGCGCGCCGACGCCGTCTTCGCCGCCCTGCGCCGCGCCGTGTTGGAAGGCAAGCTGCTCCCCGGTGAACCCCTGCGCCAGGAAACCCTGGCGGTCGAGTTTGGCGTCAGCCACATCACCATCCGCGACGCCCTCAACAAGCTGGTCGCCGAGCGGCTGGCGGTGCGCACCCCCTACAAAGGCGTGCGCGTCATCGAGCTCTCGGTCGACGACCTGCGCGAGGCCTACGCCACCCGCGCCGTGCTCGAGGGCTGGGCCGCCGAGCTGGCCGCCGGGCGCATCACCCCGGCTGAGCTGGCGGAGCTGCGCCGCCTGCTGCCCGACAGCTACGTCACCGCCGACCCCGCCAGCGTGGAGCGCGCCCGCCGCGCCAACCGCCAGTTCCATGACGTGATCATCCAGGCCAGCGGCAACCGCCTGCTGGGGCGCCTGCTGCAGGACATCTGGAACCGCCTGGACCCCATGACCTCCTACAGCCGCACCCTGGACAGCCAGCAGGGGGCGGAGCTGCGCCAGCAGTGGGGCGAGCGCGACCGCCTCAACCACACCGCCCTGCTGCAGGCACTACAAGACGGCGACGGGGCGCGCGCCCGCCGGCTGGAAACCGAATATATCCAGGAAGTGTGGAACATCCTGGAAAAAATCTTAGAGACGGCATACCTGCCGAAGGAGTAACCAGTCAATGGCAAGAATCCGCATCAATGACCGCAGTTTCGGCGGCATGCAGGCCAGCTACCTGTCCGATGAGCAGTGCCGCAAGCTGCACAACTACAGCCTGGAGATCCTGATGCGCACCGGGGTGCGCCTGTTCCTGCCCGAGGCGGTGGACCTGCTCAAAAAGGCCGGCGCCATGGTCTCCGAGGGCAACCGGGTGCGCATCCCCGCCGGCCTGGTGGAGAAGGCCTTCAGCAGCGTCCCCCGGCGCGTCACGCTGTACGACCGCCACGGCAAGGCCGCCATCTTCGCCGAGGACTCGCGCTGCCATTACGGCACCGGCTCTGACTGCCTGCACATCATCGACCACCGCACCAACGAGCGCCGCGACCCCGTGCTGCAGGACATCGTCGAAGGCATCACCGTGTGCGACGCCCTGCCGGACATCGACTTCGTAATGAGCATGTTCCTGCCGGTGGATGTGGACCCCATGGTCAGCGACCGCTACCAGATGGAGATCATGCTCAACACCACCACCAAGCCCATTGTCTACGTGACCAACGAATTTTCGGGCACGGTGGATGCAGTGGAGATGGCCGAGATCGTCGCCGGGAGCGCCGAGGCGCTGCGCCTGCGCCCCAACATCGCCTGCTACATCAACGTCACCACCGGCCTGCGCCACAACGAGGAGGCGCTGCAAAAGCTGCTCTTCCTGGCCGAAAAGGGGCTGCCGGCAATGTACGTGCCGGTAGTGCTGGGCGGCGCCACCGGGCCGGTCACCCAACCCGGCTCGCTGGCCATCGTCTACGCCGGCGTGCTGGCCGGCCTGGTGCTCTCGCAGCTCAAGCGCGAGGGCGCACCCTTCATCTTCCCCGGCTGGGGCGGGGCGCCGATGGACATGCGCACCCTGATCAGCCCTTACTGCACCCCCAACTGGGGCAGCGCTGCCGCCGCCCTGGCCTCCCACTACCGCGTGCCCTCCTTCGGCCTGGCCGGCTGCAGCGACTCCAAGGTCGTCGACCAGCAGGCCGCCGCCGAGGCCGCCCTCACCCTGCTCGGCGAAACCCTGGGCGGGCCCAACATCATCCACGACCTGGGCTACCTGGAATCCGGGCTGTCCGGCTCCCTGGCCCAGCTCGTCATCTGCCATGAGATCGTCGGCTGGATCCACAGCTTCCTGGGCCCGGTGACGGTGGATGACGAGAGCGTGCCGCTGGACCTGATCGACGAGATCGGCCCCGACGGCCAGTTCCTCAACGTCGAGCACACCCGCCGCCACTTCCGCGAACACTGGTATCCCACCGTCTTTGACCGCGGCAACCACTCCCAGTGGCTGGCCAAGGGCGGCACCACCCTGGCCGAGCGCGCCGCCGCCCGGGTGGAGAAGATCCTGTCCACCCACCACATCACCCCGCTGCCGGATGAGGTGCGCACCGCGGTGCACGCCGTGGTGCAGCGCGCCGAGGCAAATCTCAGACATGAATGACCTGTTCCTGATCAACGGAAATATCCACACCCTGGACCCCCAGGCGCCGCGCGCCACGGCAGTCGCCCTGCGCGGCGGACGCATCTGGGCGGTGGGCAGCGATGAGCAGATCCGCACCCTGGCACCCTCCGGCAGGCATCTTCTCGACCTGGGCGGGCGCCTGGTCCTGCCCGGCCTGACCGACAGCCACTTCCACTTCTGGAACTGGGCGCTGGCCCTGCGCCAGCTGCGCCTGACCGGCGTCCCCTCGCTGGACGAGCTGCGCCAGCAGGTGGCGCAGGCCGCCCAGGCGCCGGGCCACTCCTGGATCCTGGGCGCCGGCTGGAACGAGACGCGCTGGCCCGAGTCGCGCCTGCCCACCCGCGCCGACCTGGACGCGGCCAGCGGCGAGCACCCGCTGCTGCTCTTCCGCAACGATATGCACCTGGCGGTAGCCAACAGCCGGGCGCTGCAGGCCGCCGGAATCGGCCCGGGCACCCCGGACCCTGCCGGTGGGGTGATCGGGCGCGACGCATCCGGGCAGCCGGACGGGCGCCTGGCCGACCTGGCGATGAACCTGGTCTCGGCGGTCATCCCTCCCGCCACGGAAGAGGAGACCGCCGCCGCCATGCACCAGGGCATCGACCTGCTGCACCGCCTGGGGATCACCGGGCTGCACGACTACCGCGTGATGGGCGGCATCTGCGGCGTGCCCGCCTTCCGCGCCTGGCAGCGCCTGGAGGCCGCCGGCGAGCTGGCGCTGCGCGTGTGGATGCACCTGCCCGGCGAGCGCACCCAGGAGGCCATCGCCCTGGGACTGCGCACCGGCTTTGGCAGCGACACCCTGCGCATCGGCCATCTCAAATTCTTCGCCGATGGCAGCCAGGGGGCGCGCACCGCCTGGATGCTGGAGCCGTACGCGGACTCCGGCGTGGGCATCCCGCTCACTCCGCCGGACGAGCTGGCCGCCGCCGTGCTGCAGGCCGAGCAGGCCGGCTTCGCCGCCGCCATCCACGCCATCGGCGACCGCGCCAACCGCCAGGTGATCAGCGCCCTGGAGCAGGTGCGCCATAAGGCTGCTCTGCCCCGCCCCGCCGGGACCGTGGTCACCGCCCCGCCTGCCGCTCCCCACCGCATCGAGCACGTGCAGATCCTGCAGCCGCAGGACCTGCCGCGCCTGGCGCAGTTAGGGGTATTCGCCTCGGTACAGCCGCTGCAGGCCACCGACGACATCGCCATGGTCGAGCAGTCCATCGGGGAGCGCAGGCGCTTTGCCTACACCTTCCAGTCGCTGGTCAAAGCCGGCGTGCCGCTGGCGCTGGGTTCCGACTGCCCGGTGGCCGACCCCAATCCCATGCTGGGCATGCACGCCGCCGTCACCCGCCAGCGGCGGGACGGCACACCCAGCGGGGGCTGGTTCCCCGAGCAGCGCCTGAGCGTGCCACAGGCGGTATGGGGCTACACCATGGGCGCCGCCCGCGCCGCCGGGCGCCAGGCCGATCTTGGCTCCCTGGCCCCCGGCAAGCTGGCCGACCTGGTAGTGCTGGAGCAGGATCTCTTCGCCATCCCCCCGCAGGAGATCGCCGGCGTCCAGGTGCACATGACTATCTTTAACGGGAAAGTGGTGTTTGCCCGCTGAAGCGAGAAAATAAACATCGATGAAGAGGATAAGAAATTTTTATCCTCTTCATCGATGGAAATTCCCGCATTACCGGGACTGGATCTCGACCAGCGCGTCAAAGGCGCCGCCCGACAGCCCTTCATAGGCTTTGACGTACGCCTGGTACAGGTCCTCGTACAGGGCGTGGTTCTTCATATCTGGCTCCACCTCGCCGGTGACCTGGACCAGCGCCTCCACCCCCTCCTCGATCGAGCGGAACACGCCCGCCCCAACGCCGCCCAGCAGCGCTGCCCCCAGCACGGTCGACTCGCCCACCTTCAAGGTCTGCACCGGGCGGCCGTAGACATCCGCCTGGATCTGGTTCCACAGCGCCGACTTGGTCGCCCCGCCGCCCAGGCGCAGCACGCTGATCTCCACCCCGGCCTTGAGCCAGCCTTCCATCATATCCCGCACCTCCAGCGCCACCCCCTCCAGCACGGCGCGGGTCATCTCCGCCCGCCCGTGGGCGAAGGACATGCCAATGAACGCCGAGCGGGCGTTGGCGTTCCAGCGCGGCGTGGCCGCCGTGCCCAGGTAGGGCAGGTAGAGCAGCCCCCGGCTGCCCGCCGGCGCCTGCGCCGCCAGGTCGTTGAGAGCCTCATAGGCGCTGCGCCCGCCCGCCTTCTCGGCCTCCTTCTCCTGCGTGCCAATCACATCCCGGAACCAGCGGTACGAGCTGGCGGCGGCGTTGGACAGCCCCTCCATCTCCCACATGCCCGGCACGGCATGGTTGGTGATCATCATCCCGCCAAAGCCCGGGATGCGCCGGTCCAGCGAGAGGATCGCCAGCCCGGCGGTGCCCAGGGTGACCGTGGCCATGCCGCTGCGGATCGAGCCCATGCCCACCACGCCGCAGTTCTGATCGCCGGCGCCCACACACAGCGGGGTGCCAGGGGCAAAACCGGTCTTCTCGGCCACCGCCGCCGGGATCGAGCCAACCCGCGTGCCCGCCGGGGTAGGCCTGCCAAACATCCCGGGGCTGACCCCGAACAGCTCGCACAGCTCCCGGTCCCACTGCACGCCGCCCACGTCCCACACCCCGTAGAAGGCCATGTCGGACATATCCGTATAATAGTCATCCGCGCCAAAAGCCTTGAGCACCGCATCCTGGTTCTGGATGAACTTGAACGTCCTGCCATAACGCTCAGCCTCGTTTTTGCGCATCCACAGCACCTTGGTGATCACCCAGGTGGTGCCCATCGGCATGCCGCTGGCGTCATAATACTTCCCGGCATCGATCAGCTTGAGCATATCGGCGACTTCCGCCCCGGTGCGGGCGTCCTGCCAGGAAAGCATGGGACGCACCGGCGCCCCATCCTGCGCTACCGGGATGGTCACCGAGCGCTGGGTAGAAAACCCGACCGAAGCGATCTCCCGCGGGTCAATCCCCGAGCCGTGGATGGCCGCCTGGCAAGCCGCCATGGTCTGGGCCATCAAATGCTCCAGGTCCTGTTCGACCCAGCCCGGCCTGGGATAGACCGCCCCGTACTCGCGGTAGGCGCTGGCAGCGATATTGCCCTGCAGATCGACCAGCGCACACCTTGCCCCCGTTGTCCCGACATCTACACCCGCCAAGTATTGAGCCATGTTCAACCTCCTTGCAATAAAACGCCCGGCTAAGGCTGGTAGGGAGGCAGCATGCCGATCTGGCGCAGCAGGTCCAGCGACTCGATGATCGCCGGGGCATCCCGCGTGCCAATGCGATCGGCGCCCGCCAGCAGGAAGACATAGGCGTTCTGCGGGCGGGGGAACTTGACCCCAGCCACCTTCAGCTTGACCCGGCTGCCCTCCAGGGTGCGGCGCATGACCATGAACTGCTCCAGGGTGGGGCCCTCAAACTGCCCGGAGGAGGTCTTGGCATACTGGATACCGGCCTCCTGGATCAGCTTGCAGGCGGCGGCGATCTCATCGTCGGTCAGGAAGCAGGTCTCGATAATGCATTTGGTGACCGCACTGCCCGCCGCCCGGACGAACAGGCGCAGCTCTTCACTCACCACGTCATAGCGCCTATCCTTGAGGGCGCCGACGTTCATGCAGATATCCACCGCCGTACAGCCCAGGCGCACCGCCTCTTCGGTCTCAAAGGCCTTGACGCTGGGCGTCTGGCTGCCCCAGGCAAAGGCGATCCCAGTGCCGATCTCGATGTCGGGATAATCCGCCAATTCCTCTTTAATCACCGGCGCCCAGAAAGGACTGCTGGCATAAAACGCCGCAAACCGGTACTGGCGGGTCAGGGCGCAGCCTTTGCGAATAGCGTCCTCCTGGGTGTCCTTGGGCAGGATCGAGTAATCAAACACCCGCGCCAGGGACTTCTTATCCATCTTGCTCAGATCAATCATTGCAACCTCCAAAAGTCAGGCCAGTCAGCCTCAGCTCACCAGCGCCTTGCGCGACCGCCCCAACTGCAATTAATTGTACCAGATTACACAATCCTCGGCCTGCGATCTTGTGCTGACTGCACCCCGCACCCTGTTTTTATTTTTAAAAGACACCGCACGTATTCTTCATGCTATACTATGAATATCGGAAAAGGAGCTGGTATGCCTGTCATTGCCCGGTTCTACGGGATCATCATCAAAATGTATTTCAGCCAAAGCGAACATGGAATCCCCCATTTCCATGCCGTTTACGGTGAATTCAATGCAGTCTTCGATATCGAAACATTAGAAATGATAGAAGGCGATTTGCCATCAAGGGCGCAAAAGCTGGTTATCGAATGGGCCGCGTTATACCAGCAAGAATTGCTGAAGATGTGGCAGAGCAGCGAATACAAGCGCCTGCCTGGCCTGGAGTAAGAAAATGGGTACGCCAAAAATTCAATCGGTTAACCCACTCGGAGAAAAACGACTGCTGATAAAATTTGCCAACGGAGTGCTAAAACTTTATGACTGCAGCCAGTTGCTGCATAGAGAAAGATTCCAACTGCTCAACAACGAGGCTTTTTTTAAGGCGGTGCAGGTCGATCCAGGCGGGTATGGAATCTCGTGGAACGACGATCTCGATTTGAGCGAGCATGAATTGTGGACTAATGGGGAAGACTACGAACTGGCACAGCCAGGATGCTGATACAAAAAGGGGCTGTCCGGTGTTTGGACAGCCCTGATCAGTGCTGTGATGCGTGCTGTTTACTTTGAGCGGAACGCCTGGATGATCTGGACGATGCCGCCGGCCAGGGCAAAGAAGGCGGTGACCCACACCAGTGTGATCACCATGGCAGGGTTGGCAAAGTTTGCCATCAGGATGGCGCCAAAGATCAGGCTTAACGCCGCCAGGATGCCCGCACCCCAGCCGCCGCCCTTGAAGGCCATGATCAGGCCAAGAATACCAACGATGATCCCTTGGATACCCAGCAGCAGGACCATAATCGACGGGACGGTCACCGCGCTCATCAATGGGTAGCGCAGGATAACCACACCCGCAATGATGCTGAGCAGGCCCGAGAACAGCTTCCATCCCCAGCCCGTGTGATCCATGAACATGGCCACCAGGGTGAAGATGCCGGAGAAAATCCAGTAAAAGCCCAGGGCCAGGACCAGGGTATAGACCGTGCGCGCCGGGGTGGTCAGCAATAAGATGCCGATGATCACGCTCAAAATACCGCTGATCAGCATCAGCCACCAGGGCGACTGCCGGCTTTCAAATGACATTGCTTCTGCAGACATGCTTTTCTCTCCTCAAACAGAATAGTTGAAACAATGAAAACTGGGCCTTACCCGGGAGCTGGCCTTTGGCAGGGCCAGCTCCCGGCTTATACCAGATTACTCGCCTGCGAAAGCAGTCTTCAACTGCTCTTCCTGCTCTTTGGTCAGGTTGGAGGCGATCAGCTCAAACTCCTCGCCTTTCATCTCTTCAGCGACCTTATCCACCACCGCGTGGCTGGTCATCAGAAACAGGGCAGAGGTGCCTTCCGTCACCTGGGCGCGGGTCTTCTTGATGAAATCATCGTCGATGCCGTAATCCGCCATCGAGCCGCTCAGAGCGCCCATGGCTGCCCCAATCGCCAGTCCAAAGAAGGGGACCAAGAAGATCATGCCAAACAGCATGCCCCAGAACGCCCCGTCCAGGGCGCCCAGGCCAGCCAGGTTGGTGAGCTGCTTGGTCTTGGGGGCCTTCTTGCCCGCCGGCCAGGTCACGATCGCTGCATCCTCCAGTTTGATCAGCTCAGACTTTTGCAGCGTTTTGATCTTGTCCAGCATTTTCTCAGCCCCTTCAGGGGAGGAGAACTTGAGTACGGTGAGTGTTGCCATAAAGTAAAAACCTCCATCAATATATTGGATTTTGAGTCAGCGGGCGGATAAGCCTCCCGCGGACTCCCTATTCCTTGCTTTTGAGCGCTTCCTGCAGCGCTTCAACGGCCTCGGTCGGCAGCGACGTCTGGTAAATTGATCCCTGGAAAGGACGCAAAATACCAATCGCCACATCCGGGTTAGCCTCGCCCACCAGCAGGAAAAGCGCAGATGAGCCGGGTTTCAGTGTCTCGGTGACTTCCTTGACAAATTTTTTGTCCACGCCCAGGTCCAAGGATTTGCCAACCAGCGCGCCGCCGATCGCACCGATAGCCAGGCCGGCCAGGGGGAAGAACACGCTGGCCAGCAGCAGGCCCAGCATACCGCCGCCAACCGCCCCCCATTTGACGCCGACATCCAACTGGTTCTTGACCTCCACTTTGCCCGACTCCTGCTTGACAATCACCGCCGCATCATCCAGCTTCAGATACCCCTCGCTTTTGGCTTTTTTGACCGCGTCGTATGCCTCCCCGGCCTGCACGGTATCATCAAAAGTCAGTACAATCAGGTGTGACATGCTAACTCCTGTATCCGATCAGCTCATGACTGAACTGGGCTTCAGCCTGCCCGCTGTTCATCTGGCAGGCTCTTTGCCCTCAGCCGCCTATTCGGCCTTAGGGGCCTCGGCCTGTTCTTCAGCTTTGGGGGCTTCCGCCTCGCCCTCAGCCTTGGGGGCCTCGGTCTCGCCAGCCTGCTCCTCGATCAGGCCAGCCGCCGCCACGTATTCCACGCCTTCCTCGTTTGCCGCCACGCCCTCGACCACGAAGCCTTCCGGAGTAGCAAAGAAGCGCCCGCCGTACACACCGCTGTCATCCACCACGATCTTGCCGCCTTCAATGGAATCTTCGCCGCCAGCCACGCGCGCCGCGCTGAAGCCCTCTTCCGAAGAAATGGCGGTAAAGGCAACCTCGTGCCCCGCCTCAAGCTGCGCTGCAATATCCGCGCCCAGGGCTGCGGTCACCGCGTCGGCGCCTGCCTCGGCCATGGCCTTCTCCACCTCAGCCACCCAGCGGTGCTCTACCACCGCCACGATGGCCGACGAGCCAGGCTTGAGGTTCTCGCCCAGGGTTTTCAAGCGCTCATCGGAAAAGCCCGAATCGCGCAGCTTGGCCACCAGGCCGCCCACCAGGGCGCCAACCGCCGCCGGCACCAGCAGCGCAGGCCCGGCAATCAAGCCGATGGCTGCAC
>CAIQIV010000060.1 GCA_903871905.1 uncultured Chloroflexota bacterium | reverse complement strand
CTGGCACCTCTGGAATGCACTCACAGGCCAGTGGACGGTGCAAACCATGCTGCCGCTGCACCTGTGCAGTATCATGGTCTGGACCGGGGCTGTCATGCTGGTCACCCGCAGCTACCGCATTTATGAATTTACCTACCTGATCGGCATAGCGGGAGCACTCCAGGCCCTGCTGACACCTGATGCCGGCATCTACGGATTTCCCCACTTCCGCTTCTTCCAAACCATGATCTCGCACGGCCTGCTGGTCAGCATCCCAATCTACATGACCGTTGTTGAAGGTATGCGCCCAACCTGGGCTTCCGTGCGGCGGGTCATGCTGGGCAGTCTGGTCTACACAGCTTTTGTCGGTGTTGTGAACTGGTTGGTGGGAAGCAATTACATGTTCATTGCCCGCAAGCCCCCCACTGCCAGCCTGCTGGACGCCCTTCCGCCCTGGCCATGGTACATTCCCATCATCCTGGGACTCGGGTTTGCTTTCATCCTGCTATTCTTCCTGCCATTTGCCTTCCAGAAACGTCCCATGATACCATTGTCCGAAAGCACAGCAGGAGATTAGCACCTCCGCAGTCATAGGCGGTAATGCATTCCCCTTTCTTCTATCACAGCTCAGGAGTCCCGGCGGTCCTGTAATCTGAATTGTGACACAATTTCTGCCAGGCTTTGGGCCATCTCTGCCAAAGAATGAGCCGAGGCCGTGACCTGCTCAACCTGGGCGCTCATCTCCTCCGCGCTGGCGCTGACCTGCTCGATGGCAGCGCTGTTCTCCTCGCTGACGCTGACAATCCCTTCGATAGCCTGGGATACCTCGCTGGATTCAGTTGCCATCTCCTGGGTGGCGGTCGTGTTTGCTTCAACAACACTTGATACCAGGTTAACTGCTCCCACCAGCTCGTCAGCCGAGGCTTTCATCAGCGCGCTGGCTTCAGATGCCTGCTGGGCCTGCTTGTTCACCGCCTCAGCCGCATCCAGGATCTCGGAGAGGGCATCCCCGGCCTGGTTAGCACTCATCACGCCCAGCTCCACCTCCTTCGATCCTTCTTCCATGGCCCGCATGGCTTCAGCCACCGTTTTCTGGATACCGTTGATCAGCCCGCTGATCTCTTTGGTCGCCAGCGAGGACCGTTCTGCCAACTTGCGCACTTCGTCCGCCACCACGGCAAAGCCCTTGCCATGCTCACCCGCCCGGGCGGCTTCTATTGCGGCGTTGAGCGCCAGCAAGTTGGTCTGAGAAGCAATATCTTCAATTGTTTCCACAATGACGCCAACTTCACCGGAGCGCTTGCCCATCTCCTGCACTTTATCAGCAGATGCCCCGACTTTCGATTTGATACTCTGCATTCCGGCAAGGGTCTGGTCAACCGTTTTGACACCCTTGCGGGCGGCCTCGGCGGCAGCGGCCGAATCGGCGGTCACGGCAGCGGCATTTTGAGCCACCTGCCGGATAGCACTATTGATCTGGGCTGTGATCTCCGATGCCCGGCTGACTGCTCCCGCCTGTTCATGGGCACCCCTGGCCACCCCTGCAATGGAACGCCCCATCTGCTCCACCGTCGATGCGGTACTTGTGACAGCCAGGGTCGAATCTTGGGTAGCCTTGGCTACCTGCTGGATCGTCATACTGATCTGCGTGGTTGCCAGGCCGGCCTGGCTGGCTGCTGAAGCGAGCTGCCCGGAGGCGGATTTAAGGTAACCTGCATTCTCCCCAACCTGCCCTACGGCGCCGCGAAGGCTTTCAGTCATCTGGTGAAACGCATTTGCCAATTCATCTTCCTCCGACTTGGATACAATGGACACGGTCAGGTCGTTGCGGGAGATCGTCCGGGCAGCCCCGCCCATCTCCCGCATATATTCAACCAGCGAATGAACCGATCTTGCCAGGTTTCCAATTTCATCCATACGGCGCTGAAGCGCTTCCGGGATATCCTGCTTGATATTTCCCAATGAGAGGGAGCTTAACAGATTGACAACCGACTGGATCGGGCGGCTGAAGGCATTGGCAAACTGCCACAGGACCGCCAACCCGATGGCCATGAACAGCAATTCCACTGCGATCATCAAATAAAGGGAGCG
>CAIQIV010000059.1 GCA_903871905.1 uncultured Chloroflexota bacterium | reverse complement strand
CTGCCCAGGTCGCTGGCGAATTTCTCCACGAACCAGTTCACGGTAAAGACGCCGCCGCGCAGCACCGTTTCAAGGAAGTAGCTCCCAGGGATCGGGGCGTACAGGGTGCGAAATTCCGGGCTGGTGGTGTAAGCGGGGCTGTATGCGCCGCTGACCACGGCGGTGCCAAGATTCAGATATGCCCGTCCGCTGCCGGCGTTGGCTCCCAGGCCGGCGCACTGGCCATCCCCGGCGCCGGCGATGACCGGCAGGCCGGCGGGCAAACCAGTCTCGCTTGCCGCAGCCCGGCTGACGTAGCCGATGACTTCCCCCGGCGAGACCAGGTCGGGGAACTGGTCCAGACGCAGACCCAGCTCGAGGATGAGCTGGCTGAACCAGGCGCGGGCTTGCATATCCACCAGGCCCATGGGGTCGGCGCAAGCCAGGCTGGTGCGAAATTCCCCGGTCAGGCGATGAATTAGAAAAGCGTGGACATCCAGGAACTTTGCGCTGCGCTGGATGACATCCGGCTCGTTCTGGATCAACCAGATGATCTTAGAGAGTGAAGGAGTCACCGCGGGCGGTTTCCCAGTGATCTGGTGTAGGATGGCACCGCCGAATGTGTTGACCAGGAAATCGACCTGATCCCGGCTGCGCTCATCCAGCCACAGGATGGCATTTCGAACCGGGCATCCCTGTGCGTTGACCGGGACAAAGCTCTCGCGCTGGTGTGTGACTCCCAGCGCCTCCACCATGGCGATATCTATCTTTGAAGAAAGGTCTTTCAAAGCAGAACAGGTTCCGCTCCACCACTGTTCGGCGTTCTGTTCATACCACGTGGAATGCGGCTGCAAAAGAGGATAAGACGCTCGTCCTTCGGCAACAGCTTTACCATGGATGTCCCAGGCGATAGCTTTGCTGGCGGTTGTGCTGCAATCAATCCCAATGACATATTTATTAACCATGTGCAAGAGTCCTTCTTCTTTGCTATGCCTGGCGCTGATTTCCAGCCTCATTTTACGCCATAATAGTGCTCTGAGTGGAACGATCATTGCACGGATTTTGGTTCTTCAAATAAAGCTCAATTATGATAAGGATTTTCAATATCCAATTTCACCTTTTATCCCTTATGGAAATTGGTTTTCCAGTGTATACTGTAATGAGCATTACAATTACGTGAAAACTGTAATATAACCGCAACGGAGAGAGAGAGATGAAAATCAATATTAGCCTTGGCAGGATTATTCAGGCAGTGTCCATTTTGGTAGTGCAGGGATTGACGCTGCTGCTTCTTCAGCGATTCTTGCCGGGGCTGCAGGTGGATTCGCTGCTCACGGGGATGCTGGCTGCGGTGGGTTTCACCCTGGCCCAGGCGATCTTCTGGCTGGTATTCATCAACTTCTTCTCCTGGCTGCCGGTGATTCTCTACCCGATTTTTACCTTCCTGCTGACCGGGTTGGCGGTGATGTTTGTCTTTGGCGACTTGATTCCGGGTGTTGCGATTGACAGCCTTTCGACTGCCTTGTGGATCACTGTGACCTTGAGCGTGGTCAACGCCATACTGGGGGCGGTGCTTTCGCTGGATGAGGATGCCAGCTTTGACCGGAACGTCACGGCGCGCATGGTAAAGAAGAAAGGCAAGCAGATCAAATCTGACCAGCCAGGTTTTATTTTCTTTGAGATCGACGGCCTCGGCGAAGCTTTGCTGCGCCGGGCAGTTGCCGAGGGTCACATGCCGTTTTTGAAGAGCTGGCTGGATGAAGGAAAATATACCATCACCGGCTGGGAGACGGATTTTACCAGCCAGACGGGCGCCATGCAGACTGGGATCCTGATGGGCAACAATTGGAATGTGCCGGCATATCGGTGGTGGGATCGCGCCCAACAACGTATTGTGATGTCAGGGGATCCACGCGATGCCCAGATGATCGAGCGCACCCTGTCTACTGGTCGAGGACTCCTTTCGGACGGTGGGGCATCACGCGGCAACATGTTCTCGGGGGATGCTACCGAAAGCATCCTGACCATGAGCACAGTCATGGACAGCAAGCACGAACGCGGCCCCGGTTTCTATTTTTACTTGTTCAGTCCATATATTCTGGCACGGTTGATATCCAGGTTTATCATTGAGGTGGTCAAAGAATGGGTCCAGGCCTGGCAGCAGAAGCGGCGCAAAGATAAATACCGGGTGAAATCTCGCGGCCCCTTCTATGCGTTCCTGCGCGGCTTCATGGGACCGCTCATGCAGGACCTGGCGACTTTTATGGTGATCAGCGATATGCTGCGCGGTGTTCCGGCGGTGTATGCTCTGTATGCCGGGTATGATGACCTGGCGCACTTTGCTGGGATGACTTCCCCTGAGGTATTCGAAGCACTGTATGACGTGGACCGCTACCTGGCGCGCCTGCACCGGGCTGCTCAAAGCGCGCCGCGCCCATACCACATTGTGTTGCTGTCCGATCATGGGCAGACCCTGGGCTTGACCTTTCAAAACGCATATGGCGTCTCCCTTGAAAACCTGGTGGATGGACTGATGAAAGGATCAGGCGATGTTTACGCAGCACAGGGGACCGATGAGACCTGGGAGAAGATCAATGTTGTCTTGACCCAGTCGATTAATGAGGATACGCGCACAGCCAGGATGCTGCGCAGCATGTTGAAAAACAAGACTGATGCCGGGATGGTGCAGGCGCATGGTCAAGAAGAGGACAATGAGAAAGCTCGGAAGAGCAAAGTTGTGGTGATGGGTTCGGGCAGCGCGGGCTTGATCTACTTTACTGGGAAGGAACAGCGTCAAACCCTGGAAGAGATATCTGAAGCTTACCCGGACTTGCTGGTGGGATTGGTGCAGCACCCCGGGGTTGGCTTTATCCTGGTCAAGTCCAGCCAGAATGGGTCCACGGTGCTTGGAAAGAACGGCTTCTATTTCCTGGATGACGACCGGGTGGAAGGGACAAATCCTCTGGCAACTTACGGACCCAATGCGGCGCGCCATCTGAAGCGGGAAACCAGCTTCGATAACTGCCCGGATATCCTGGTCAACACGGTGTATGATCCGCAGACCCAGGAGATGTGTGGTTTTGAGGACCAGGTCAGTCATCACGGTGGGTTAGGCGGACCGCAGAACTATGCCTTTGTTGCACACCCGGTGACCCTGCCCGCGGGACCTGATCCGATCGTTACTGCGGAAGGACTTTACCGCGTGCTGCGCGGCTGGCGGGACCAGGCCCAGGGTGGTTAACGACTGCCTGGCAGATGCTGATATTGAACCCCTTGGCTTAAGGGTATACCTGGAAAGAACATGATAACAGCGGAGGCTGGCTTATGGTGCCAGCCTCCGCTGTTATGGTTATCATGAGCCTGGGGCAGACTATGTTAAAAGACCCGGGTGATAAATTCATCGTAGTCTATCCAGTAACGCAGCAGCTCAACGCCAAAATAGACCTTTCGATCCTGATAGCGCAGCCCGCATTTTTCGAGCACTCGCCGAGAGGCATAATTCTGTTCGAACACCAGGGCAATAATCCGTTCCAGGGATTGGTGTAAAAAACCATATCTTATGGAAGCGCAGGCAATCTCTGTGGCAAAGCCGCGCCCCCACCAGGGGCGGTTTAGCAGGAAACCAACCTCTGTCTCGCCCGTTTCTGGCAGATACTGCAGACCACCCCAACCAATGATTTCAAATTCACCCTGGGGAAGGATTGCCCAATTTCCGCAGCCGTATTCGCTCCAATGCAATTGCTGATTGGTGATCCAACGTTCAATCCGCTCCAGCGGAGGCGGGATCGTGTTGGGAAAATAACGCAGCACTCCCTCCTCTTGATAAACATGATGGAGAATGGCAGCATCGAAAGGGGTTATCGGTCGCAGGATGATTTGCCGGGTCTTCAGGGTAGGAATGGTCAATGAATACTCCAGGTGGATATCTTCTGGCTCCAGCGAGAAAAGGTCTGGGTCTATCTCGCGAGCCAGGGTGCAGCCCTGGCGCAGATAGAAGTCCACGGTATGCTGCGAGGGGGTAGCGGAGATATACAGCCTTTTTGCTCCCCACTGGCGCGCTTGTGTCGCACAGTATTCAAACAGGGTTTTTCCCAACCCGACGCCGCGCCAGTCGCGGCTGACGTGCAGGAATTTAAGCTGCAAAGCGTCTTTTTCCCATAGGATGAAGCGGGATTCTAATGCCGCTACGCCGATCAAAACCTCCCCAGAAAAGGCGGCCCAGATGACGCCACCCTGGTCGAGGCAATCTAGAAGAAAGGGGGAATATTGCTCAGCTTTTCCAGCAGGCCAGCTACGCATGTCGTATCGTTCAGGCGTGAGGATCAACTGCCCGTCCTGGACATGGTACACGGCATCGATCACTTCCTGCCGGTCAATTTCCCAAATCCTTGAAATTTCATGGCGCGATAACGCCCGGATCGACCAATCCATTATCATCCTCCGCTTCAAAATCCAGGCAGACCCGAGGCTCGTATCCACTGGACGTCTCAATAAACATACACAGGTTGTTCAATTTCATTTCCAAAGTGAACGACCTGCTGCTGAACTTCAGTATGACCTGGGAAAGCTGCTTGTGGTCCAGGTCATCCAATGCCAGGGAAATATGCGGCAGCCAGGCCTGCGGATGGTAGTGCTGAACCGCACCGTGAGAATACGGTTCCAGGGCCTCCCAGATATGCTGGTGAAGCAAGGCAAGCGCCTGAGTGCGCACGATTGGGATATACAGCACCGGGCCAGGTCCGGTGAACATGCCCAATCCAGAACTGGAAACGGTGAACGGATGGGTATGTTGAGCAAGCTGTCTCATTACCCTAAATACCGGGTCGTTCCAGGCGTCCTGGTAACTTTCTGCAACGTGATAGGAAATATGGGGAAAAGGAGTCTGGTAGATGCCATGCAGGCCAAAGGATGAGGCTAACTCACTCCACAAGTCCTGGATATAAATCGAAGCATGGGGATCTACCAAGGACACGATCGCCTGCATGAATGGATTTTACACCAAACTATGAAACCTGGATGTTAAACCTAACTTCCCCTGCCCAGAAATTTGGGCAGGGGTAATTCCATCAAAAGCATAAGTCTGACAAGCTATTGTTACCCTGACCCGGACTCAAAGCCAGTTGGCCTGGAGCTGGATGAGGCCTGAGCTATTCAGGAGTTCAGTCCTGACAGCAGGTCTGGAAGGCGCATCCCTGGGGAAGGTTCTGGCCAGGCCAGGGCAAAGTGTTCCTGGCTCATCAGTAGTTTTAACTGTGTATCCGGCAGGCGGCGGAACAGGTTCCCTGGGCCAAACTGCGTGCGGTGGCATTCCAATGCATCCCATTTTGCGTCCACAGATTGGCGCACATCCAGGGTCACATTCACCTGGTCGTCCGGCCAACCGGCTTCATTTCGCTCAAAACGCTCAAATTCCCGCGTGTCCTGGCCGGCTTCGTCCAGCATTTTCTTCATTTTCAAAAAGAATGAGCGAGGAATGGCAGTGTAAAACAGGCGCTGCGCTTGCCAGGGAGCGCCTAACTCGGTGGCGTAATCAGGCCGGGCAGCGGCATGGAATGCGGCTACCGTATGTTTGTGAATGGCGATGTGGTCCGGGTGACCATAGCCGCCGAAAGGCTCAAAAGTGACGACCACATCCGGGCGCTGATGGCGCAAGATAGCGACCAGTTGAGGAATCACAATATTGGCTGGTTGGTTTATAAAGGCTCTTGGATCCTGGTTATCGGGTGATCCATCCATGCCGGAATCCCGGTAACCCAGGAAGAATAAGTCCTTGACGCCGATCGAGCTGGCTGCACAACGCAGTTCAGCTTCACGAACCTCCCCAAGCGTTTCCGGGGTGGCAAGCGCAGGGTCGGAGATTTCACCCACCTCGCCGCGCGTGGCGCACACCAGGGTCACCGGAATGCCAGCCGCAGCATAGCGGGCGATAGAACCTCCCACCCCGAAGGCCTCATCATCAGGGTGGGCAAAAGATGCCAGAATGCTGTACATTCTCGGGCTAGGCGGTTCCGGCGACCTGGATTTCGGGCTGCTCGACCAGTTCCAGCTCGATATCGATCTTGATCTCGTCGCCGACCAGCACGCCGCCGGTCTCCAGGGCCATGTTCCAGGTCAGGCCCCATTCCTTGCGCGAGATGGCGGTTTTGCCAGAGAAACCGGCGACAGTGACGCCCCAGGGCGCCTTTTGTTTCCCCAGGAACTCAACCTCCAACTTGACTTCCTTGGAGACGCCGCGGATAGTCAGATCGCCATAGACCTGGGCGTGGGTGGCGTCTTGCTGCACAACACGGGTGCTCTTGAAGGTCATAAATGGATATTTTTCCGAGTCAAGGAAATCTGCCGAGCGCAGGTGACCATCGCGCTTCTCTTCATTGGTAAAAATGCTGGCGGTGTCAATTTGCACATTGACGGTGGACAGGCTGGGGGTGGTCTCGTTCAGATCAACCGAGCCGCTGAATTTCTCAAAACGACCGCGTACCGTAGACAGCATCATATGGCGCACTGAAAAGTTAATCTGGGTGTGGGAAGTATCAATATTCCAGGACATGGCGAAACTCCTTCTGTATTCGTCGAATTGTATTTGTGTTCACGGTCTTGCCGTGTAATGTCGATATGATACAACGGAGGTGTGACAGGAACGTCAACAAAACGTCAACATTTGCATCAACATGAAAACCAAAGACCCTGAGAACCGGGTCTCGGGGTCAAAGGTGGAGTATGCGGATTTCAATGCCTGAAGGTTAAGGGAGCGAAGGGTGGCGGTTCAACCTGGCGATGAGGCCGATGCGGTAAAGACCGCCGGTGTTGTCGGCCAGGTCCAGGGTGGACGAGTCGCTCCAGGCATAGGCGTGGGTCAAGAAGTTGCCGATCAAGGCGCGATTGCGTACCGTCCAGGAGAGAACAAATTCCTGACCTGGCTGAAGGTGGGGGATGACGCCGGAGTAGACATAGCTGGATCCGGGTGTGGAGGTGACCACTGCGCCGTTTGTGATGACAATGATATCCACCTCAGCCGGCAGGGTGGAGGTGATTTCAACATTACTCTGAGGGTAGAGCGGGTCGGGGTTGAAGATGGTCAAGGTGTAGGTGATCAGGCGCCCGGTGAAGTCGGTCCGGATGGCGCCCGAGAGGGGTGAGAGGGTGCGGGAGTCGACCTCGACCGGGACCGGTACAGAATTCGCTCCAAGGTGCTGCTGGCTGCCAGGGTAGCTGGCATGGATAGAATGGACGCCTGGTGTGGCGAGGCGTACTGGCAGTACAGCGGTGCCGGTGTGCCCGGTCTCATCGCTGGATAGTGCCATGGCGCCGATCTTGATCTCGCCATCGTAAAGGGTGATCTCCCCGAGAGGAATCCCCATATGAGTTGAAACACTGGCGGTGATCAACACCAACTGGTTCAAGGCGCTGTGATCCATCGTTGGGACCAGTGAAACCTGGGTGTCAGCGGTGAAGTGGGTTGCCAGTTGGACAAGTTCGGCTGAATCGCTGGCAGCCTGCACAGTGGTCTGGTAATCTTCCTGGAAGGTGAGAATTTGGGCAGACCACTGCATGTGGTAGGCTGCCCCTGGCAGCAGGCTGGGGATGGGATCGGAGGCAATGAAGGATGTATCAGTCCCTTGAACGGTTTTTCCCCCGCGGACCAGCAGTCCATCGATGCCAGCGGGCAAATTGGCGGTGATAATCACGGAATTCTGCACCTGGTTGAGGTCGGTGTTGGTAATGGATAGGGAGTAAGTGATGGTATTCCCGACAAGCAAGATATCCAGTGAACCCTGGAGCGGGGAGAGCAGCATGTCAGAGACGGTGTAGGACAGGAGATCTGAAGCGCCAGGTAAGTTATCGCCATCGCCAAGGTAGACGGCCTTCAGGCTGTGAACACCGGATGGGAGAGAGTTGATGTGCAGGGAAGCAGCGGAGTTGGTGGAGCCAGAGATGATGGCCGCCGGGACGGTAGCCAGATCCGCTGCACCGTCCATGAAGATCACTGTACCGGTTGGGGTGCCGCCTGGGGTGGAAAGTGTGGCGGTGAAGGTGACCCACTGCTGCAGGGCAGATGTGACCATTGAAGCCTGCAAGGTGACACCGGTTGAGGCGGTCAGGCTGGTCTGAACCTGGGCTTCCTGGGCTGAGTCGTTGGCAGCATAGACTGGGATTTCATAATCCGCCTGGGGGACAAGGATGCGCGCTGTCCACTGCATGAAGTAAGCAGCTTCTGGGAGTATGGATGGGATCACCCCCGAGGTAACAAAACCGGAGTTGTTTTCCAAATTAACCGAGCGTATGCTGGAGAGGTAGCTGGAAGTAGTGATAGCCTGCCCGCCCTGGATAGAGAGCAGTTCGACATTTGCCGGGAGGGGAGCAGTGATGATCACGTTATTCTGCACGCACTCGGGGTCCGGGTTGGTCATCACCAGGGTGTAGGTGAGGAAATCTCCATTGAGCAGGATGTTCATGGCGCCGGTGAGCGGCAGCAGGCTGCGGTCAAGTACGTCCAGGTTGAAGGCAGGTGAGAGGCTGGGGGTGTGCAGTCCGTCGCCAGGGAAGAGTGCGGTAAGAGAATGGCTGCCTGCGGGAAGGGTGTTGGTCACCAATTCTGCCAGGGCCTGGGTGGCGCTGGGCGGCTGGGACAGACTGATCTGGGTCAGCGCGAACCCACCGTCCTGGATGAGCAGGGTGCCAGTGGGGATGCCGGATGTGCTGGCGACGGTGGAAGTGAAGGGAACCCACTGCCCGAAGGCGCTACTGGACATGGGTGAGGCCAGGGTGATGGCGACATCGGCGGTGAAGGTGACGGTGACGAGTTGGCTCTCCTGCATGATAAGCGGGCAGGGAGAGGCGGCAGGGTCCAGGGGGATGCCGAGCGGGTCAAAGTTGGGGGTGATCCCGGCGCACGCGCCGTCCCAGCCCATCCAGGTGGACCCGTTTTGAGCGGCTGCGGTGAGGGTCAGTGCAGTGCCGGGATTGACATCCAGTGTGGAGGAGAGGGCCAAGCGGCTGCTGGTGGGAGAGACGAGCACTTCACCCTGGCCGAGGCCGATAAAGTCCAGGTGCAGGGAGCGCTGCCGGCGTTGGTCGGGCTGTCCGTCACCATCGCTGTCGGTGTCCAGAACATCAGGGAGCCCGTCCTGGTCCTGGTCGGAGAAGCTGGGTTCCTGGATGTCTGGGACGCCATCGCCATCGCTGTCGGCGTAGCGTTCGTTGCCATCTGGAATGCCGTCGTTATCACTGTCGGGGTCGAGGGCATTGACCAGCCCATCGCCATCGGTATCCAGGAGGTTTGACTCGAGGCGGTCAGGGATGCCATCCAGGTCGCCGTCGGCATAGCCTTCGATCCTGTCCAGCAAGCCGTCGTTGTCGCTGTCGATATCCTGGTAGTCGCGGATCCCATCGCCATCTGTATCCACGATATTGGATTCAAGGCGGTCAGGGATGGTATCGCTGTCTGCATCCTGGGTGTTTTCTGAGATGTCGGGGATGCCATCCGCATCGGAGTCGGGGTCGCGCAGGTCAGGCGTGCCGTCCAGGTCGGTATCCACCAGGCCCTCAACGTTATCCGAAATGCCATCCCCGTCGGCGTCCGAATCGAGATTATCCTTAACCCCGTCGCCGTCGGTGTCGCGAGTGCTGGACTCCAGGCGGTCGACGATGCCGTCGTTATCACCGTCGATCATGCCCTCATCTTTGTCCAGCAGTATGTCGTTGTCGCTGTCTGGGTCGAGGTAATCAAGGAGGCCATCGCCGTCGGCATCGTTGATGTTGGACTCCCAGCGGTCGGGCAGGGTATCCCCGTCGGAGTCTCCCAGGCCTTCGCTGCCATCCTGGATGCCATCGTTATCGCTGTCGGGATCCAGGTAATCCGCCAGGCCGTCATGGTCATAATCGTCGG
>CAIQIV010000058.1 GCA_903871905.1 uncultured Chloroflexota bacterium | reverse complement strand
TGGGGAAACCGCGACCAGGCGCTGCGCCTGCCGGCCAACGGGTCGATCTCCTTCAACCTGGCCGGGCTGGAGACGCGCACCCGCGTTGTTTTTGACCCCGCGCTGGCCGCCGATGCACTGCAGCTCAACGGCCAGCCGGTCAGCGGCCCAGGTTTGGAGCGGGTGGTCCATTTCCTGGATGTGGTGCGCGGCATGGCCGGGCTGCAGCTCTGCGCTCGGGTGGAAAGCCACAACAATTTCCCCACCGGCGCAGGGATTGCTTCATCAGCGGCTGCTTTCGCCGCCCTCAGCCTGGCAGCCAGCGCCGCCGCCGGTCTGCAGCTCGATGAGGCGGACCTGTCTCGCCTGGCGCGCCGCGGCTCGGGCTCAGCCTGCCGCTCGGTCCCCGGCGGTTACGTGGAATGGGCGCCTGGCGAGGATGACCGCAGCTCAGTGGCCTTCTCCATCGCCCCGCCCGAGCACTGGTGCCTGGTGGATTGCATCGCCGTGGTCAGCCAGCAGCACAAGCAGGTGGTTTCCTCCGCCGGGCATGCCCTGGCGGACACCAGCCCGCTGCAGGCGGCCCGCGTGGCCGATGCTGGACGCCGCCTGGACCTGTGCCGCAGTGCGGTGCTGCAGCGCGATTTTGCTGCCCTGGCTGACGTGGTGGAGCAGGACAGCAACCTGATGCACGCGGTGATGATGACCAGCACGCCGCGCCTGGTGTACTGGCTGCCAGCCACCCTGGCGGTGATGCACGCCGTGATCGAATGGCGCCGCCGGGGCATCCCGGCCTGTTATACGAACGACGCCGGGCCGAATGTGCATGTGATCTGCGAAGCCAGCCATGCCATCCAGGTGAAAACCCGCCTGGCTGAGCTGCCCGGCGTGGAAGATGTGCTGTCCGCCCCTCCCGGAGGCCCGGCTCGCCTGGAGGCGAGTTAGAAATCCGTTAGAACGGCGGCGTGTCCCTATTCATTATATTGTTAACTTTTATAATTGAGACATGGATACAGCTTTTGCAGTGCAGCTTTTACAATTTATCGGGGGCCTGGCGGCCCTGATCGTCGTTCATGAACTGGGGCATTTCATTGCCGCGCGCCTGTGCCGGGTGGAGGTGGAGGAGTTTGGCATCGGCTTTCCTCCGCGCATCACCCGCCTGTTCAAATTCAGCGGGACCGAATTTACCTTGAACTGGATCCCCCTGGGCGGTTTTGTCCGCCCCAAGGGCGAGAATGATCCAGCAGTGGAGGGCGGTCTGGCCGCCGCCAGCCCCTGGGTGCGGCTGGTGGTGCTGTTTGCCGGGCCGGCGATGAACCTGCTGGTTGGCGTCGCCCTGGGGGTCATGTTCTTTTACAGCATGGGCGATTGGGTGACCAGCAAGGTGTTGATCCAGCAGGTGGCGGATGGCTCCCCGGCCTACGACGCAGGGATCCAGGCTGGCGACCAGATCATGGAGGTCAACGGGCAGGTGGTGGACAGCACCGAAAAGCTGAAAGCGCTGATCGCCGCCAATGCCAACAAGCAGATCACCCTGGTTTACCTGCGCGGTGACGAGCGCGTTTCCGTACTGCTGGTGCCCCGCGATCCGCCTCCCCCAAACCAGGGGGCGATCGGTGTGGTTCTGACCCATCCCAGGGCGCCCATCAGCCTGGACCTGGCGTTTCGGCGCAGCGTCGAGGGCACCGCGGAGAATATTCGCGGCATCCTGCTGCTGCCCTTCCGCCTGCTGAGCGGCCAGGCCTCGCCCGAGGAAAGCCGCATCGTGGGATACAAAGGGATGTTTGACATTTACCAGGAAGTGCGCAGCCCGCTGTGGTTTTTCATGGTCATTTCGATCTCCCTGGGTGTGATCAACCTGTTCCCCATCCCCGCCCTGGACGGCGGGCGCATCCTGCTCATCCTGCCAGAAATCATGTTCCGGCGGCGCATCCCACCCCGCTATGAGAATGCCATCCACCTGGTTGGCTTCACCCTGCTCATCCTGCTGCTGATTTATGTCAACCTGCAGGACTTTATCAACCCCATACAAATCCCCTGACGTGCAGACCGGACTGGATTGGACCATGACCAAGAAAACGCCTGTGATCTCGCTGGATGACCTGATAACCGGCTTGAAGGATGTGGATAAGCCGCTTCCCCCGTTCTATCTCTACCGCATGTCTGACCTGGAGGGGCAAGAGCTGAACCGTTTCAAAGCCGCCTGGCCGTCCATTCCGCTCTGGCGCCGCCAGTCGCTGCTGGAGGATATGGAGAGCATGGCCGACGATGACATGCTGCTTTCCTTCGAAGCGGTGGGCCAGATTGCGCTCCAGGATGAAGACCCAGTAGTACGCCAGCGGGCGATCAGTGTGCTCTGGGATTATGAGGATACGCGCCTGACGCCTAAACTCATCGACCTGGCGCTCAAGGACCCTGCGGCTGAGGTGCGCGCCTCGGCTGCCGGTGCACTGGCGCCCTATATCTACATGGGAGAGATCGATGAAATCCCGAAGCGCACCCTGCACAATATAGAAGAGTGCCTGCTCAAGGTGATGGCCAGCGGCGACGAGGCGGCGGTGCGCCGCAGCGCCCTGGAGGCGCTGGGCTATTCCAGCCGGCCGGAGGTGCCGGGGCTGATCCAGTGGGCTTATGACACCGATACCCTGGAGTGGGTGGCCAGCGCCCTGTATGCCATGTCTCGCTCGGCCGATCCATCCTGGAAAGAGCAGGTGTTGGAGATGCTGGAAAGCGAAGCGCCTTCCCTGAGAAAAGAAGCGGCCCGCGCCGCCGGGGAACTTGAACTGGCCGATGCAGCGCCCATGCTGCTGCAGATGTTGGATGACCCCGACCAGGACACCCGCCTGGCCAGCGCCTGGTCGCTTTCCCAGCTCGGTGGAGAGGGGGTGCTGGAGGCGCTCCAGCAGATGTACGATGAAGCGGAAGACGATGACGAACTGGATCTCATCGAGTCGGCTCTGGATAACCTGGCCTTTACTGAAGACATGCAAACGCTCCCGTTCTTTGATATTGTTGAAGACGACCTGGAGTTCCTGGAAGAAGATGATGAAGATGCGCCTCAGGGCAAAGATGAGGAAGATGGGGACCTCACGCTTTGATCGGCCTGCTCCAGCTGTTTCTGAATAACCTGCTGCCCATTTTCCTGACTGCTGGGGCAGGCTATCTGGTGGGGCGCCTCCTGGATATCAACCCACGCCCGGTTTCGCAGCTTACGTTCTATATTTTCACCCCATGCCTGATCTTTAATCTGTTGGTTCACAGCCAGCTTCGGGGCGGCGAGGTAGCCCAGATGTTTGGCTTCGCCAGCCTGCTGATGGTTGTGGTAGGCCTGATCGCCTGGCTGGTGGGGAGGCTGCAGCGTTTTGACCGGCGCACCCAGGCGGCGGTGGTGATCGCCAGCATGTTCATGAACGCCGGCAACTTTGGCCTGCCGGTAATCTTGTTTGCCTTTGGCGAGGCCACATTGAGCTATGCCAGCGTCTTTTTTGTCACCAGCGCTGTGCTCAACACCTCGTTGGGGGCGGTGATCGCCTCCACGGGCTCGCTCAGCTTGCGGCAGGCGGCCCTGAACCTGGTGAAGCTGCCTACCCTGTATGCCCTGATCCTGGCCCTGCTGGTGCTGGGATTGGGCTGGAAGGTGCCCCTTCCCCTGGAGCGCACGTCTAAGCTGCTGGGAGACGCGGCCATCCCGGGGATGGCGATCATGCTGGGCATGCAGTTTCTCCATTCCAACTGGTCGTTCCGTACCGCACCGTTGGTCACGGCGGGCGCTCTGCGCTTGGTAGCCGCCCCACTGCTCGCGGTGGGGATGAGCCTGGCATGGGGGCTGCGCGGGCCGGCGCTGCAGGCAGGGGTGTTGGAGGCGGCCATGCCCTCGGCGGTGCTCAATTCGGTGCTGGCCACCGAGTTTGACCTGGATCCGGCTTTTGTCACCGCTGTGATCCTCGCCTCAACTTTGCTCAGCCCCTTGACGCTGACCCCGTTGATGGCTATCCTCAGCTAGGTATGAAACCGCGCAACCTTGTCCTGATCGTATTCCTGCTGGCTGCCAGCCTGGCCCTGCCGCTCCAGGCCGGGGCGCAGGCCAGGATCGAAGACGCCTCGGTGGAGGCGGTCTTTGGGGAGCAGCTTCTCTTTCGCGCCCGGCTCTTTACCGACTCACCTGTTGAGTCGGCGGTGATCCATCTCCAGCCGGCTGGCGCTGCCCAGCCGCAGGTTGAGGCGGTCACGGTTAATGCCCAGGAAACCTATTACAACCTGCTGTACATCCTGGATATCTCCAATCACGAGCTGCCGCCCTTTTCGACCCTGTCCTACTGGTATGAGGTCAGGCTGGAGAATGGCGAGACATTTACCGGCCCAGTCAGCACTTATCGCTACGAGGATAACCGTTTCTCGTGGCGAGAGTTGGAACGTGGGCCGTTTAAACTGCGCTGGTATGCCGGCGACCTGGAGTACGCCCGTTCGGTGCTGGATATTGCCCGCCGCGGCGAGGAGCACATCCAGGAACTGCTGCAGGTCAATCCCGTCCAGAACGTCATGATCTATGTCTATGATACTGCGGCAGATATGCAGAGCTCGCTGGCGCGGCCGGAAGAAGAGTGGATCGCAGCTCATACCGATCCAGGCCTGGGGGTGATCGTGCTGGCTGCCCCGGCGGGGCCTGAGCAGACCCTGCGCCTGGAGCAGCGCCTGCCGCACGAGATGATGCACCTGATGCTGTTCCAGGCGGTGGGCCAGGCGATCACCAACTTGCCCATCTGGCTGCAGGAGGGGGTTGCCTCGGCGGCGGAGCTGTACCCGAACCCGGATTACCAGATCCTGCTGGAGAATGCGCGGAGCAGCGATGGGCTGATGCCCATCGCCTCTTTGTGCCAGGCCTTTCCGCCCGAATCAGCCCCGGCGCTGCTGGCCTATGCCGAATCGGCCTCTTTCACCCGCTACTTGTTTGACCGGTTTGGATCGCAGGGTGTGCAGGGCTTAATCAGCGCCTATGCGCGCGGCGAGGAGTGCGAACAGGGTGTGCAAAAAGCCCTGGGCATTTCGCTGGCTCAGCTTGAGCGGGAGTGGCGCAAGGATCAGCTCAATGAGAACCTGGCGCTGGCGGCGCTGGAAAAGCTCCTGCCCTGGCTGGTGCTGCTGGCGGCTGTCCTGGCGGCGCCTGCCGTGTTAATCGCCAGCCGCCTGCGCGGCCGCCGGCGCAGCCTGGCAGGTTCAGCCAATTCGTAGGAGTGGATGTGGGAGAAACTGAGCTGGCGCGCATGCATGCTGTGGTGGAAGGGACCGTGCAGGGAGTGGGTTTCCGCTATTTTGTGCACGATATGGCCGTGACGCTTGGGCTGACCGGCTGGGTGCGCAACTTGTGGGATGGAACGGTGGAGGTGATGGCTGAGGGGGAGCGGCAGGGTCTGGAGAAGCTGTACCAGGCGCTGCAGCGCGGTCCGCGCGGCGCGGAGGTGATGGGCGTTCAGCATACCTGGGAGAAGTACCGGGGAGAAGGTCAGGGGTTCCACATCCGGCAGACGTCGATTTGATTTAAAAACCCAGGCCGCGCTCCTTCAACGAGACAAAGCGCCCGCGCCCGATCACCAGGTGATCGAGCACTTCGATATCCAGCAGCTTTCCGGCCTGGACGAAGGCGCGGGTGATGGCAGCGTCATCGGGGCTGGGGGTGGGGTCGCCGCTGGGATGGTTGTGCGCTACGATCAGGGCAGCCACGTTGCGCCGCACCGCAGCGCGGAAAATTTCACCCACCCGCACCTGGGATGCGTTCAGGGAGCCGCGATAAACGGTCTCGATGTGCTGCACGCGGTTGCGTGTGTCAAGCAGGATGACCCGCAGTTCCTCTTGTTCCAGGGCTGACATCTCAAACTGGATCAGCGCTGCTGCATCGGCCGGGCTGTGGATCGCCGGGCGCTCTTCGGGGGCTTCAACCGCCAGGCGTCGGCCCAGCTCGATGGCTGCCTTGATCTGCGCCGCCTTGGCCGGACCGACCCCGTGCTGGCGGCACACATCATCAAAGCTGGCGCGGTGCAGACCCGCCAGCCCGCCCATTTCCTGCAGCAGCCGCTGGCCGACCTGCACGGCGTTTTCTCCCTGCACCCCCACGCGCAGCAAGATCGCCAGCAGTTCGGCGTTAGACAGCGCCTGCGGCCCGTGCTTGGCCAATCGCTCGCGCGGGCGATCAGCCTCGTCCAGGTCGGTGATGCGGTAGATCGCTTTTTGCTCTTTCATAATTCGATCCTTACTTCCATGCTATAATCGCTCAAACGGAGTGACTTATGCGTTTTGATCCCTCATCCTGGAACAGTTTTTTGCTCATCCTGACCGCCTGGGCGGGCGCCTTCATCGCTGCCTTGTGGCTTAGCTTGATTTTCTGGGCTTACCGCGATATCCGCCAGCGGGCGCGGGATCCCCTGGCGCGTATCCTCTCGATTTTAGTTGTGGCAGTGCTTTTCCTGCCAGGTATTGTGATTTACCTCATCCTGCGCCCGCCGCGCACCCTGGAAGACGAGTACCAGCACAGCCTGGAAGAAGAAGCCCTGCTGCAGGCGATTGAAGACAGCTCCTTGTGCCCGGGCTGTGGGCGGCGGGTCAGAGAGAACTGGGTCGTCTGCCCGAACTGCCATACCCGCACTAAGAAAACCTGCCCGCAGTGTGGGCACCTGATGGAACTGGCCTGGAGCCTGTGCCCCTACTGCGCCACCCCTGCCCCCGGCATGCACCGTGAAGCGCAGAGCCTGGATGAAGTCCTTACGCCTGCCGCGGGTGAACCTGCCGCGGAGCAGCCGCTTCAGGATGACGAGCTGGCCCTGGCGAAACACCTCCCCGAGGCCTGACCCCGGCTAAGAAGCTGGGGCGGCAGGCGCATTCCGCAGCCTCCAGTTGATCCACAGCAAAGCCGCTAATCCAGCCATGGTCAATGCCAGCAGGCTTAAGCCTGCCAGGCTGGCTGCCAGGGATACCGGTTCGCCCAGCACGGTATAGGTGCTGGTTTCCTTCAAAGCAGCAAATGCTGCTGAAAGCGCCAGGAAGTTCCACAGCCCATGGATGGTCACGGCTGCCAGGTAGGATGCCCCAAACAAGAGATAACGGCGGTTCTGCCAGGCCTGGACGATCGCCCATCCGGTGATCCCGGTGGTCAGGATGTGGATCACCGCCGTGCCAATGCGGGCGCTGACCAGGGTTGACCAGACTTCCCCCCCACCATTGGATAACGCCAGATTTTCAAAGAAGGCATAGCCTGCACCGCTGAGCACCCCGGCCACAAAGCCGTCTGCGGGGGTCAGGTCTCGGCCGGCCAGGAGCCAGACGCCGGCCGGTTTCAGCAGCTCCTCGATCAGCGGCACAATCACCGCCCCAAATACCAGCACCGCCACCACGATCGGCGGTTTGGTGGCATAAGGGATCAGCAGGCGGATGACCTCATCGGGCGAGGAGCGCAGGTGGGAGATTTGCATCAACAGATTCCGGATGTGCGCCGACGCCCCAGGCTGGCTGGCCAGCGCGGCTGCCAGCAGAAAGCTGAAAACCAGCAGGGCTGCCACTTCCAGGATCATGATCAGAAAAGGCCCCAGGACGGCACCGCTGGCAAATATTCCCCAGGCGCGCTGCGGTGACCCATGGTACAGGCCGCGCATCGCAATCAGCACAAACCAGAGCACCGGGATGCCAATGGCCAGGATGTGCAGCGCGGGCAGCAGGAGCCACTGCAGCCAGCTTGTGTTGGCTGCCACGGCGCCACAGACCAGGACCAGGCCCTCCAGGAACGGCAGGAATGCGATCCAGAGAGCCGGGTGTCCCAGGTAAGGCAGGCGCGGCGGCCGCTTATCCAGCAGGCGCAGCAGGGCGTACACCGCCGAGGGAAGCAGCAGCAGGCCGGTCGCTGCCAGGCCAGAGGCCATGAGCAGCAGCGAGAGACCCTGCTGGCTTCCCTCGGTCCCATTCCAATGTTCCGCCGCGGCATACACAGCCATGGAAGCGGCGCTGCCCCAGATGGTGAAGACAGCCAGTGCGCTGAAGGCAAACTGGCAGGCAGAAGGCCAGAGTTTTGTGGTTTCTCGCTGCATCGGGCTTTCTACCTGCCGGCCGGGGGGTTACTTGGTTTCAATGGTGACGCTCAGGATCTTGTCGCCTGGCGGCAGCTCATCACCCTGGGACGGGTCGCGCGCGGTGAGGCTTTGCACGACCTCCATCCCGGAGACCACCTTGCCAAAGACGGTGTATTGGCCATCCAGGTTAGGCGCAGCGGCCAGGGTAATGAAGAACTGGCTGCCATTGGTGCCAGGCCCGGCGTTAGCCATGCCAACCACGCCCGGGCCATCAAACTTGAGGTCAGCGACCACTTCGTTATCAAAGGCGTACCCCGGCCCGCCGAACCCCGACCCGCTGGGGTCGCCGCCCTGGGCGACAAACCCGGGCAGAACCCGGTGGAAGGTGACGTTATTAAACCAGCCCTGCTGGGCCAGGAACACAAAGCTGTTGACCGCCACGGGGGCTTTGTCCGGCAGGAGCTGGATGACGATATCGCCTTTGTCGGTCTTGAGCGTGGCAAAATACTGCTTGCTCGGGTCGATGGTCATGGGCGGGCACTGGTTGAACTGGCGTTTTTCAAGCAAGATGGCGTCGATCACCGACTTGAAACTGCCATAGCTCAATGGCCCATTATAGGGGGCGTTATTGATCAACAGGCTGGGTGTGCCCGGCAGGCCGGCGTTGCGGCCTTTATCCCAGGCATCCTGCGCCACCGCAACCAGCTCCTGGCTGTTCAAATCCTGGGTAAAGCGTCCCTGATCCAGTCCCAGCCCGGTCGCTGTTTGCGCCAGCCAGGCCTGGAACTGCTCGGCAGTCTGGTCCTTCCACTCGCTCTGCTTGGAGAACAGTATATCGTGCATTTCCCAGAATTTGCCCTGTTTGCCGGCAGCCTCGGCTGCCTGGGTTGCCAGGGCGGCTTTATCATGAATGCTCATCAGGGGAAAATGGCGGTAAATCACCCGGACGTCTTGCGGATACTCCTGCAAAATGCGCGCCAACACGGGCGCGATGCCTGCGCAGCCCGGTCACATGAAGTCGCTGTATTCCAGGATGGTGATGTAGGCTTCTGGCGGTCCTTTAATCCAATCCTTGTCCGAGGGAGGGGGGAACAGCGCAGTTTGCGTTGCGTCCGGCGTGGGGTGGGCGGAAGCGGCCACGCAGTTGGCCGGCGAAGAGGCGCCCTGGATCACAGGCTCCGGTGTGGCTTCCGGGGTGGTGTTGGCAGGGATGGCAGCGGTGGCTGCATCATTTGCAGGGGCAGTGGCGGGGCTGGATGCGTCCTGTGTCTCAGCCGGTGGGGCTGATTCGGATGTGCAGGCTGCCAGCGCCAGGCCGGCGATCAGCAGCAGCATGATTAATCTCTTGATCATAGTTTCTCCTGGGCAGTAATTTGAGGCCAATTGTACCATTTACTTCTTGCCAACGGACTGCATCAGTTGGTCGACCGATGACATCCAGGACATGCGGGTGAGAAAGGCAGCCAGCGAGGGGCTCTGGTCGCGCAGCTGGCGCACCGCTGCGCCAACCGGGTCTTCTCCCGCTGCGCCGCCTCCGGGCTGGTCGGCATAAGCTCCATAAAAAGCGAAATACGCCTGGTTCAGCTTGCGCAGGCTGCGGTAGCCGTGCTCCCAAAACACCTTGCGCCTTTGCTCCATGTAATTTTCTGCTTCATCCACTTTCCCTTCAGTCAGCATTTGATCGACCGTGACGCGCGTGGTGTGCATCTCTTTGTTGAAATTAAATTCAGGCGGCTCCTGCGGGTTGGCCGGGGCTGGCTGCGGCTGGCTGGCAGGCGGTGGCGGCAGCAGCTCCGGATAGTAGCGCTCCAGCACCCCCCGCCCAATTTCCTTGCCTGCAATGGAGGCGGTGGTCTCGTTCATCGTGCGCAGTCCAGGGCTGTTCATGTAGCTGACCCCCAGGGGGCGCAGGGTGAGAAAATTGTGCACCCATTCATGCGCCACGACTTCACTAAGCCAGTCCAGGCTACTGGTTTGCTGGACCATGGTCGGATACAGGCCGATCCCGCCAATCCCGACCACCAGCGTGGACACATCCAGGCCCTGAGCCACCTCGTCTTCCAGCTTGACCTGCTGGTCGACGGTCAGGTCTGGGACGAGCGAGATGTTTGCATCCTGGCGGATCACCTGGCGCGGCGAGACGATCAGCGCCGATGGCAGGGGGGTGGAATGGTATAACACCGGCGGCAGCGGCTGACCTCCGGGGATCAAACCCAGGTCGCTGACCACGCTGGAGATCTGGCTTTGCAGGATGGCCTCTGCCAGGGGGGCCATGCGGCTGCGGCGAGCGCGCAGCGTGTCCAGCTCCTGGCGCAGCTCTTGCGAGGCTGCCTGGGGATCCTGGATATTGGGATCAGCAAAGATCTGGGTCAGCTGCGACTGTTTTTGTTGGATTTGCGCCACCAGGTTCAGGTAATCTACCATCAGGTCGTGGCGGGTGGAGGGGGCCAGGTAGGCCTCAGTGCCCAGGCTGAACTGGTTGAGTTTTAGCCACAGGGCAGCCAGGGTCCATTGTCCGAAATCAAATTCGATATCCCGGGTGAAGGCGCGCACCTGCTCGACCTGATCGACCGGGGGAACGCTGCTGCTGGTCAGGAGCAGGCTCATCAGAGCCAGGAAGACCAGCAGGCTAAATGTTGAATTGATGATTTTCCACACTTTCATAGCACACGTCCAGGCATTGTACCATGCCCGGATTGGCTGCAACTTCAGAGGAAAATTAATCCGCCCGCCCGGATAACGCGGCACATCTCATGCTATAATTCATGCTCTGAAGGCAGAGATCTTCTTCTATTCCACAGAGAGAATTGAACTGGTATGAATTTTCTGATCACGGGTGCAGCAGGATTTTTGGGTTCCGCCCTGGCCAACTTCCTGGCTCGAGAGGGGCACCAGGTGCGCGCCCTGGACGATCTTTCCACGGGCGATCCGCAGGCGCTTTCACCGGATGTGCTTTTCACCCGCGGTGATGTCAACGACCGCCCCAAGCTGTGGACACTGCTGCAGGACGTGGACTGCGTCTATCACCTGGCGGCGCGCGTATCGGTGCCCGAATCGATCCTTTATCCCCGTGAATATAACGCAGCGAACGTGGGCGGCACCGTCAGCCTGATGGAAGCTATGCGGGACGTCGGGGTGCGACGCGTGGTCTTTGTTTCATCCGGGGCGGTATACGGTGACCAGGGCGCCCAACCACTTTTGGAGAGCGCCTCTCCCAACCCGCGCTCGCCCTATGCGGTTTCCAAGCTGGCGGCCGAATATTATGTGCGCACCATTGGGGATTTGTGGGGGATCGAGACGGTCCTGCTGCGCGTGTTTAATGCCTTTGGCCCGGGCCAGCATCTGCCGCCTTCCCATCCGCCGGTGATCCCCAATTTCCTGCGCCAGGCGATGCGCGGCGGATCCCTGGTGGTGCACGGCCAGGGGATGCAAACCCGCGATTACGTCTACGTGGATGACGTGGTGAGCGCCATGATCGCCGCGGCGACCGCTCCCGGCGTGAACCACATGGTGGTCAACGTGGGCAGCGGCATTGAAACCAGCCTGTTGGATCTGGTGAGGCTGATCATGGAGGTCACCGGCGCAAAGGTGGAGGCCTTGGTGACGCCTGCCACAGACCCCGGCGTGTCCCGCATGTGCGCCGACCTGACCCTGGCGCGCCAGAAGCTGAATTACTCGCCGCGCATTTCCCTGGCCGATGGCCTGCGCCTGACCATTGAGCGGGATCCGCGCTTCCGGCGGGACGGCCCGGCTCGTTAATTTAGACTTCTAACCGGGAAACCAGCCCGGGGAGCTCCTGCAGGCTTGGGAGGCTGGAGGATGGGCAGGGCTTAGATCCGCACCCACCGGCCTGGTCGGGATTGATCCACACCGGGATCAGCCCGGCGAGGTGCGCCCCTTCTACGTCGTCAACCAGGTTGTCGCCGATGTGGAGCACGGCCTGGTGCTGTCCAGCCAGTCCCAGTTTTTCCAACGCCAGGTTGAACAGGTCAGGATGTGGTTTGCGCACCCCGGCGGCGGAAGAGATTTCCACCACCTCAAAACAGCCAGCCAGTTCAAAACGCTCAAGAATCTCGGGGATGATATCCGCCTGCTGGAAGTTGGTGACGAGCGCCAGGGGATAGCCGGCCTGCGACAGCCTGTGCAGCGCCGTCCGGCTGCCTGGTAGCAGAGACAGCCCTCCCATCCAGCTGTCCTGGAAAGCCCAGGTGAGCTTCTCAACCAGGCTGTGCGGCGCCGGAAAGTGTAGGGAGGCCAGGATAGCAGCAATGTTCTGGCGGTACCATGGCTCCTGCAGCGCCTGGCGGGCAGCTTCCAGGTCGCCGCGGCGCAAGAGTTGAATACCTTCCATCCACTGCGCTTGCCAATTGGACTGGTTGGAGAGCCAGGCCTGCTCAAAGTCTTCGAATGTCAACTCCCAGCCGGCTGACGCGGCGGCTGCATAGGTGTATGCAATGTGGCTGCGCTCTGTGCGCCGCTGGTGAAGCAGGGTCTCGTTAAGATCGAAGAGGATGGCTTTGATCTTGCTCATCACCGTCGATTTTAATCCATTCGCCAGATTTGGCGCTTGCAATCTTGATATTTCCGCTCTATAATCCAGGAGTTAATTTTAACCGGAGGAAGCGATGACCCTGCTTAATGGAAAAACAGCTTTGATTTTTGGTGTGGCTAATGAACGTTCGATTGCCTGGGGTGTAGCGAAAACTTTTCATGAAAACGGCGCGACGCTCGGATTGAGTTATGCCGGTGAAGCGCTGGAGCGGCGGGTGAAACCCCTGGCAGCTTCGATCGGCTGCAGCTTTGTTGAGTCCTGCGATGTCACCAATGACGAGCAAATCGCCCTGGTGGCTGAACGGGCGAAGGAGGCATTTGGCCAGATCGATATTCTGGTTCATTCGGTTGCCTTTGCCAACCGGGATGAGCTGGGCGGCCCATATTACAACACCTCGCGCCAGGGTTTTCACATGGCAATGGATATCAGCGTGTATTCGTTTACTGCCCTGGCGCGGGCGTTCCAGCCGCTGCTGCGCCCGGGTGGAGCGCTGGTCACCATGACCTATTACGGCGCTCAGAAGGTTTCTCCTCATTATAATGTGATGGGGGTGGCAAAAGCAGCCCTGGAGGCTTCGGTGCGCTACCTGGCGTATGATTTTGGGACGCAGGGAGTGCGGGTGAATGCTATCTCGGCCGGCCCGATCCGCACCCTGGCGGCGGCTGGCGTGGGTGGTTTCAAGACCATGTACCGCAAGTACCCGGAGATCGCCCCGCTGCACCAGAATGTCACGATTGAAGATGTGGGCAATGCTGCATTATTCCTGTGTTCGGACCTGTCTGCACGCACCACGGGCGATGTGCTATTTGTCGACTCGGGCTACAATATCCTGGGGATCACAGAACAGGTTGAGTGAGCCGCCAGGGTTGGACCGGTAACCATGTTTCGACGAAGAAATGAACCTCTGCCCCCGGCGCCGCAGCCCTCTCCCACCGAGCGGGTCACATCGGTGCTGGGGACAGGGATTATTTGGAAGGGAAACCTTAGCGGCAGCGGAGGGGTGCGCATTGAGGGCGCTTTTGAGGGGGATATCAGCCTGCGCGGCCTGTTGGTGGTGGGCGAGACCGGGCGCGTCACCTGTGAGCACCTGCGTGCCAACGTGGTGATCGTGGCTGGCGCGGTGCGCGGCGATATCACCGCCGAAAAGGTGGAGATCCGGGCAACGGGACGGGTGTGGGGCAACGTGGTGACGGCCGCCTTTGCCACCGAGGAAGGGTCCTTCCTGCGCGGCCAGATCCGCATGGAAGATCGGGTGGATATTGGTGTCCCCAGCCTGCCTCCGCCGGAAGCCCTGCCCGTGGAGAATATGCCGCCTGCAGGCCGCTCCGGCCAGCCCGGAGCCGATCAGGAAGAAGAATAAATTCGCTCAGGGGGTGGGGGTGACGCCTTTTCCCAGGGACTGCAGCCGGGCCTGGGTTTTCTGGTGCAGTTCCGAAGCTGTGTTGTTCAACAGCCGGGCTAATTCCTGTACCTGTTCGGTGGTGAAGTAATAGCGCGAGAGTTGGGTAGCCGCGTCAGCTAACGCCCAGCGGACGGTATCCCAGGAGCCCAGGGCTGGTTCGGGGCGTGCGTTTTCCAACAGATCCATGGCTTGCTTCCATTGGCGGCTGAGGGGAGACTGCATCTGGCGCAGGGTTTGATCATCCAATGGGAAGGTGTGCGAGGCCTGGATCAGGCGTGTCTGCTGCTCCGGCTGCAGCAGCCAGCGAGCTACCAACCAGGCTGCCAGCTGCTGCTTGGGATTTGACTGCGGGATGGTATAAGACGGTCCATAGACCGTCAGCGCGGGTTTCTCCAGCGGTGAAGGAAATGGAATCACCGTCCACTGGTCGGTGTTATTATTGCGCCGGAAGGCGTCTACCTGAGCAGGTATGGAGGCCAGGCTGCCGGTGGCAAACAATCCCTGGCGGCTGGCAAACTCGGCGAGGGGAATTTCCTCTTCCGGGGCCCAGGCGCAGCCATCATCCAGGAGTTGGCGTAAAAATCGAAGCGCCGAGATGGTCTGGGGTGTATCAAAGCGGTAGCCGCGCCCCTCGGGTTGGACAATTTCACTGCCAAAAGCGTACATCCAACTCAGCAGTGCGTCATATTGGCTGGATAGCATTAATCCGCCGGTGGCATCGTTGCTCACATCCTTGTCCTGCTTCTTAGAGCGCGCTGCCGCACAGGCCTGCTCTTTGAATTCCTGGGGGTTAGAAGGGGGATCCGGAAACCCGAGCTCGCGCGCCCAGTTCTGGTTGTAATAAAGCAGCTGCCCGCTGCGATAGGCGGGTACTCCCAGTCGTTTCCCGCCGCTCACATCCTGCTGCCAGAAGACCGGATAGAAAGAGCTGCGCTCAGTGGGAGACAGGCCCCATTGAGGATCCTCAACGTATGGCGTCAGGTCAGCCAGCGGCCTGGCAGCCTCCCAGGTGTGAAGTTGGTGGGTGTAGCCCGTTGCCAGGTCTGGGGCGCCGCTGCCGCTTTGCAAGGCAGCCAGGAGCTGGCTGGATAAATTATCCAGGCTGCCCGGGTTGTACAATTCTGCCTGGATCTTCCAGGGGTTGGTGTGATTAAATTCGGAGATTACATCTTGCAGCGCCCGCTCGGTTTCGCCGCTCCAGGCATGCCATATCTTCACCTTCCGCCCATATAACTCAAAGGGCTGAATCTGGTTGCTGGCTGAGGGCTGCAGGGTGCTCACCGGGGCTTCGGTGGCAGGCCGCGCTGTCCGGGTGGATGCGGAGGCGCGAGCCGGCGAGGGGGTTTCAGTGACCGCCGGGCTCGATGTAGGTGTCAGGGTAGGGGTTGGCAGTGGGGTACAGGCTGCCAGGGTGCAGGCTGCGCAGAATAAAAAAAGGGCGAAGACAGATGTGTTGGAACGAACGTTGATCATACTGTTGGTGAGTCTACCGTTATAGATGCTATAGTTTATCACTCCTTGTCCCAGTTAACCACTTGCTTTCAGAACAAGCAAAAATTTTTAGGTTGGGCAACCGCATAAGCTATCATTTCTGTTATAATCGAGCCGGCGGTATGTTCACACCGGAACGCCGGGAATACATCACTTCCCGCTTATGTCATCTGATGGCCGACCTCAGACCAGGTTGACGGAAAAAAGTTGTTATCCATATTGCTCATGTTACAGCTCCTGCCCTCGAACCAGTGCATTGATGCTCTCACTGCCGGGTATTGCCATATGTTCACATCCGGGCCGGTTTCAAATCCCGTAAATGGTGGATTATCTTAGGCCGGGAAAGGAGATGTAGACGAAACCAAAGACGGCAAGATTTTGTTCCCATAATTTATAAAGTTCCAAATTAAAACCCTTTTGGAGGAGAAACTTTTATGGACAAGAAAGTCTTATCGACCCTGTTTGCGATCATCGTGATTGCATCCATGGTACTGTCGGCATGCACTCCCCCGGCTGCGCCGCCGCCGGCGGAGACCCAGGCCCCGGCTGCACCGGCAGCCACAGAAGCCCCAGCCGCCCCGGCTGCTACAGAAGCCCCAGCCCCTGCGGCTACGGAGGCGCCAGCAGCCACTGAAGCGCCCGCCGAAGGCGACTGCACCAGCAAAGAGGTGTTGTGCGTCGGTCTGGTGACGGACGTGGGCGAAATTGACGATAAATCTTTCAACCAGTCGGCCTGGGAAGGCGTCCAGCAGGCTGGAAAAGAGCTTGGCGCCCAGGTCAAGTATATCGAGACCAAGGATGCCAAGGACTATGCCAGCAACATTGGCTTGTTTGCTGACGAAGGTTATGATGCGGTCGTCACGGTAGGCTTTGCCCTTGGGCAGGCTACCGCTGAAGCTGCGGCTCAGTATCCGGATATCAAGTTCATCGGTGTGGACCAGTTCCAGGGTGAGGCGATGCCCAACGTAGCCGGCCTCATCTTTAATGAGGATAAAGCTGGTTTCCTGGCGGGTGCACTGGCTGCACAGCTCAGCAAGAGCGGCACCATTGCCGCGGTGCTGGGCACCGACCTGGTGCCCCCAGTTGTGGCCTTCAAAGAAGGCTATGAGGGTGGCGCCAAGTACATCAAACCGGATATCAAGATTATCTCCACTTATCATCCGGGCGGCCTGGATGTGGCCTTTACCGATCCGGAGTGGGGTGCCACAACGGCCAAGCAGGCGATCGACCAGGGTGCTGATATTGTCTTCGGCGCCGGTGGCAAGACCGGTAACGGAGCTTTGATCGAAGTTGCCTCCCACCCCGGACTGTTCTGCATCGGTGTGGACTCAGACCAGTGGGGCACTGTGCCTGAAGCACACTCCTGCCTGGTTTCCAGCGCCATGAAACTGATCACCCCAGGTGTGGCGGATCTGATCAAGGCCGTGAAGGAAGATAAGTTCCCCTCGGGCAATTTCATCGGCCAGGTTGGGCTGGCGCCCTTCCACGATTTTGAGGACAAGGTACCTCAAGAAGTGAAGGACAAGCTGGCAGAGATTGACAAGGCGCTCCAGGATGGCTCGCTCAAGACCGGTTACGCACCCGGCGGCGCAGCCCCAGAAGAAACCCCGGCACCTGCTGCAGCGACCGATGTCGGCACCGCCGAACACCCGATCAAAGTTCTGTTTGTCCCGTCGGTGGATGCCAATATCATCACCTCCGGTGGTGAGGTGATGGCTGAAGCTTTGAAGAAAGCCACGGGCCTGGAATTCAAGGTGGTGGTCCCCACCTCCTATGCTGCCACCATCGAGGAGATGTGCGCTTCCCCGACCGATACCATGGGCTTCATCCCTGGCCTGGGGTACGTGCTGGCTAACCAGCTGTGCGGTGTGGACGTGGCCTTTAAAGCAGTGCGCTTTGGCTCTGACGTCTACTGGGCGCAGTTCCTGGTAGGGCGCGACAGCCCCATTAAATCCCTGGAAGATCTGAAGGGCAAGAAGTGGGGATATGGCGACGAGGGCTCGACCTCGGGCTACATGGTCCCGCTGGTCATGTTCCAGGAAGCTGGCATTGAACCTGGTGAGAAGGTTGCTACCGGTGGTCACCCGCAGTCGGTGAAAGCCGTCTACAACGGTGAAGTCGATGTTGCCACCACCTTCTACTCCGCGCCGCTCAAGCCGGAAGGCGAGCCGGCCTGGAAGCCGGGTGACGCTCCCGATATCCCGGATGAGCTGGTCAAGGACTGCAAGCCGTCTGATGACAAGAAGAAGCTGATGTGCGGCGACTGGCGTGTGTTGGATGCCCGGGCGAACATCCGGGAAGAGGCTCCGGATGTGGTGCAGAAACTGCGCGTCCTGATGATCTCGCCTCCGATCCCGAATGATACGCTGTCCTTTGGCCCTCAGTTCCCGGCCGACCTGCGCGCCAAGATCGAAGCAGCCCTGGTCGAGTTCTCCAAGACCGAGGATTGGGCAAAATCGATCGGCAGCAATGACTTCTATGGCTGGAGCAGCATCAATCCTGCGACCGATGCCGAATACGATTTCGTGCGCAAGATGGTTGAGGCGGTTGGCCTGACCCTGCAGGACCTGGGCCAGTAATCTGCTCTCTCGGTTTTCGTTTGATCCGTTCAACGGGCCCCGCCCCTGACCTTTTGGGTGCGGGGCCTGTATTAAAATCATGGGTGAACTATGCTGAAAGTGGACAACCTGACCAAAATCTACACCACCAGCGGGCGCGGCAGTGTCCTGGCCCTGGATCAGGTGAGCTTTGAAGTTCCCAAGGGACAGTTCCTGGCAGTGATTGGCCTGAGTGGTTCGGGAAAATCGACCTTGCTGCGCTGTATCAACCGCCTGATCGACCCGACATCTGGCAGTATTGTGTGGGATGGGGTGGATATTACTGCCGCTTCGGATGATGAGCTGCGCCGCATCCGCCGTAAGATCGGGATGGTTTTCCAGCATTTTAACCTGGTACACCGCTCCAGCGTGCTGACCAACGTGTTGGCCGGCCGCCTGGGTTATGTCAACCCGGTGTGGAGCATGTTAAACCGTTTCCCCAAGGAAGATATTGAAAAAGCCATGCAGAAGATGGCGCGGGTGGGGATCGAGGATAAAGCCCGCCAGCGGGCGGATGCGCTGAGCGGCGGGCAGCAGCAGCGGGTGGGGATCGCCCGGGCGTTGATGCAGGATCCGGAGATGATCCTGGCAGATGAGCCGGTCGCCAGCCTGGACCCAGTGCTGGCGCACAGCATCATGCAGTACCTGGAGCAGATCAACCATGAGGATGGTGTCACCGTGCTGTGCAGCCTGCATTTTCTGGACCTGGTGCATCGTTATGCGGACCGCGTGATTGCTTTGAACGAGGGGAGACTGGTCTTCGATGGCCTGCCAAAGGAGATCGATGACCAGAAATTCAAGGATATTTATGGCAAAGACGCTGAGCGTGTGGGGTAGGAGAAGCAAGTACTGATGAAAGAAAAGACAAAACGTCCCTGGAAGCATTCTTTGCGCCTCATTTTGCTGATCCTGCTGGCGGTTATCGTTTTTGCATATGGCTTTGATGTGACTCAGGTGAGCTTGAAGGAAATCAGCTCCACTAGGCGGCAGGAGAGCCTGACACGCGTGCTGCGCGCCCTGGCACGTCCGGAAATTTTTGAATATGAGCAGGTGGATACGGTGGTCAATACGCCGATCTATGTCCCCTGCCAGGCGGGAGCTCCTGAAGCGCCCAGGCCCGATGTTGGCAAGCCTTATATGGTAGTCACCCCATCCTGCGCTGCCCCGCGTGCGCAGGTCAGGGTGAATGGTTACAATTTTATGCCCAATACCAAGGGCCCGCTGTCATTTATCCCGCCCAGCGAGGTGACCCTGCGCCTGGGAGAGTTTGAAACCGATGCGCGCGGCACCTTCTCTGTAACGGTTAAACTGCCGCCTAGACCCTCGGACCAGGTGCAGTATGTGCGGGCAGTGACTTCCCAGCGCGTGGGCCTGCCACACTTTACCCAGACCGCCAGGGATACCTGGAGCAAGATTGTAGAAACGGTCTTTATGGCCTTGCTGGCCACGACATTTGGCGTGATGCTGTCCATCCCGATCAGCTTTCTGGCTGCGCGCAATATCATGAAGGATGTCACCAGTACGATTAGCGGCCTGTCGCTGGGGGTGATCGTCTGGCCTTTAGGCATGATACTGGGTGCAGTGGCCGCCGGTTGGATTGGCCGGTTGAGCCAGCCGTTATCCGATAATTTCCTGCTGGTCTTGGGTGGCCTGGTGGTCAGCCTGCTGCTGGTCTTGCTGGCGATCCGTTGGGCGCTGCCGGAAGAAGGAGATCGCATCCCGAGCAGGGGGCTGCGCATAGGGCGTGCCCTGGTCATGATTGCCGCAGCAATGCTGGTCGTGCTCAGCATGTTCTTCCTGGCTCGCCTGAGTGTGATGATTGGACAGGCTTTGGCGGTCTCCCTGGATTTCTTTAGCTTTATTGGCACGTTTCTGGCCAACATCGGCGAGATCACGAATGCCCTGATCGTGGTGATAACCTCCCTGGCTGTGGGGGGGTACCTGGCAAGCCTGGCGGGACGCTTTGACCGCAACGTCCTGAATCGCGTGGCGGGCAGCCGCCGCCTGGTCATGAATTTGGTCCTGGGGGCAGTTGCCGGGTCCGTCCTGGCGCTGATGATCAGCCTGGCTTTGAACTGGCTTTACCAGTTCAACCAGGTATTCTGGGTATACGTGTTCCCGGCCGCATTGGGCGCGGTGCTGGGGATCTTGACTGCGGTTCTTACCCGGGAGAAGGACAGCCTGCCAGTTGGCCTGGTGGTTTATTACATTATCCGCACCATTCTGAATGCCTTGCGCGCCATTGAAGCGCTGATCATGGCAATTGTGTTCGTGGTATGGGTCGGCATTGGCCCGTTTGCCGGTGTGCTGGCGCTTTCTTTGCATACGGTGGCAGCCTTGGCCAAGCTGTATTCGGAGCAGGTGGAGAGCATTTCGGCTGGCCCGCTGGAAGCGGTGCGCGCTACGGGTGCCACCCGCTTCCAGACGATTGTCTATGCGGTTATTCCTCAGATTATCCCCCCGTACATTTCATTCACCATGTACCGCTGGGATATCAATGTGCGTATGTCGACGATCATTGGCTTTGCCGGCGGTGGTGGGATTGGCTTCCTGCTGATCCAGAATATCAACCTGCTGAACTACCGGGCGGCCAGCGCCCAGATGCTGGCGATTGCGGTAGTGGTGGGGTTGATGGACTACATGAGCTCCTATATGCGCGAGCGGGTGATCTGAGGCCGGCGTGGTTGACCTGAGCGCCCGCCTGGTGGCTCGATTCCAGGCACACCTTCCCCCAGGCCTAAGCCTGGGAGAAGGGTTTTTATACCCGGATTACGGTGGGGGCTCTATCCTGAATATCCCGGATACCATCTGCCGCCTGCTGGGTGCACCCGATATCGGGCATGGGCCGCTGCTTCCCGAAATGTGGGCGCCGCTGGCAGACGGCGTGCGGCAGGTGCTGTTGATCCTGGTGGATGCCCTGGCTCTGCACCGCCTGCAGCGTTGGATGGCGGAGGGGGATTCCCCGCTCTGGTCCCAGCTGGTGCGGGATGGGCTTCTGTCAGCCCTGACCTCGGTGGTTCCCAGCACCACCTCCAGCGCCCTGACCACGCTGTGGACGGGGCGCAGCCCGGCTGAGCATGCCATCATTGGGTATGAGATGTGGCTGAAGGAATATGGGATCGTAGCCAACACGATCTTGCAGTCCCCGATGACTTTTCAGAATGATGCAGGCAGCCTGGCGCGGGCAGGTTTTGACCCGCAGCGGTTCCTGGCGCTGCCGGTACTGGGCATGCACCTGGCGGCGCACGGGGTGAAGACCCATGTGTTCCAGCATGCCAGCATCCATGGCTCGGGGCTGTCGCGCATGTTTCAGCAGGATGCCGAGCGCCGCCCTTTCAACACCTATACTGACCTATGGACGAATGTGCGCCAGCTGTGGGAAACAGCCGGCGCGTCCGAGCGGTGTTACACCTATGTGTATTGGGGGGAGGTCGATCATTTTTCGCACCGCTACGGACCGGATGATGAGCGCCCGGCAGGCGAGTTCAGCAGTTTCAGCCAGGCTTTTGAGCGCTTTTTCCTGAGCCGGCTGTCGCCGGCCCGGCGGAAAAACACGCTGGTGCTGCTGTGTGCAGATCACGGGATGATCGCCACGCCTCAGCTAGAGCACTATAACCTGCGCCACCACCCTGGGCTGCTGCACAAGCTGCATATCCTACCGACTTGCGAAAACCGCCTGGCGCTGCTGTTCCTGCGCCCTGGACAGGGCAAGGGAACCTTGGAGTACATTGATCGCACGTGGCCAGGGCATTTCAGCCTGCTGGATTCCAGGCATCTGCTGGATAGCGGCTTACTGGGTCCAGGCAGGCCGCATCCCGCCCTGCGGGACCGGATTGGGGATTATGCGGTTTTTGCCCGCCAGGACGCTTATTGGTGGTGGCAGGCCAAGGAAAACTACCTGCTTGGTCGTCACGGTGGGTTGGACCCCCAGGAAATGCTGGTGCCTTTCCTGGCTGTGCGCATCTAAGGGATAGGCGGCGCTTGCCCGCCAGCGGGATCAGGGCAGGTAGTTGTGTGGGTTGACTTTGGCGCCGTTGTACATCATCTCGAAGTGCAGGTGCGATCCGGACGAGCGCCCAGTATTCCCAATCTGGCCGATGACATTGCCCTGGTAGACGTTCTGCCCGCAGCCCACGTTGTAGGCGCTCAGGTGGGCATACAGCGTCTGCCAGCCGTTGCCATGGTTGACAACGATCATATTACCGTAGCCCCAGTTATTCCATCCTGCGTAGACAATCACGCCGTTATCAGCGGCATACACTGGATCACCCTCGTTGCCGTCAATGTCCACTGCCGGGTGGTTCATGTTGGGGTTGTAATCATAGCCAGATAAGAAGTGGTTGTTGGCAGGCCAGATGAACATGCCGATGCCAACCGCTCCCCCTGAAACCTTCTCACACGCCCCAGGCCCCAATACCTTTGCAACCCCTGGATTGTCGCGTGGGATTTCTGGGGCGCTCCAGCTCACGAAGGCGCGCCTCCCTCCTGGGATGATCAGCCATTTTCCAGGCTCAATGTTGGGGTGGGCATAATCACCGATCTCATCTTTGTTGAGGCTGTTTCCTGGGTAGTTAATGATATCTTCTGGTGAGATATTGAAGAATTTGGCCACGCCGTTCAGCCCGTCGCCTGCGGACCATTTGTGGAAGGCGCCGTCCACCGGGAGGATGTTCAGTTCCTGGTCGGGGCGCAGGTTGTGGGGGTTATCCCCCATGGTGAACTGGTTTGCCCATAGAATGGTCTCAGGCTTTAAGCCAAATTTCTCGGCGATGCCAAAGAGGGTATCCCCCTTTTGGACCGTATAGGTAATCACATCGATGCGCGGGCGTGAAGGGACGTCTGTATGCAGCTGCGCCTGCCGGGTCAGACCCTGGGTATACGTCGGCGGTTGGTAAACCGGCAGGATCGCCGGCAGGTCGGGTACTGACGGATTGGTTTCTGGGGCAGCAAAAACCTGCCCGCCAGCCACGTCAACCACGCGGGTGCGCAGGTAGAATTCGCGCATCCCCCAGGCGACCAGCAGTAACAGCGCTACCAATAAGAAATGGGTTCCCAGTCGCAGCGATGTCTCCGCCAGGCCAGCGCGTGAGATGCCTTCCCAAAGGCCCATCAGGCGGTTTCTTGATTCGCGACGCGGGCGGTTGGCCGAGCCCGGGGTAGGTGTAAAGGTAGGATCCTCGGGACCAGGCGGAAAAGAATCATTCTCAAGGGACTGGCGCCCTTTGAGAAAATCGTTATTCGACATAAACTTTGTCTCCAAAGGCATAATAACATTGGCGCGGCAATCCGTCAACCTACGGCTGCAGCAGGCTGTTGGCCGCGGCCTGGGCTGCAATTTCCGGGGTGCTTTGCTGTTTGAGCATTTCGCTGGTCGCCTCTTTGAGCGGCGGGCCCAGGCTGGCAAGCAGGTCGGGAGGAGGGTACAGGGATGCGGATGTGGCAATGGGGGTTAAAATATCGACCAGTGCTGAAGTGCCCCAGGTCTGCAAGGCGTCGGGACGCGGCGGAATATACCCACTGGCTTCGGTCCAACCTGCCAGGAAACTGCTCTCGGTCAGGAATTCTGCCAGCTCGATGGTAACAGCCAGGTGTTCCGGGCGCGGCGAGGCCACAGCCCAGACCCACCCCGTTGCCAGGGAATACAGCTTCCCATCCGCGGTGGGAATGGCAGCGATGTTCACTCCCGGCAGGTTTTCTTGTAGGAAGTAGGATGACCAGGTGACTGCCTGGTCTGTCCTGTTTTCTGCCATGGCCTCCCAGGCTTGCGCCTGTCCCTGGTATTGGGCGATCCAATACGGGAGAAGGCCGGCCCGGGTTGCCCGGTCATAAAAGGAAAGGACATCGCTTAACTTGAATTGATCCAGGTAAGGACGGCCCGTGTCATCTTGAATTACTCCCCCATCGGATTGGTATAGTGCAAGCGTGAACAGGGCAAGCGGATCCGCTGCAGCAAAGACCAGGGGATGATTGGCCTCCAATACTTCATCCCAATTAACCGGCGGCCGGGAAATGACCTCGGGGCGGTACGCCAGGACCAACAGATCGCCAGCAATGGGCAGTCCAAATACGCTGTCTTGCAGGTGAGCGAGCTGATTGGCAAAGGCAAAATTCCGGCTTTCATCGTTGGTAGTCGTCAGTCCGTCCAGAGAATGGATCAGGCCTTTGAGGGCCGCAATTTCCAACAGCGAATTTGGCATGGCAATGAGATCTGGCAGCGCCAGGGGAGCAGCTGCGCTGGCGGTAGTCAGACTGTCCAGTATACCCCCGGGACCATCTTCAGCCTTTACCCGCACTTCAACAGTTACTCCCGGGTGTAGCCGGGTAAACTTCATCAGGCGGTCATGCAGGAGCTGGCTGGCAACGGTTTCTGCCGATGGATCGAACTGGGGCGGCAGCCACAGGCGCAGGGTCAGGCTTACCGGCTGCGTTGCAGTAATGGGAAGACCGGCCATGGGCCTGGCTGTAGGGGGTACTAATGGGGCCGGAGGCTGGGCCTGGCTTGATTCAGCGGTTGAAAAGCCCGACCTTGTGACAGAAGTAGGCAGGAGGGGCAAACTGGCGCTGGCGCAGCCGGCCAGGATCAGCACGGCCAACGCCAGCGTCAGGAAGGATACTTTCATTCGTATTGTTTCAAGTCAACCGATTGGGTGAGCAGTGCAGCCAGCAGGTGTACTGCATTCTGAACATCGTCATAGTCCACCATTTCTGATGGGGAATGAATGTAGCGGCTGGGGATGGACAGGCATCCGGCTGGGGCTCCTGCCTGGGAGAGCTGGATGGCAGATGCATCGGTGCCGCCCCTTTCAAGCACCTCAAGCTGGTAAGGAAGGTGGGCTTTCTCGGCTGCGCCGATCATCCAGCGTACCACGCGAGGGTCAGAGATCATAAACGAATCGCGCACCTTAATCGCCGGTCCTTTTCCAAGGCTGACATCCATCTTGATGCCTTTTGGGGTGTCACCACAGTCGGTCACATCGACTGCCAGGCCAAGGTCGGGATGGATCCCAAAGGCAGCGGTAGTTGCCCCGCGCAGTCCCACCTCTTCCTGCACGCTGAAGACGAAAACCAGCTGGTGCGGCAGCGTGGCAGCTAGCGGCTTGACCCGGCGCATGGTTTCCACCAGGACGGCTGCGCCGATGCGATCATCCATGGCTTTCGAGACAAGCCGTTTCCCCAGGTCAAGGAACGGCCGATCAAAAGCCGCCACGTCGCCGGTTCGTACCGGGCAGTCCTTGCGAGAATCGACACCCAGGTCGATATACAATTGGTCAATGGCTGGCAGTTTGCTGGCATCGGCCTGGCGTTCCACCCCAATCACGCCTGCCGCGCCGTTCAAAAAACGCACCCGACCACCAATACATGTACGCGAGGATACGCCGCCGATGGGAACAAAGCGAGCAAAGCCGTTCTCATCTACATGCGTGACCATCAAGCCAATTTCATCGACATGGGCGGCAAGCATGATGGTATAGCCGGTAGGTGGCCCCATGCGGGCGATCAGGTTGCCCATCGGATCAACGCTCATTTCATCAGCCAGGGGCGCGATCTCGAGGCGGACCGCTTCCCGGATAGTGGATTCAAAACCGGAGGGGGATACTATCTCAACCAATTTTTGGATCAGGGATTTCATTCAAGCTCCTTGGATCAACTGCTTCAATGGATCAATGCACATAATGAGGGACCAGGTCACCTTACGGTGGAGAATAAGTCAGATGGCAGGTGGGTCAGTGCCAGGTAGATCAGTGCCAGGGTGTTTTTCCAGTCAGAAAGGCGGGCGATCGATACTGGTGTATGGATGTAGCGCCCTGGCACCGAGACTGAAACGCTCGGGATCCCGGCTCGCTGTTTATGGATCGCTCCAGCATCGGTGCCGCCGCTGCCCGGCTGGCGTACCTGATAAGGCAGGCGGGCGGCCTCGGCGGTTTGGACCAGGTATCTGACCAGGCGCGGGTCCGAGATGGTGTCGCGATCGGCAACGTAAATTGCCGGACCGTTACCCAGGTGAGTATTATAGCGGGTGTTCTCTTCCTGGCTGTCCCAGGAAGGCAGGTCATGGGCGGGGGTACAGTCCAGAACAAAGGCCAGCTGAGGATCAAAGGTATAAGCGGCCACGCGGGCTCCGCGCAGTCCAACTTCTTCCTGAACAGTGAAAGCTGCCAGCAGATCGATGTTATCTGGTGCATGGCGCACCAGCTCAATCAGTGAGGCTACTCCCAGGCGGTCATCCAGGGCTTTGCCCCTCAGGCTGGGACCAACCTGTTGGAAAGGAGTGTCAAAAGCAGCCCGGTCTCCAACCTTGACTTTTCCTGCGTTGGCCGGGCCGGTATCCACGCGCAGCCCATCTACAGTCAGTGCCCGTTCCCGTTCATCTCTATTGGTGAGGTGGATAGGGGCAGAGCCGATCACAGCCGGCACACGCTCTCGTCCAACGCGCACCGCTTTACCGGCCAGGATGCGCGGGTCAATGCCTCCGACGATATCGAAGCGGAAAATCCCATCTTTCTCGTCGCCGGTGATCATCAAACCTACCTCATCCATGTGGGCTGCAATCATCACCCGCAGGCGGTTCTCACCGCTTCCCTGGCGGCGCACCAATATATTCCCCAGGGCATCAATTTTTAGTTCACTGGCCAGGGGACGTACCTGTTCCAGGACAATGGCGCGGACTTCCTGCTCATCTCCAGATACAGCATCTGCAGTACATAACCGTTCCAGGAGATGGACCTGTGCAGCGGCAATACGGGGAGGGCGGTTTTCTTTGTTCTGTGCGGTGGTCATCTCAATCCTCCCAGTTCAGTTTTTCCAGCGAGGTAAGGTCCAGGCTGGCAGCAAACTCGGCCAGCATGCGCCCTGCCCGCTGGATGTCTTTCAGGCTGACCATCTCGACCGGGGTATGCATATACCGCAGCGGGATGCTGACCACCATGGTAGGGATGCCCTCTGCCGCGATCTGCATGGCATGCGCATCGGTCCCGGAGTGGCGCGGCATCGCTTCGAGCTGATAGGGAATTTCCAGCCGGTCGGCAAGACTCTTAAACATTTTATGAACAGCTGGGTGAATGTTGGCGCCCCAGCCGAGTGTGATTCCTTTACCCAGGGGAAAAGTCCGGTGTGCCGGGCTTCCCGGGCTGCTGCCAAAGGTGACATCGATTGCCACGGCAATGGCTGGGCGCAGCTGGTAGGCAGAGGTGAGTGCTCCACCCAGCGTTTCTTCTTCCTGGGTTGTGGCCACTGCCCACACATCCCAGGTGATCTGGCGCGATTGCAAAAGCTCCAGGCAGTGGGTCAGGGCGGTTACAGAAGCCCGGTTGTCTAATGAGTGTCCAACCAGGAATTCGTCGCCCAGCTTGAGCGGCGGCTGGGAAAAGGAAACCAGGTCCCCAACCCGCACCAGGCGCTCAACCTCCTGGGGTAGCAAGCCGGTGTCTACAAACAGGTACTCCATGGGTATTGTCTGGTCCCTTACTTTATCGGGCAGCAGATGGGGGGCGGGTTGGACGATGACCCCGGGAAGATCCTGCCGGCCGTGCACCATTACCTGCTGGCCAGGAAGTACGCGTGGGTCAAGTCCACCAATCTCGGTGATGCGGATAAATCCATCGCTGAGACCAGTGGCCATCATACCAATGGCGTCCATGTGGGCAGCCAGCAGCAGGGAGGGAGGCTGGCTGTTGGGGTCAGCCCGGTGCCCGCGCCGCAGACCCTGCAGGCTGCCCAGGCGGCTGGTGCCTAACTCATCGACCAGGGGTTGCCAGGCAGCCTCAATGGTCTTTCGAATTGGGGCCTCATAACCGGAAAGGCCAGAGGTAGTTATCAGACGGGAGAGAAAGGTTGAAATTTCTAGCATATTGGTTTCTATACATTTTGGGATAACGGATCATCACGGCTGCGGAGGTGGCAGGATGGTCAGGATCGGGGTAAACAGCGGTGGAGGCAAGAAGGGCGTGTCGGATGGAAGAGGTTGGGGTGTGGCGGAAGGCGGGAGAGACGTTACCGTTGGAGGCTGCGGCGTGCTGGTCGGCGGGATGGGGGTCAGCGTGGGCAGAGGGGTGAAGGTTGGCAAAGGGGTAGAAGTGGGGGAAGGGATCAGGGTAAAGGTCGGTGTTCCAGAAGGTGTCGGTGTATAGGTCCAGGTGCCGGTCACGCTGGGGGTCAGGGTGCCGGTGGTGGTGTGGGTTGGAGTTTGGGTTGGGGTTGGGGAGGCGGTAGTCGAAGCAGTGGGGCTGGCACTGGAGGTGGCCGATGCAGTTCCGGTGATGGTTGGTGAGCCAGTTGCGGTTGAGGTGGGCTGCGACCGCCATTGCTCGGCCACGCCCACGACAAAAATCCCACTGCAGTAACATGGGAGAGTTGCCAGGATGATAATGATGAGAAAAGCGCGAAGACGGGCGCGCGTATCAGACGACATGGGGATTATCCAACTCTGGTGTTCTGATGATAACACCAGGCTGGGTGTGTGACAAGTGCTGGACGATTCTTCAACCCGCCCGAAGTGTGAAGGCGCCCATCGGGGCGTATTTCTGAATGCCTGGCAGGCCACGCCTAAGGAAGCAAGACCCTTCGCAGGATGGATTCTTGTGGTACAAATGGGCATTATGGAATGGATTTATCTTTCACCCCACGCTGATGATGTTGCGCTTTCCTGCGGTGGTTTGGTATGGGAGCAGGCATCCGCCGGAGAAAAAGTGACCGTCTGGACCATTTGTGCTGGAGATCCACCAGATCCGCCTTTTTCGCCATTTGCCGAGATGCTGCACCGGCGCTGGCAGACCGGTCTGGATGCCGTTCAGCACCGCCGCCAGGAGGACCGCCAATCCTGCGCGCGCATGGGCGCATCTGTGGAGCAGTTCTCGCTGCCTGACTGTATCTACCGGCAGGATGCTGAAAAAACTTTCTTTCTTTATGCAGCCGAGGAAGCGATCCTTGGGCCAATCCATCCGGCTGAAGCACCCCTGGTGGAGACGCTGCGGGCAGAAATTGAGCGGCGCATCCCACCGCAGGCGAGCCTGGTTTGCCCCATGTCCCTGGGTGGGCATGTGGACCACCGCCTGACGTTTGCCGCGGCTTCCCGCTATAGTGGAAATTTATGGTTTTATGCAGACTTTCCGTATATCTTGCGCGCCAGGGAGCAACTGGCAGAGAAAGAAGCTGCTGGCTGGCGTAAAACCGTTTTCTCGGTTTCTTCAGCAGGGTTGAGCGCCTGGCAAGATGCGGTTGCCGCGCATGCCTCCCAGATCAGTACTTTCTGGCCGGACCTGGATGCAATGGGCCTGGCACTGCGACAGTATTGTAACGAGGCAGGGGGCATTCCGCTTTGGCAGGCAAGTTCATGATTGACTTTATTCCTGAATGCGCTTATACTCACTGCAAGGATACCATGGAGCAGAGATCATCTGGTGACGGATATCTGCAAGAGTAAACATTGAGGTACGCTTTACGCGTGCCTTTTTTATATCTATCAAGCGAAAGGAGTATGAACTCAATGGATTATGCCATGATTGGAAAGATCCAGAAAGCCAAGCGCTATGCGGAACAACGAGACCGAATTCATATCGATGCGCTTAAAGTTACCTTTGAGGGTGAGAACAACCCGCATACTGTTACTCTTGATGATGGTACGTGGCAGTGTGACTGTGACTTCTTCCAGTCGCGCGGGCGCTGCAGCCATACAATGGCGCTGGAAATGATCCTCGAAGGGATGATTCTGGAACCAATGGCGAAATAACTACTCTCACAAACCTGTGGATAGGGTAGAAGAACAACGAGCTTGATGGCAGGCTCGTTGTTCTTTTTCATAGGAGTTATGCTGCCCAGGATATCTTTTTATCATTCTGTAATCTTGGCGCAAGGTTTTTGGATTAGACTATATATTGTTTTGCGATGATATTTGTCGTGATTAGAAATAAAAAGGTCATGAAGCTCTGTGTTGGAGGTTTGGATGGTTCCTACTGGTGAAGTCGATCCGGCGAAGATTACACCGGAGTGGTTATATCATTCACGGCGCCAATTTCTTAAGGCAGCGGGCTTTCTTGGCGCCAGCGCCCTCCTGGCGGCTGCCTGTGGAAGAGAGGAGCCTATTACTGTCCCGGGTGAAGCCCAGAGCCTGACGCCGGGTGCCCGGACGGCGGGAAAAGTGGATGAACTGGGTGATCAGGCAAATACCTATGAGGACATTACCCAATATAATAATTACTACGAGTTTACGACGGATAAGGCAGGTGTGGCTGGACTGTCAAAAGGCTTTGCGACAAGCCCGTGGACGGTCGAAGTATCGGGATTGGTGAAAAAGCCGACCACGTTCACTATAGAGGATCTGCTGAAATTCCCTCAACAGGAAAGAATTTACCGGCTTCGGTGTGTTGAAGCCTGGTCAATGGTGATCCCCTGGCAGGGATTTCCTCTGAACCTGGTCTTACAGCAGGTTGAGCCACTGCCTGAGGCGAAATTTGTTCGATTTGAAACACTCTTGGATGCGGATCAAATGCCCGGGCAAAAGAGCCGGTTATATCCCTGGCCTTACCAGGAAGGACTGCGCCTGGATGAGGCGATGCATGACCTGACAATCCTGGCAACCGGTATGTATGGCAAGCCGGTGCTGGCCCAAAATGGTGCCCCGATCCGACTGGTAGTTCCCTGGAAGTATGGATTTAAGAGCATCAAGTCGATGATCAAGATTGAGCTGGTCCAGGATCAACCCGGTACTTTTTGGTCAACCATTGCGCCGGAGGAGTACGGATTTTACTCAAATGTCAATCCAGAGGTTGACCATCCCCGTTGGTCGCAGGCAACTGAAAGGCGGATTGGCGAGACAGGCAGGCGGAAGACGATGATGTTTAATGGTTATGCAGAGCAGGTCGCATCCCTATATAAAGGGATGGATCTGAGAGCAAATTATTAAAAAGGCTGCCTGGGAACCCGTCCAGGCAGCCAGGATGATCGGGGAAGGGGACCCTATTCAACCTTTATTTGGTAAACGCCTTTAATCCACTGCTCCTTGGGGAGATTGGTGATGATCAATTTTAGTCGATCATTGGCTGAGTAATCAAGCAGAAGCTTATCAGTCACTTGATCGCGCGGCACGGTGATGGTGTTGTTGGCTCCGGTGATGATAATTTGATTGAAGCTGGTGACTCCGGCAGCTTTGAGAACTTCATCTAACGTGGGGGCATTAACGATTTTGCCAGCAACCCTGATTTTCACCCGGGAAATTCTTTTAAATTCCCAGGGGGCCATGTTAATTGTTGACCCGTCGCCCTTGATCACGGTTAGTAATACGGTTTGGGAAATTTCACCTGTGCCAGTAATTTCGCTGGTGGTGGTAATGGGGATAGCGGCTTCAGGTGTAGGCTGGATTTCAGAAGGGTTAGGCTCTGCCTGCGGTGAAGTAGCTTGTTGTTCTGATACAGCAGTAGGGGCAGCTGGGGGTTCTGGTGTTAGGGTGGGTTTGCTTCCGCAGCTGATAGATAACCAGGCAGCCAGGCAAACAACCGGTAGGACAAGGAGCAGGCGATAAGTCCTGCTTTGTTTCAAAGTTAAATATTCAGACAAAACAGAATTCTCCTTTTGATAAAAAGTGACCGGGTTGATATTAATCTACGCTGGAGGAGATGTCAAGATATTTATTGGTTATTACTTGACGAGCTAGAACATATGTGCTATGATTATTGTGTCAATGCTGATTTTTTTATCTGAGGTATATTTACCATGCGTCTAGGTCCCTTTCTGGTCATCCAGGGCACTTTCTTTGGATCGATTTTCCTGGCAGTATTCCTCTTCTGGATCTCAGGTAATTTTATTGTGCCAGCGGTGGTTTCAAGTATCCAACAACAAGCTGCTGTCATCTCTGCTCCGGCACAAGTTTCAACTCAGGAAGGTCAGGTGGTAGCTGCACCCGAATTAGCCGAAGGGACACAAACCTGCGGCGTGAGCCAAAAATTTCCACCCACTATTTTACAATGGTGTGACATCATTATGAAACAGTCCCTGCAGAAAGGAATCGATCCGGACCTGGTTGCAGCAGTAATCTGGCAAGAGAGCGGCGGTGACCCTGCTGCATACTCTCACTCTGGGGCGGTTGGCTTAATGCAGGTTATGCCTCGAGATGGAATCGCTGCCTCTTTTTCCTGCGTTAACGGTCCTTGTTTTCAAAACAGACCATCCACCCAAGAACTCCAGGATCCAGAATACAATATTTCATATGGGACGCAAATGTTAGCGAATCTTCAAGCCCAATACCTGGATGTACGAGAAGCATTATTCCGTTATGGTCCTATGGATGTCGGGTATACCTATGCGGACCGGATCATGGGAATCGTTTCAACATATGGGAATTAGCGCGGTCAAGCCTCTTTTCAAGCTGGGTAAAACGCTACCTCATAATCAATAAACCTACCTTCTTTGTAGTTAAATTTTCCTGAGAAGAAACCTGGCTGATCAATCCAGGGTAAAAAGTGACGGTCTCCCTCCCAAAGGTTCAAATCCAGCAGCTTATTGTTATCAATCCAGGCCAGGTATCCTTCCTCTGGCTCGGTCAATACTCCTCCAGATGGGATTGCTATGAACACAAATGCATACCAATCTTCGTCATTTGCAAAACCGGGAAAAGTGAGCAGACCTTTCCAGGTTAACTGTTCAACATCCAGCCCGGATTCTTCCTTGATCTCCCGCCTGGCACATTCTTCAGGCGTTTCACCAGGCTCAAATTTCCCCCCCAGACCGTTCCATTTTCCGAAATGGATATCCTCAGCGCGCTTGGTCCGCTGGACCATCAACGTCTTTCCTCCAGTCCGCAGGTAACAAAGTGTAGCCAGTTTCATTCTTCACTCCCAGGGATTCAGCATTGTCTGGATCAAGATCGGTGTCCCGATCTTGATATTCTGGCGGCGGGTAACTAACCAGAGAACCAGGTCAGCAATGTCCTCCGGGAAAAGACATTTTGAATGATCGAGCCCGGCGGAGTTTTCTGACATCTCTGTAACTACCATTCCCGGGCAAATGGTGTTAATTCGAATGTTATACTCCTGGTTTTCCTTCTGGGCAAATTTTTCCAGGTCATTCAGGGCATGTTTGGACAAGCCATACACTGTATCACCTTCATAATACTCAATTCCTGATTCAGAGCTGATGTTAATGATGTGTCCAGACTTCTGAGCACGCATCTGCGGCAGCGCCTCGCGCATCAGAGCGAATGGTCCGAACAGGTTGGTTTGCATCACCTGCTGCCAGGCTGAATCGCTGGTTTCATGCAAAGGCGCCTGGTCAAATATTCCAGCGTTATTGATCAAAATATCCAGGCGGCCAAATTCTGCCATGACTGCGGTTAGAACTTTTTTCACCTCTTCAGTGATTGAAATATCGGCCTGGATAACCAGGGCGTTTTTTTCTGTGACCGCCTTGATTTCTGCTGCGGTTTCATCTAATTTATGCAGCCGTCTACCGCATATCGCTACCCGCGCTCCCTCGGCTGCCAATGCCAGCGCCACGCCTCGGCCAATCCCGCTACCCGCGCCGGTGATCAAAGCTGTCTTTCCATCCAGTTTCATGCGGTTATCTCCTCACTCCAACCATGATATTTCTTTATATTGACAGTTTTCTTCATATCGCAGCTGTCATACACTTTTTGTCCAGTCTTCTGAACTTTTCCATCTACTGTAAAGGAAACCGAACTGTCAATCTGGCAAAACGAAACCTGGAATAAGCCACTTTCCTGCCGATGAACCTCATCAAGCCTCAGATCTAAGCCAGAAAGAACCGGGTGCTGCCGGCGGAGATATACCTCGGCTGCCTGGGCATCTTCTGGATAGCAGGAGCGGCCTCGGATTTTTTCGAATTGGATTGTTCCCCGGTTGAAGGCATCAACCATTGGCATCACCGTCTCTTCATCAACGCGTCCATATAGATAACCGGAAGGTAGGCAGAGTACATTGGCAGCAAAACGGTGACCCCCTAAATGAGAGCACTGCCACGCCGCCTCGCCTACCAGTAGTTCCAGGGCTTTATAGACTGAAATCCCACGCCTGGCGCAGCAATTATCCCGCCGTCCGTGTGTGCAGACCAGGAATAGCGGGTCAGAGCGGTGATGCGCAGCATAGACCGGGTCACCGGACAGAGCAGCTTTCACATCGATTTTGAGCAGGTCATCATAGCCTGATAACTGGAAATCATGTATCGAAGGGGAATCCTGGCTGGCGTTCACCGCAAAGAAGTGGATGGGCGCACCGGGTGGAAGAGGATGCCTTCGGACAAGAAGTACCTTGCACTTCGGGATGGCAGCTGCAGCCTGCGAGATGTGAGACTTGACTTCTTCGGTAATGCTACTTTCTTCAAATGCCTTTGGGCCCCATGCGCCAGAATATTCGATCAACAGAAAAGAGTGAACCTGGGGTGCAGTCCCTGGCATCTGCTCGCCTGCTTGCAAAGAGAGTTCTGAACAAGTATTTTGAATATTGGTAAGAACTGTCGAATCCAAGGCCGGTCCTCTCTATTGACAAAATGAAACCAGGCTGGCACCAGCCGCCATTGGTGATTATTTTACCTCTGATCGCGCAGTAGAAAGGGAAAGGCCCATCCCCTTCGAACGGGATGGGCCCAATTCCTGCATTAGATTCCCAACGCCGGGTATCAGGCGCGCTTGCCAAGCTGGCGGTCCAGCATCAGCACTGCAGTACCATGAGCGTCGATCAGCTTCAGGTTAGCAACGATATCGGTGGCGTTCTTCTCTTCCTCGACCTGCTCGGTGATGAACCACTGCAGGAAAATCTGGGCCGCGTAATCCTTCTCCTGCGCTGCAATTTCGAAGAGTTTATTGATCGAAGCAGTTACCATCTGCTCGTGCTCCAGGACCTGGGTAAAAGCGTCCAGATAGGATTTCCAGTTAGAGGGTGGTTGATCAACAGCCTGCAGCTCCACGTTGCCGCCCCGTTCAAGGACATAATCAAAGAATTTCATAGCGTGCTCGAGTTCTTCTTTGCTCTGGCAGCGCAGCCAGTGGGCAAAACCAGACAAGTTGTTTTCTACAAAATGGGCAGACATTGCCAGGTACAGATAGGACGAAAACAACTCTTTCTTGAACTGTTCGTTAAACGCTTTCTCTACTGCTTTGCTGATCATGACCCTTTCTCCTTCTTATGATAGATCTTGGTTATTGCCCCAGACGGGGACACTGTTTTCTATGTATGTAAAGATTGTATCATATCATCCAGGCAATTATTATAAACAATATCTATGAATTCCCGAGCTTGGAGCGTTCCTCGCTGGCAACCTTCTCATCCAGCTTGCGGAACAACGGCGCTGGCTGGCGCAGTTCCTGTCCGGCCTGCAGCTGGCTGGGAACCCAATGCCCACTGGCAGGCGTGGGATCGTAGCGCAAGGCGGTATGTTCACCCAGTTTATCCTGAACAGTCTGGACATACTGTTGGCCAAACAAAGGCTCCTGGTAACCGAAATAACTATGCAGCTGTTCGCAGGTAAAAGGCAGGAAGGGCGAGAAGAGCACCTTGAGAGAATCGATGGCTTTTAGTGCAGTGAAAATTGTCTTCGCCGCCGCAGCCTTATCGCTCTTAATTTCAAACCAGGGAGCGGCTTTGTCCAGATATTTATTTACCTCACCTGCCAGCCTCATGGCCTCCAAGAGGGCCGAGCGTAGCCTCGCTGCACCCAGGTGCTCGCCAGCGGCAGCAAACCCTGCTTCAACAACTGCCAGGATCTCCTGGTCGGCAGGGCGTAGCTCACCTGGTTCAGGTACGATCCCCTCCCAATGCCGGTATGCAAAGGAAAGGACGCGGTTTGCCAGGTTCCCCCAGGTCGCTACCAGCTCATCATTGTTGCGGCGCACAAAGCCATCCCAATCCCAGTCGGTATCCTTGGATTCTGGCATGTTGACAGTGAGGTAGTAACGCAGAGGGTCTGGGTCGTAGCGGGTGAGAAAATCCAGCCCCCAGACAGCCCAATTCCGGCTGCCCGAAATTTTCTTTCCTTCCAGGTTCATGAATTCATTGGCCGGAACGTCATAAGGCAGTGTCAGCCGGGTGGCGGTGCGGTTTTCAAAGAGCTCACCAAACCATTCGCCGGCACCAATCAACTGCCCGGGCCAGATCACCGCATGGAAGGGGATATTGTCCTTGCCAATGACATAAAAGGAGCGGGCGTCTGGGTCATTCCACCATTCCCTCCAGGCATCCGGCTGCCCTGAAAGGCGCGACCATTCGATGGTGGCAGAGAGGTAACCGATGACGGCCTCAAACCAGACGTACAGGCATTTACCTTCCCATCCCTCAACCGGCACGGGGATACCCCAATCCAGGTCGCGGGTAATCGCGCGCCCGTGCAGTCCATCTGCCAGGATCTGACCCAGGGATTGGCGCAGGACATTTGGCCTCCAATAAGATTCACGCTGGCGCAGGAACTCAACGATGGCCGGCTCAAGCTGGCCTAAATCCAGGTAGAAATGCTCGGTTTCGCGCAACTCAGGGCTTGACCCGTCGATCTTGGAGCGTGGGTTGATAATCTGGGTGGCATCCAACAGGCTTCCGCAGCCGTCGCACTGGTCACCGCGGGCGTTTGGATATCCGCAAATGTAACAGGTTCCCTCGACATAGCGGTCAGGTAAAAAGCGTCCCTGTGCAGTGGAGAACCACTGCTGCTGCCGGTCCGCGTAAAGGAAACCATTCTTGTGCAAGGCCAGGAACATATCCTGTGAGACTTTAAAGTGGTTTTCCGTGTGGGTGCTGGTGAACAGATCATATGAAATCCCCAACTTCTGGAACAGTTCCAGGAAGCTGGCGTGGAACTTCTTGTAAACTTCTACCGGGGTGGTTTTCTCTGCGTCGGCGCGCACGGTCACCGGTGTCCCGTGTGCATCAGAACCAGATACCATGGCCACCCGGTTGCCAGCCAGGCGGTGATAGCGCGCCAGGATATCTCCAGGCAGGTGTGAACCGGTGATATTGCCAACATGGATAAAGGAGTTGGCATAGGGCCAGGCGATAGCGACCAAAATATGATCAGACATGGAATACCTCCGAGAGAATGTTTGCTATCCTGGGATAGCGCAAAGATCCGTTCAAAAAAAAAGGCTGTCCCAAAATGGACAGCCTGGAGATTATCTTGCAGAAAAGTTCAGCTCACCTTTTCAGCATTCAAGGCTGCCCAGCGACCGGCGCGCTCAGACATGGCCATTTTGCGCATACCCAGTAAATCGTACAAAGAGCTGGAAACCGTTCCGTTCATAGCCTTTAACCTGAGAAAAGTACCTAGAGTCTAAAACCGCCTACCCATTTTGTCAAGTTGAATACAGGATCGGGCTAGTTCTCCTTGTCCAGTAGTGACTTCAAGCTGCTCAGCCGCGGGTTTTCTGGCTCTTCAGCGTGCTTGTGGTCTCTGTCGTTGAGATTCTCTCCGCAGACGGGGCATAGGCCCTTACAATCCGGCTTGCAGAGGGAGGTGATGGGAACTGCTACCAGCATTTCATCGCGCACCAGGGGGGCCAGGTCCAGTTTGCCCGTTTCAGGGACATACAGGCCTGATTCGGTCACTGAGTTGGGGGAAAAGGCAAAGAGTTCTGTGAAGTCAGTTTCCAGCAGCTGCCAGAGGGGTGTCAGGCAGCGGACGCACTCAGCCCTGGTCAGGGCATTCAGCCTGGCTTGCATCAACAGGCCCTGGGCTGTTCGGGTAACCCGGATGGTGCCCTTGAAATCTCGCAGGTCTACATC
>CAIQIV010000057.1 GCA_903871905.1 uncultured Chloroflexota bacterium | reverse complement strand
CCAGGCCCGGGACGCCTTCCAGCAGGATGTGGCCGTCGGCCAGCAGTGCAGTCAGCACACGCGTGATCAGGGTCTCCTGCCCGACGACGACCTTGTTAATCTCGGCGGTCAGGTCATTTACAAAAAGCATCTCGCCTTCAATGCGCGAATTCAATTCTGCCAACTTGGTTCCCATCGTTTTATACTCCTTATAAGTAAAACTATGAATGTCTGGAACTGCCAGGGTTGATGGGCTATAGGATACCTTGAAAGGCTTTTAAAGACTTTAGAAAGGTTTCAAAGTTGTTTCAATGAAACTTCAAATCGGGTTTAAGAAAACTTAAAGAGGCTGGTGATTGAATCCCCCCTGTGTTTTTCGATGCACGATTACCGGTTCTGCAATAGGAAATAAAATCCCAGCTTTTCCGGGCAATAAGCCACTGGCTGGAAAAGCTGGGAGGAAGGTGGAAATCTGAACAGAATTGTGGGCGAGCTTATTAGATCAGCTTGCTCAAGTATTCGAAACTGCGGATGGCATCCGGGACATTTCCGCATTCGACGCTGAAGACAATATCATTGGGGCATTTCTTCACGCTCTCGATCACCCGCTTCCAATCCACAACACCGTCACCGCAGGCGCAGCCAACCGGGGTGCCGGTGACTTTGCCGCGCTCCTCGCCGCTTTGGGAGAAACTGATGTCTTTTGCGTGTAGATGTACAAGTCGGCCAACTACATGATCCAGCCATTCATAGGTGTCGTCTGTGCCGGCGAGGTAACTATTGCCGGTATCGTAATTGATCCCAATTGCCGGCGATTTGACCAGGTCATAGATACTGTCCAAGCCGCTAAGGGATTTACTGTACTGCTGGTGCGGCTCTAACCCAATCTTGATGCCGTAGCGCTCAGCGACAGTAGCGGCCTCGGTGAGCGTGTAGGTCATCAGGGTGTAATCCATATCTTTGGATGTCCATTCCGGTTTGGGGCCTTCGTCTGTGTTGACGACCGGGGCGCCGGCATCAGATGCCCAGCGGATAGCCATCTTCAAATATTCCACGCTAATTTCGGGTTTGCACAACGGAGTATGCGAAGAAAGGCCAGATAACTTGATCTGATGCTTGTCGCATAAGTCCTTTACCCAGCGTGGATCGTCATACATGGATACACTGTGGAAGTATCGCGCTTCGCTGAGTAGCTCGCGGCCCAGGTGAACCATCGGCTCAATATATTGATAACCTATCTCTGCCGCTTTTTCGACACCCCAGGCAAAGGGCTTGTCGTGGTGGCGGACGAACTCCATATTCACACCCAGAAAAATCTTACCCATGTTAAGCTCCCTTTTTGTATTGATGTTAAAAAATGTTATCCAGCCAGGCGCCGGTTTGCATCTGCAACGACCTCGCGCATAAAAGCCAGGCTTTTCTCAATCATCGGACCGCCCTGTCCTTCGCATTCCAGGCTGACCACGCCATCGTATTGGATGTCAACCAGGATGTCGAAGCACTTCTTAATATTTTCACCATTGACACCATCGCCGATGGCGCATTGGCTGACGGCTATTCCGGTTAGCTCGCCGCGCAGTGAGGCTGCCAGAGAATCGCTAACGTCCTTAACATGGACATGGCTGACCTTGTCTTTAAACTTATTCAAGAAAGCCACAGGATCCTGTCCGGCAATGAAGGTGTTGCCGGTATCCATATTCAAGCGCAGGTAAGGGCTGTCTACGAAAGCCAACATTTTTTCCATAAACTCAGGCTTAGTTGTGTAGAATCCATGGGGCTCGATATCGATGATCATTTTATAACGTTCTGCAACTTCCATGATCTGGCCATAGGATTTCTTCATCATGTCCATAGCCTGGTCGTGGGTGAGCCCTTTTGGGGCAAACCGGTCATCGGTCGTGTCAATGTGGTCGCATCCTGCCAGGTATGCCCAACGAATGGTGCGCAGCACGTATTCAACTCCCAAGGAGGCGCCTTCCGGCAGGGAAAGCGGAAAGGCGGCATCGACCTGTGAAAAGCGCACACCGTATTTTTCTGCTTTTTCCCGCCACATCATGGGATCTTCCCACATTGCCACATGGGGTTGGTATCCCAGGCCGTGGATCCAGCTCACGCCATCAATCATCCCACATTCGATCCAATGAACATCATTCTTCTCGGCCCATTGCAGGCATTGTTCAAAACTCCAGTAACTGCTGTTAAATGCGTCCGTATGAAACCCAATTTCGATCATCGTTATCGATCTCCTTTAACGACCATGGTACTTGAAAAATGGTTGAGCCCGCCCGTGTACCGAGCGGGCTCTTCTTCTCTAAATGTTCGTAAAGTCGAGCAATAGCCTTAGGGCATGATGTCCTGATACTTGGTGGTATCCAGAGCTTTCCAGGCATCCGGCCAGTTCTTCATGTCCTCAGCGCCGCTCAAGGCATAGTACAGAGGCGGCATGTCAGGCTTATAGTACTGGTCCAGGTTTTCCTGGGTTACATTCGGCTGGGGCAGGACCCAGCGCTTATCGACCGGTTTACCCTGCAGGATGGCAACGGCAGCGAGCACCGCGGTGCGCCACTGGAAGGTCGGGAATGTAGGTGCAATTCCCTTGACATTGTTCTCTTTCCAATACTTCAGGTAATCATTCTGGTCTTCACCGACCATCACAGGATAAGGCTTGCCTGCATCTTTGAAGGCTTCCAGGACAGCTACCGCGATACCGCCGGCGTCCATCCAGACAGCGTCGATGTTTCCATAGCGGTCAAGATAGTCACTGACGATCTTGGCGGTCTTCGCGCTGTCATAGTCGTCAAACTCAACACCGACGACATTGATGTTACCAGCTTCTTCAAAGATTTTCTTCGCCGCGCCCCAGCGCTGTTCCAGAACGTCCACACCGGGGAGGATGCGCAAAGCCAAGACGTTACCGCCGTTAGGCAGATTGTCGACCACGAACTGGGCGCCGGTGATGCCGAATGCATACCCACCGATGGTCTTCTCAAAGACCGTCGGGCAGTCGGTCAGGACACCGCGATCAAAGACAACAACAGGGAGAACCTCGCAGGCTTTCTCAACTGCTGGGGTCAAGGCTTCGCTGGTGTTGGGAGAGACGATCAGGAGGTCGCATTTTCCAGGGGTTGATATCAGGTCCTGGATGTCCGCGATTTGCTTCTCGTCCTTGCCCTGGGCATCGACGTGGATGAAGTTCTTGATCAAGCCCTGAGCTCGCAGCTCTTCCACCTGCTCGCGCATGGTGACATAACCGGTCACACGCCAGGGGTTGTTCACACCGGCGTTGGAGAAGCAGAGATTGTACGGGGGATCTTTCTTGAACTTGGCGGTGTCGACTTTATTGTCGATCAAGGATTGCAGATAGATGGGCTGATCAGGGTTGATAGCCTTGGCTTTCATCAACTGCAAAGATTCTTCGAAATCCTTGTCGGTAAAGAACTGGGTTGCCACGCGGGCGGCGTCCATCTTGAGCCCTTCATTCTTCGGGGCTGCGGGCTGCTCAGGGGCTGTGGTGGCGGCAGGTTGCTCAGGAGCCGTGGTGGCTGCCGGTTGTTCCGGGGCTGTGGTAGCAGCAGGTTGTTCTGGGGCTGTAGTTGGCGCCGGAGCCGGTTGGCAGGCACTCAGCAGCATCGACAGGCTGACCAGGATTGACAGAATCACGAAAATACTCTTTTTCATTGAAAATCTCCTCCGAAATGAGAATAGTTAGAATTGTTGACCATTAACCAGCGTTTGTACCTTATGATGGTATTTTGTTAAGGACCACCTCCTTCTTGGACCGGCTGTAGTCTTGGAAGGCCCCGTTTAGCCTTCAAGTTGATCCCAATCTCCAATCATCGATCGTTTACCGTCGTCTGCGGGTCTGAAGCGATACATAAGCAACCGCACCGATGATAATCAAGCCCTGGACTGCGTCGCGGTAGGGCTTGGGTAAACCTAACAGGTTGAGTAGGGCAAAGAGGGCTTCAAGGGTAAAGGCACCAAAAACCACCTCTGGGACTGAACCTTTTCCCCCCAGGAGCAGCGTGCCGCCGATGACCGCGGCTGCAATAGCCTGCATCTCGAAACCTTCTCCTACGTTGATCCCAATCCCGCCATAGCCTCCGACCAAGATGCCGCCCGTGACTGCACACAGGGCAGAGACCAGAAACACGAGGATCCTTGTCCGGTGAACTTTGACCCCGGAAAGCTGAGCAGACCGAACATTATCGCCAATCGCGAGAATATGCTTTCCGAAGTTTGCCCGGTGAAAGATGTAAAACGTGATCACACCAACGATGATTAATACCAGCAGGGAGGCTGGAAATCTGCCGAACACCGGGACATTCTCGAAATAGCCACGCCCAAAGAAGCGCCAGTTGTCGGTGAAATATCCCTTGGGGGCGCCACCGCACCAGTACAGCGCTGCACCTTTCACCAACAGAGACATGCCCAGCGTGGCGATTAAAGAAGGCACACGCAGATAACTGACAACCAGACCATTGGTCAATCCGATCACTACCCCGACACCGTACATGAGCATAATGGATGTCAATGCCCTGTTGGGATCGTTGTGCAGGGTCATTGAACTGCCAATGGTGACAAATGTAACGATGGAACCAATCGACAGGTCAAATCCACCCGAGGAAAGCACCATCATTTCTCCAATTGCCAAGATCGCCAGGGGTGCTACGCGACGCAGGAAGGAGAATATTCCGGGCATGGTCGAATAGGTTGGATTTAAAAAGCCAACCGCGATAAATATGACCAGAAAGACCGGGTAAACCGGGGGGATATTCTTGAGCATATTCCATACACCACCAATCATGGTGGCGATTCCAGATGATTTTGGAACAGTAGTTGTGGACATCTGCTGTTCTCCTTTCCCTTACGCCGCTTCTTGCTTGGAGCGAATGGTGTAGCTGGCGACAGCCAGTACAATGATGGCGCCTTTCAGGACCGTTTTGATGTAAGGATCGATCCCGAGCTGGTTGAATACGGTGTCAATTATCCCGAAGATCAACACCCCGCCCAATGTGCCCCACACCCCACCTTTTCCGCCAGATAGAGCGGTACCGCCGATGACAGTGGTCGCAATCGATTCCAGGTCATACAGGCCATCCGTGCCCACCCATGGAGCCCCAGAGCGTAGCCGGCTGACCACGAACAATCCCGTCAACACAGCAGAAACGGCGCAAAAGATGTGGGCACCGATCAAGACCCGGTCGGTGCGGACACCTGAGAGGCGGGCTACTTCATTGCTGCCGCCCGTGCCATATAGGTGGGCCCCAAACTTGGTGCGGGTTAATAAGAGCCAGCCGATGCTGACCATGAATAACAGTACCAGGATCGAGATCGGCATGGGGCCAATGCTGCCGTACCCCAGCGTCTCAAAGCTCTTGGGCACTGAGCCTGCAAAATTTGCAAACGCAGCGTAGAGGATACCCCGCAGTATTAATCCCATACCCAGGGTGGCGATAAATGCATTGACGCCCAGCTTGGTGATAATCAGCCCGTTGGCAAGACCGATGACCGCGCCGATCAGAAGCACTGTGCCGATGGCCAGGGGGACTTTAGCCGGATCACCTTGCATGATGAAGGAGGTCATGACGGAAGTGATACTGACCGTGTAGGCCACAGAAAGGTCGATCGAACCACCGATGATCACAAATGTTTGCCCGACCGCGACGATGCCCAGGGCAACCGAGCGTACGAAGATATTAGTCAGGATCATGGGGTTGGTCAAGATTTCACCAGAACCGATAATCTGGTCCAGGACGATCCCCAGCACAAAAATGCCGAGCACGAAGTAGAAAACGGGCGGGATGCGAATGGACTTTAAGAGACCCTTCGATTTACTTGTTTGAGTTGATGGTATGGCCATTTATGCTTCCTCTTCCACCTTGACATTCTCACTGGAGTAATTCGCGCTGCCATGCCCGGTTGCCGTGAGCATCACCTCGGCTTCGGTAGATTTCGCCGGCAGTTCCCCCGCGATCTTCCCGTCACGCATGACCAGGATGCGATCGCTCATTCCAAGAACCTCAGGCAGCTCAGAAGAGATCATCAGGACGGCAATCCCATTCTTGGTGAGACCGCGAATCATATCGTGGATACCAGCTTTTGCCTCTACATCAATGCCACGCGTTGGCTCATCAAAGATAAAAATATCGGCGTTGGAAGCCAGCCATTTTGATAGGACAAGTTTCTGTTGGTTGCCACCGCTGAGGTATTGTGCCTGCCGGTCAAATGAAGCAGACCGCAAGTCGACCTGCTTTGCCAGGGTTGGTACCAGTTTTTTAGATCCCGGGATGCCGTCCTTGAGGATATACCCGAAGAGCGGCTGCAGAGAGCGCACCGTTAGCAAGATATTATCCCGGATGGGCTGCTTGGGTAAAATGCCCTCAGCTTTGCGGTCTTCGGTGACAAAGCCAATTTTGAGCTTGATGGCATCGGGAGGGGTTTTAATGGTCGTCATTTTCCCATATACTTCAACGCTCCCGCTTTTAAATGGCACTGCGCCAAACAGCGCCTCTGCCAGCTCTGTCCGGCCGGATCCCTGTAATCCAGCAACACCCACAATTTCCCCTTTGCGGATTTCCAGGTTGATATTTTTGAGGTAGTCATTGGATCCATCTTTGATGCGCAAGACAACCTCACCAAAATCCTGGGAACTGCCGAGAGGTGGGAAGTAGTGATCAAACTCACGGCCCACCATCATGTGCACAATCTTTTCAGGTGTGACATCTTTTGTGTGAACGGTATCCACCAATTCACCATCTTTCAGGATGGTGATCCGGTGGGCCAGGTCGAACACTTCGATCAGGCGGTGCGAAATGAAAACGATAGCCATATTGCGTGCACTTAATTTTGCTATCAGGTCCGTGAGCATTTTCACTTCTACCGAAGTTAATGATGCCGTGGGTTCATCCATGATCAGGACCTTTGAATCAAAGGAGATGGCTTTAGCAATTTCAACCAACTGCTGCTCTGCTACCGATAGGCTGCTCACCTGGGCGGTGGGAGAAATCAGTTTTTCTACTCCTAACTCCCTCAGCAGTTCTTCCGCCCGCCGGTTCATCTCGCGAACATCAAGCACGCCGAACCGGGCTGGCTCACGCCCAAGGAAAATGTTGTGTGCAACCGTGCGCTCGGGGAGCAGGTTGAATTCCTGGTAGATGATGCTGATGCCTTTCAACTGGGCTTCTTGCGGGTGCGAGAAGGAGACTCGATTGCCGTTTAAGATGAGCTCCCCGGCATCTGGAGTATAGGCACCCGCCATGATCTTCATCAGCGTCGATTTTCCTGCACCATTTTCGCCGACCACCGCGTGCACTTCCCCAGGGAAGAACATAACCGAAACATCCTTGAGCGCCATAACACCTGGGAAGCGCTTTGTGATGTGGGTGACCTCCATCACCGGGGAAGATCCCACGGCATTACGGCTTTCAGATTGTGGTTTTGGGTCTGCCATAAAGAACACCTTTTTGAAAGAAAACTGATTTTCAAGCCAGAAGAGTTTTTAAGAAGCTTAGACCTTGTTGGGCAATGGCGTCCTGGCTGGGGGCAATCTCCCGCCAGATGCACACAGCGCGGGCAATTTCTTTTACCTGCGAGGTAAACGATTCGATCACAATCGGACCCTGGTAGTTCACATCTTTGAGCGCCTGTGCGACCTCATCCCAGTGCACCTGCCCGCTGCCAGGGATACCCCGGTCGTTTTCGCAGGCATGGAAATGGAAAATCTTCGGGCCCGCCAGCCGGATCGCGTCCCCGCTGTTCTTTTCCTCCAGGTGCATGTGGAAGGTATCCAGGTGCAGACCGACATTCTCCATGCCAGTTTGCCGGGAAAACTCAAGGCCTTGTGCCGCGATGTTGAGCATGTCCGTTTCAAAACGATTGAGCGTTTCCAGGGCAAGCTTGACATTCTTGGGCTGGGCATATTGAGCCAACACACGAATTTCATGGACTGCTCTATCCCATTCAGCCTGGCGGGCTTTCTCATCATCCAGATGTTCTTTGCCGACCGCAGAATACATCGGTCCGCTGACCACCTGGGCGTCGAGAGCCTGTGCGGCATCGACCAGCCAACGGATGTAAACCCTGGCATTCTCGGCGATTTGGGGATCGCTGCTGCAAAGGTTGCGCTCAGGTCCAAACGCGCCACACACAACTGGCTGCAAGGCGTTTCTTTCCAGTTCCTTTTTAACTTGTTGAACATCGATGAGGTCAGGATTCTCAACTGAGATCTCAAGAATATCGAAGCCCATTTCTTTCACCCTGGGAGCCAATTCTTTCACTGCCGAGGTG
>CAIQIV010000056.1 GCA_903871905.1 uncultured Chloroflexota bacterium | reverse complement strand
GCTAGGTATTTTCTGTTCCGCTTGTCAACATTCCTCAATCGCAATGACCGAATGAAGTCCTAAACCTTTTGCATCCTTTGAGCGGTTTTCTCTTTCTTCATGCCGCCAGTCACTGCGAGCTTGCGAAGCAGTCCCCACCTGGAGCGGGAATTGTTGAACTGCACCCGCAGCAACAAAGGGGATGCATCCTGTCCATCCTATCATCCCAATAATCGTGGTTCAGGCATTTTCCGGGGAGAAAATTGCCCCCCTTTTCAAAATAGAACATGTGTGCTATAATTAACTTGTGGCCTCCGCCTCCCCTCCCTGTCCCCCCGTTCGCCCCTCCCTCCGAATTGTTCCTCATTGTTTTTTGTATCAAATCCTTCTCCTCTCTTCCTCGTTAATCGAATTTTAAATACCTTTCTAACGCGCAAAAGGTATAATATTGCCCATGACAAAACGACAGCCCAACTCCAGCCATTGCTTTGTGTGTGGTGTATCAAATCCCTTTGGATTGCATTTGAAGTTTTATAATGTTTCCCCCGGCGAAATCGCCTCGGATACGGTTGTCCCCGAGCAGTACCAGGGCTACCCGGGTGTGGTCCACGGTGGGATCGTCGCCTCGATGTTGGACGAGCTGGCCGGTCGTGCTCACATGGCCGGTGCGGAGCCGCACTTCATGTACACTGCGCGGCTGAATGTCAAGTACCGCAAGAACGTCCCGGTTGGCCGGCCGATCCACCTGGTGGGGAAGGCCGGGAGCAGCAGTTCCCGAGCGCACAATGCCACCAGCGCCATCTATGACGAAAACGGCGTCTTGCTGGCTGAAGCCGATGCGCTGCTGATCGACGTACCTGCCGGTAAGCTGGATGGGGTCGACCTGAGCCAGTTAGGCTGGCGGGTCTATTCGGATGAAGAGCTGGCGCAGTTGGGTATCAGCTAAAGAGTCCGTCAAAGCCTGCAGGCTCAAGCCTGCAGGCATGAGCCTATTGAACAAGAGAACGGCGCAGCTCAATCTGCGCAGCGCTACCGCGAAGGAGTTGAACAGATGATTATTGAATATCACCGGCCGAATACCCTTGAGGAGGCGCTGACGCTGCTTGCCCGGCCTCAGCCGCTGACTGTCCCGTTGGGAGGCGGCGCCGGGCTGAACCGCCCGTCCACCCGCCCGTTTGCGGTGGTGGACCTGCAGGCCCTGGGGTTGAACACCCTGGTGCAGCAAGGCAGCCAGTTGGAGTTGGGCGCCACGCTGACCTTGCAGGCCTTTCTGGAGCAGACCGGCGAGGATGGCCCCCTGGCGGCCTTGAAGCGGGCGGCGCGCCTGGAAGCGGCGCGCAACCTGCGCCAGGTAGCCACCCTTGCCGGGACGCTGGTCACTGCCGGCGGGCGCTCGCCTTTTACCACCGCCCTGCTGGCCCTGGATGCGCGGCTGAGCCTGATCGATCCGGCTGCACCGGATGCGGTGCAAACGGTCGAATTGGGCGGCTTCCTGGCGCTGCGTCCCGAATACCGCCGGCGCCTGCTCACCCGTGTGTCCCTGCCGCTGAATGCCCGCCTGGCCTTTGAGTCGGTAGCCCGCACGCCGGCCGACCGCCCCATTGTCTGTGTCGCGGCCGCTGCCTGGCCCTCCGGGCGCACCCGGCTGGCGCTGGGCGGTTATGGCGCCGCTCCGACCCTGGCTTTCGATGGCAGCGAAGCCGCGGGCATCGATACCGCCGCCTCCAGCGCTTACAGCCAGGCCGGCGACCAGTGGGCCAGCGCCGCTTACCGCCAGCACGCGGCTGCCACCCTGGCGCGCCGCTGCGCCGCTTCCCTCGGCGTCCCGCCGCTGGAGACAGCATGAGCGAGGAGCACGGCTTTGTCTTGCTCAAACAGCAGGACATCCCGGAACTGAACTCACACGCTCGCCTGCTGCGCCACGCTAAAACCGGCGCAGAGCTGCTGTCGATTGAAAACCAGGACGAGAACAAGGTTTTTGGCATCGCCTTCCGTACCCCGCCCCAGGACTCCACCGGTGTGGCGCATATCATGGAGCACGCCGTGCTGTGCGGCTCGCGCAAGTACCCGGTCAAGGAGCCCTTTGTGGAGTTGGTCAAAGGCTCCCTGAAGACCTTTGTCAATGCTTTTACCTTCCCGGACAAGACCTGCTACCCGGTCGCCAGCCAGAACCTGCAGGATTTTTGGAACCTGGTGGATGTCTACCTGGATGCGGTGTTTTACCCGCTCATCCCGCCCCACGCTTTTCAGCAGGATGGATGGCACTATGAGCTGGAGACCGCCGACGCCCCGCTCACTTTCAAAGGCGTTGTGTTCAATGAAATGAAAGGCGCCTACTCCTCGCCAGACAGCGTCCTGGCGCGCGTCTCGCAGCAGTCGCTCTTCCCAGATAATGCTTATGGCGTTGATTCCGGCGGAGACCCGCGCCGTATCCCCAACCTGACCTACCAGCAGTTCAAAGATTTTCACACCCGTTATTATCATCCTTCCAATGCGCGCATTTTCTTCTATGGCGATGACGACCCGGCGGAGCGCCTGCGCCGCATGGATGAATACCTGCGGTCTTTTGAACGCCTCGAGATCGACTCGCAGGTTGCCCTCCAGCCCCGTTTTGACCAGCCCCGGCGTTGGGTGGTCCCGTACGATGCTGGTGAGGAAAGCGAGGGCAACAAGGGCATGGTGACCCTCAACTGGATGCTGGATGAGGTGACCGACCCCGAGACCGCCCTGGCCCTGCACGTGCTGGATTATCTGCTGGTTGGTATTCCTGCCTCGCCCTTGCGCAAGGCGCTGATCGATTCAGGCCTGGGTGAAGACCTGGCAGGCAGTGGGCTGGAAGGAGAGCTGCGCCAGTTCTTTTTCTCCACCGGCCTCAAAGGCATTGCAGTCGAAGATGCGGACCGTGTTGAGCGCTTGATCTTGGGTACCTTAGAAGAGCTGGCGCAGCAGGGCATTGACCCGGACATGGTTGGGGCGGCGGTCAATACCGTGGAGTTCTCGCTGCGTGAAAATAACACCGGCTCCTTCCCCCGCGGCCTGCTGCTGATGCTGCGCTCGCTGACCACCTGGCTGTACGGCGGCGACCCGCTGGCGCCCCTGGCCTTTGAGCGGCCTATGACCGCCATTCGCCAGCAGTACGAAGCGCGCCAGCCGTATTTTGAGGCCCTGATCCGCCGCTTTTTGCTTGGCAATCCCCACCGCACCCTGGTCATCTTGCAGCCCGATCCTGGCTGCCGCCAGCGCCTGGAAGCGGAGGAAGCTGAGCGCCTGGCCCAGGCCAGGGCGGGTATGTCCACTCAGGATGTGCAGGGGGTGATCGAGGATACCCGCCAGCTCAAGCTGCGCCAGCAGACGCCGGATACCCCGCAGGCGCTGGCCACCATTCCTGTCCTGAAGGTGTCCGACCTGGACCGGCTGAATAAGATCATCCCCATTGAACGATTAAACCTGGCAGGCGTTCAGGCGCTGTACCACGACCTGTTCACCAATGGCATTGCCTACCTGGACCTGGGCTTCGATCTGCACAGCCTGCCCCAGGGGCTGCTCCCTTACGTGTCTCTGTTTGGGCGCGCCCTGCTGGAGATGGGCACCCAAAAGGAAGACTTTGTCAAGCTTTCACAGCGCATCGGGCGCACAACGGGTGGCATCAGCCCATCCGTATTCACTTCCACGGTGAGAAACAGCACCCGCTCGACAGCCTGGCTCTTCCTGCGCAGCAAGGCCACCCTGCCCCAACTGGGCGACCTGTTTGCTATCCTGGAGGATGTGCTGCTGCAGCCGCGCCTGGACAACCAGGAGCGTTTCCGCCAGATGGTGCTGGAGGAAAAGGCAGAGCAGGAGGCGTCCCTGGCTCCGGCTGGCCACCGCCTGGTCAACAGCCGCTTGCGGGCGCGCTTCAGCGAGGCGGATTGGGCTGCTGAGCAGATGGGGGGGATCAGCTACCTGTTCTTCCTGCGCCGCCTGGCTGAACGGGTGGAAAAGGACTGGCCCGCCGTGCTGGCTGACCTGGAGGCCATGCGCAGCATCCTGGTGCGCGGCGGCGGGATGCTGGTCAATGCCACCCTGGACCGGGACGGCTGGCAGGTCTTCCAGCCCAGGCTGGTGGAGTACCTGGGCCGCCTGCCTGGCTCCTCTTCTGAGCGGGTGGAATGGTCCTTTGAAAAACCCGCATACCCGGAGGGCCTGGCCTTTCCCTCCCAGGTAAATTACGTGGGTAAAGGCGCTAACCTGTACCGGCTTGGATATGAGCTGGACGGTTCCCAGGCTGTGATCCTCAACTACCTGCGCACCACCTGGCTGTGGGAGCGCGTGCGCGTCCAGGGCGGGGCATACGGCGGTTTTTGCGTTTTTGATCATCGATCGGGTGTCTTAACTTTTCTCTCCTATCGTGACCCGAACCTGGCAGGCACGCTGGAAAACTATGACGGCGCCGGGCGCTTTTTGCGCCGGCTGGACCTGGACCCGGATGAGCTGGCCAAGAGCGTCATTGGCGCCATCGGCGATATGGACGCTTACCAGCTCCCAGATGCAAAAGGCTATACCTCGGCCCTGCGCTATTTGACCGGCGACACGGATGATTTTCGCCAGCGGCTGCGCCAGCAGGTGCTGGAAACGCAGGTGGAGCACTTCCACCGCTTTGGCGAGGTGCTTGAACAGGTCACGACTGCTGGGGAAGTGGTCGTATTGGGTTCCCAGCAGGCGCTGGAGGCTGCGAACCAGCAGCAGCCGGGATGGCTGGATGTCAAGAATATTTTATAGTCAAGGTACCGGCACGGTGGCGCCGAAAACATTTTGCGCATGAAACGAGTTGTATCGATTATTTTGGCCAGTACGCTGGCGGCTAATATGCTGGTGTTGCTGCTGGCTGCTGCCCCTGCGGCGGGCGTGCAGGGGGTGGCGTTTGCTGCCTCGCCTGACCAGGTGATTAATCCATGGAGCGATCCGATCCCTCGCCTGGGCGATCAGAAGCTGCTGGTGGTCCTGGTTGATTTTCCCGACCTCCCTGGACTGTTCAGCGGAGAGCAGTGGCGCGAGTACTTTTGGGGTAAGCAGGGCTTTGCAGCTTACTTCAGGGAGAACTCCTATAACCAACTGCGCTACACCGGCGATATGGTTGGCATGCGCCTGGGTCTCCCGGCAGTGAATGAGAACGGCGTGGCTTATGTGCGCCTGCCGTATCCCATTTCTTACTATGCCGGTGGAATGCACGGTTTTGATGTGGCGCCCGGCCGGTTCCCGCACAACAGCGGTGGGGTCGTGTTGCACGGCCTGGAAGCGCTGGACCAGGCGGGGTTCGACTTTTCGCCCTATGCCAACCCGCAGACCGGGGAGATTGAAAACCTGTTGGTGATCTTTGCCGGTGGGAATTTCCGCTACACCCAGGACAATGACAATTCCCTGGAAGCTACTGCTTACCGCCTTTCGCTTGCCGGCCGGCTCACCTTTGTCTCCCGCGGCGGCCAGGTGGCCGACCGCTACACCCTGTGCCCTGACCAGTATGGCGCAAACACCGGACAGATAGCCCGCCTGGGTGTCTGCGCCCATGAGCATGGGCATGCCCTGGGCATGTTCGATATGTACGACGTCTCTTACCAGACCACCGGGACGGGTTATTTTGATCTGATGTCTTACGGCGCTTACGGAACGGATGATGGCGCCGATCCTTTTGAATTCAGCGCCTATGCCCGGCAGACTTTTGGCTGGCTGCAGCCGGCAGCCCCGGGGGTGGGCGAGGTGACCCTGAGCCTGCCGCCAATCGAAGGATCTGCTTCGCAGGCCGGGACTGCATCGCCAGCTCGAAATGAAGGGGCGATCCGGCTCAATCCTTACGGGGACCCCAACAGCCGCGAATATTTCTTGCTGGAGAACCGCCAGTTCACCGGGTTTGACCGGGATGCTTCCCCGCGGGATATGGGCAGGGTGAACCTGTGCCCGGGATTGGTGATCTGGCATGTGGATGAAGATGTGATCCAGGATTATCCGGAAAGAGTCAATACGCTGCCTGGGGCGGGTGGCCCACCTCATCCAGGCCTATCCGTCGTAGAGGCGGACGGCGGTTTTGAGATGATCCGGTCGTCGCAAAATTACGGCCAATGTACGGATACCTGGAAGGTAGGGCAGACCTGGGGAGGGTTGGGCAGCGCCTCTGCCAACCTGTGGAGCGGCGCTCCGAGCGGGATCTCTCTGACCGTCTTGAGTGATGAGGCCGGGGTGCTGACCGTGCAGGTCAGCATTTCGGGCGGCGCAGCCTCAAATCCCATCAATCCTGGAAATCCTGGAAATCATGTAAATCCTGGTCCAAATTCGGTGTTACGGCAAACCCAACGTGTCCGCCGGTAAGCTTTCGCCCGGCAGCGATATTCAGAACCGGGCGCATGCCCGCAGGAGTGTGAAGAAATGAAAACGACCCTCAATATCAACCAGCAGGTACAGGAGCTTGACATTGCCCCTGGCGACACCTTGTTACAGGTGCTGCGCCGCCTGGGCTATTACAGCGTCAAGCACGGGTGTGAGACCGGTGAGTGCGGTGCATGCGCGATCCTGCTGGATGGCAAGCCGGTGAACTCATGCCTGTACCTGGCCGCTCAGGCCGAGGGGCACACCATCCAGACCATTGAATCGCTGGGCCAGCACCCTGAACAGGGGTGGAAGATCACGGCCGGGCTGCATCCTCTGCAGAAGGCCTTTGTGGAGAGCGGGGCGATCCAGTGCGGGTACTGCACGCCGGCCCAGATCCTGGCAGCCAAGGAACTGCTGGATCGCAACCCGAACCCCAGCGAGACCGAGGTGCGCGAGGCGCTGTCCGGTGTGCTGTGCCGCTGTACCGGCTATCTCAAGCCGGTGCAGGCTGTGCTGCGCGCCGCGGCGGTGCTGCGCGGGGAGCAGGTTGATCCGGTGGGCGATGACGCGCTGCTCATCCCTGCCCCGCAGGAATGGCTGCCCGGTGAAAGCCCCTTGCAAGGTGGCGCCGCGCCGGAGGGCGGTGATGACTTTGGCTCCTTTGAGGGTGGGACGCCGGCGGAGGTGCAGGCGCGGGCGCGCCTGATGCCGCGCATTCAACTTTCGCCTGAGACCCAGTCCTTGAAAAGCGTGGGCAAGCCGGAGGTTAAAGTGGATGCGGTCAAGCTGGTCCAGGGAAAGCCAGCTTTTGCTGCGGATATCGAGAAGCGGGGGATGCTGATCGCCAAGGTGCTGCTCAGCACCCAGGCGCATGCCCGCATCCGCAGTATTGATGCCAGCCAGGCGCTGGCTCTGCCTGGCGTGGCGGCTGTGCTCACCTGGCATGACCTGCCGCGGGTGGTGCATTCGACGGCCGGCCAATCTGACCCCATCCCGGGGCCGTTGGATACCTTCTCGCTGGATAACAAGGTGCGCTTTGTCGGCGATCGGGTGGCCTTTGTCGCGGCCGAGACCGAAGAAATCGCCAACAAAGCGCTGGAACTGATCCAGGTCGAATACGAGCCGCTGCCTGTTATCCTCGACCCGGCTGCGTCGATGCAGTCTGGCGCGCCGCTCATTCACGATGAGCCGGAGTTTGTCAATTTTGCCGATTCAGATGCCTCTCGCAACCTGGCGGCACATATTCACATTGATATTGGCGATGTCGAACAGGGGTTCGCCGAAGCGGACCAGGTCTTTGAAGCGGATTACGAGGTGCCCAAAGTCCAGCAGGCGCATATTGAGCCGCACGTGGTGGTCACCTATTGGGATGAGGACGACCGCCTGGTGATCCGCACCAGCACCCAGGTGCCATTCCATGCCCGCCGGGTGCTGGCGCCCGTGCTGGGGCTGCCGGTCAAGCGCATCCGGGTAATCAAACCGCGCATCGGCGGCGGTTTCGGCGGGAAGCAGGAGATCCTGGCTGAAGACGTGGCTGCACACCTGACCATTGCCACCGGTCGCCCGGTGCTGTATGAGTTCACCCGGGAGGAGGAGTTTATTGCTTCTCGCTCTCGCCATCCCATGCGCGTGCACATGAAAACTGGTGTCAAGAAGGATGGCACCATCACCGCCAATGAGATGCGCATCCTGTCCGATACCGGGGCTTACGGCTGTCATGCCCTGACCGTCACCGGCAACACCGGGCACAAGTCGATGGCGCTGTATGTGGGGGATGGCAAATATCGCCAGTCGCCCAACATCCGCTTCCACGCCGATATTGTTTACACAAACCTCCCGCCTGCTGGAGCCTTCCGTGGATACGGCGTTCCTCAAGGCTACTGGCCGCTGGATCGCCATATGGAGAAGATTGCCCGTCAGCTGGGCCTGGATCCCCTGGAGTTTCGCCTGAAAAACGCCCTGCGCGCGGGGGAGCTGCACCCCTTCAGCACCGCCTGGAGCGAGGGCCGCGAGCCGCGACCGGAGACCATTGAGACCTGCGGGCTGGAAGAGTGCGCCCGTCAGGGGCGGGCCGCCATCGGCTGGGACCAGAAGTTCAATAATCCTGCCTGGCGCCAGGTACCGGGGAAACCCCACCTGCGGCGCGGCATCGGCGTGGCTCTGATGATGCAGGGTACCGCTATCCCCTACCTGGACATGGGTGGGGCGAGCATCAAGATGAACGACGATGGCTCCTTCAACATGCTGATCGGCGCCACCGACCTGGGCACTGGCTCGGATACTGTGCTGGGCCAGATGGCAGCCGAGGTGCTGGGTGTGCCGCTGGAGGATGTGATCGTTTACTCCTCGGACACCGACTTTACTCCGTTTGACGTGGGCGCCTACGCTTCCAGCACCACTTACGTTTCCGGCGCAGCGGCGACGCGCGCCGCGCAGAAAGTAGCTGAGCGCATTCGCATCCGGGCCGCCAACCTGTTCAACCAGCAGCATCCTGAGCCTGTCGATGGCCAGCGGCCTGAGCTTGTCGAAGGCCAGCAGGTGCAGCCGGAGCAGGTGCGCCTGGAGAACCGCCAGGCCGTGGCCCCGGATGGGCGGGCGCTGAGCCTGAGCGACATCGCCTACAACGCCCTGCACCATGCTGATCAGGAGCAGATCATGGCGGTGGCTTCCTTTGTCTCCCCGGTCTCCCCGCCCCCGTTTGCCGCCCAGTTTGCTGAGGTCACGGTGGATACGGAAACAGGCCAGGTGGTGGTGGACAACCTGGTGATGGCGGTGGACGCCGGTGTGATCGTCAACCCCATCACTGCCTCGGGCCAGATCGAGGGCGGGATGACCCAGGCCCTGGGCTATGCAGTGTGCGAAGAAATGCGCTATGACGCGCAGGGGCGGGCGCGTGAGCGCGACTTCAGCGATTACCACATCTTCCAGGCACACGAAATGCCCGGCCTGGAGACCATTTTCATCGAAACCTATGAACCTTCTCACCCGTTTGGCGTCAAGGCGGTGGCGGAAATCCCCATGGACGGTGTGGCGCCGGCAGTCGGGAATGCCGTGCTGGATGCCTGCGGTGCGCATGTGGATGATAACCCGGTCACGCCTGAGAAGGTCTGGCGTGCATTAGCCCAATAGGGGTGGGTCTCAGACCTACCCCTACTCTGACCAGGTGGATAAGGAGCGCAGCGATGCTGAATGCAATGGCGCGGACCTATGTGATTGGCCACGTGAACCCGGATACTGACTCGATTGCTGCTGCGGTCGGGTATGCCTGGCTGCTGCGAGAGAAGGACGGGGCAGATGTGGTGGCGGCACGCGCCGGCGCCATCAACCCGCAGACCTCCTGGGTTCTGAAGCGCCTGGGGATGGATCCGCCTGTCTTGATGAGCGACGCCTCGCCGCGCTTCGAGGCCGTCACCCGCCGCCTGGATACCACCCATCCTGACCGCCCGCTGCGCGAGGCCTGGGCGATTGCCAGCCGCACCTGGGGTGTTGCCCCGGTGGTTAACGAAACGGGAACGCCCTATGGCCTGGTCAATGGATCCAGCCTGTTTTTCCTGATGAGCGAAATGGTTGGCCCGCGCCAGCAGCGCCAGGAGATGAAGATGGCTGAGCTGATGGAGCTTCCCTGCCATGAGGCCGCCATCACCAATGTCCCCAAGTTCCCGGCCAATGGGCGCATCCGCGACTCGCTCAACCGCATCCTGCGCGAGGAGAGTGATGATTTCTGGGTGGTGGACGAGAACGGGCTGTATATCGGCATCTGCCGGCAGCGCGAAATCCTCAACCCGCCGCGCATCCGTGTCATCCTGGTGGATCACAACGAACCGCGCCAGGCGCTGGGCTCGCTGGACGAAGCAGAACTTTTGGAGATCCTCGACCACCACCGCCTGGGAAACCCGTCCACCCATACCCCGATCCGCTTCTCGGTGGATGTGGTGGGCAGCACCAGCACCCTGGTTTCTGAGCGCATTGAAGACAAGGGCCTCAGCGCTCCTCCTACGGTGGCGGGGCTGCTGTTGGCCGGCCTGCTCTCGGACACGCTGATCCTCAACTCCCCGACGACCACGCCGCGCGATCACCGGGCGGCGGATCGCCTGGCACGCTGGGCCTTTGTGCGTAATGGCCCGCTGCCCAATGAGACCATCCAGAGTTATGGAGAGCAGGTGCTGCGGGCGGGAGCAGAGCTGTCCACTCGCCATCCTGACGAGATTGTCAGCACCGACTTCAAGGTATACGAGGCTGGGGGCTTCCGCTTTGGCATCGCCCAGGTTGAGGTGACTGACCTGGTGCAGATCGAGGATCGCAAAAGCGAACTGCGGGATGCCCTGGAGCTCCTGCGCGAGAAAAAAGGGCTGGACTTTGGCATGCTGATGGTCACCGACGTAGTGCGCGGCACCAGCCGCATGCTGTTGGCCAATGCGCCGCCGGTGCTGTTGGACCTGCCTTTCACCTGCCAGCCAGATGACAGCTTCCTGGCCGAAGGGATTGTCTCGCGCAAGAAACAACTGCTGCCGATCGTGTTGGGATTATTGGAAAAGTGAGATGAGCGAGAAACCTTCTATCTATCGTGCCCTGGCAGACCTGGAACTGCACAACCAGGCAGGCGCCCTGTGTACCATTGTCCGCAGCCGCGGCTCCACGCCGCGCCACACCGGCAGCAAGATGCTGGTGTATTGGGACGGCAGCTTTATTGGCACGGTGGGCGGTGGGGAGCTCGAGAACCGGGTGATCCGCGAAGCGAAAGAGGCGTTGAGGGACGCTGCGCCGCGCACCCTGGAGTATTCCATGACCGACCCGGCGCGCGGCGACCCCGGCGTGTGCGGCGGTCAGGTGGAGGTGTTTGTGGAACCCATTCTTCCCCGGCCAACCCTGGTGGTCATCGGCTCAGGCCATGTGGGCAAGGCAGTGGCGCACCTGGCGCACTGGCTGGACTTCCGGGTGGTGGTGAGTGACGACCGTCCGGATTTTTGCACCCCCGAGGCGGTGCCGGGCGGCGATGCCTACATCATGTCGTCCATGGCAGAGCTGCCCTCGCAGATGGAGATCACTCCCTGGACCTACCTGGTGCTGACCACCCGCGGTGCCAACGTGGATATGCAGGGGCTGCCGGCCCTGCTGGATTCCCCGGCAGCCTATATCGGCGTCATTGGCTCGCAGCGCCGTTGGGCGACCACGCGCAAGCATCTGCTGGGCCAGGGCATACCTCCGGAAAAGCTGGAGCGCGTTCGCTCGCCGATCGGTCTGGAGCTGAATGCGGAGACGCCAGAAGAGATAGCAGTCAGCATCCTGGCGGAGATTATCATGCTGCGTCAGGGGGGCAGCGGGCAGGTGATGTCAGGGCGGTAAATTATGGTACACTTATAAAGTAGGAGCGCAGAGATGTGGAATAAGTACTACAGTGTCACTCAAATCGACGAAGCTTTGAAGATCCTGGCTGAGCATGGCGCCAAGGCCCGTATTGTTGCCGGCGCCACGGACCTGATCCTGGAGATCGAACGGGGTGTTCGGCGGGGGATCGAGGTGTTGGTGGATATTACCCGCGTGCCTGGCCTGGACCGGATTGTGATGGATGAGGATCATGTCATCCACCTGGGCCCGTTGGTCACCCACAATCATTGTGCGGATTCCAAGATCATCGTCGAACGGGCTTATCCCCTGGCGCGGGCTGCCTGGGAGGTCGGTGCGCCGCAGATCCGCAACCGCGGCACGGTGGCGGGCAACCTGATCACCGCCTCTCCGGCCAATGACACCATCACCCCCCTGATGGCCTTGAACGCCCGGGTGACGCTGGCCTCGCTGCGCGGTGAGCGCGTGGTGCCGCTTTCTGAATTTTATACCGGGGTGCGCCGCACGGTGATGGCTCCGGATGAGATGCTGGTGGATATCGCCTTTCCAGCCCTGACACCGGGGCAGCGTGGGACGTTCATTAAGCTAGGACTTCGCCGCGCCCAGGCCATTTCGGTGGTCAATGCCGCGGTGATTTTAACCTTTGCTCCTGGGGAGGATCTTTCGCTTCCCCTTGCCAATAAGAAGATCAAGGATGTCGCCATTACCCTGGGCGCCGTTGCCCCGACGATCATCCACGCCCGTAATGCCGAGGTGTACCTGGCGGGCAGGGAGCTGTCTGAGGCCACCATCACCCACACGGCCCACCTGGCCATGGAAACGGCTACACCGATCGACGATGTGCGCAGCTCTGCTGGCTACCGGCGGGAGATGGTGCGGGTGTGCGTGGCGCGCAGCCTGCGCGCTATCAGCAGCGGCGAGGAGCGGGTTGGTTTCCCGGCGCACCCGGTGCTGTTGTGGGGCAAGCCGCGCAACGGCGACCGTCCGACCCTGCCCGCCTCTCAAGAACACGCGGCCGATGCTCCTATCGTGACCACGATCAACGGCCAGCAGCACACCTTCCACACCGGGCATAATAAAACTCTGCTGCGCCTGCTGCGCGAAGAGGCCGGGCTGACGGGGACCAAGGAGGGCTGCGCCGAAGGCGAGTGCGGCGCCTGTACCGTGTTCCTGGATGGCATGGCAGTGATGAGCTGCCTGGTGCCGGCGGTTCGCGCCCACGGCGCAGAGATCATCACCATTGAGGGCCTGGCCCAGGGTGATCAACTGCACCCGGTGCAGCAGACCTTTATCGAGGATGGCGCCGTGCAGTGCGGTTACTGCACGCCTGGTTTTATCATGTCTGCCGCCAAGCTGTTGGAAGAGCGCCCTCACCCCAACCGGGATGAGGTAACCCAGGCTATTGCTGGCAACCTGTGCCGCTGCACTGGTTACTACAAGATTGTCCAGGCGATCGAGCACGCCGGGCAGCTGGAAAAGAGCAATGGGTAGGGCTTACAGCTTTGATGATAACCTGCGGGATCGCGCCAGGCGTACTGGTGTCCATCCCGTCTGGCGCGGCATTGGCTGTATCCTGGTCGTCCTGATCCCATTGATGGCCTTCGCCGGTGCAGTTGTGTTGGTTGATGCGAACGCACAAAAAGGCTGGCTTTTTATTCCTTATGAGCTGGCACAGCCAGTGTTTATCCCATTTGTAGGGGCGGTACCCAACCTGTTCACTTATATCATCCTGACCATCCTGCTTTCCCTGGTGGGGTTTGGCCTGGGGATGGTGGTTTATTCGCTGGCTTACCGTGTGATCGGTCCACCCAAGTATGGGCCGATGGACGCGCCTACGCCTGAACGCAAGCCGCGCAAGCGGTAGCTGCAGCTGCTTATATCATCATCCGAAAACGCCCTGCGGAGACACGCCACAGGGCGTTTTTTTGTTGGAGAGCGCAGCTTTGCGCCTCCTGTCATGCCTGGCGTAAGCCCTTGGGAAGCTCATTCTTGACCCTCCCCTGGACTCTCCGCCCCCAGCCCAGGGGATACCCTGCGACGCACACCAGCAGCCATCCATCCTCCCCGGCACTTGAGAGCTCTTCCCCTCGCAGGTAAGCTGCCAGGCGGGGATCATCTGGTTCCAGGCTGATGTTCTGCTGGCTGTAGGGGCGGGTCTCAGACCCGCTCTTACTGTTCAGCGCCATTGCCAGGGCATGCGAGGGAATAAACCGTTTCTGGGTAATTGAGCCCAGCCACCAGCCCGGGTGCAGGGTATGCAGTCCCTGCAGATCCACTGCGTTGCCTGGCAACCAATACAGGCGCGATCCAGCCAGGACGATCCTTCCCTGGGATTCGCCCGGCAGCGCATCCTGCGCGCACTGCGCCCGGAATTGTTCAAACAGGCGCAGGGCGGCTGCCTCGTCCTGGGACTCTGCACGCGGTAAGCGCCGGGAGCGCCTTCCCTCCCGCGCGGCTGGCTGTTCATCCGCTTCGGGGTCAGCGCCTCCTCTGCGCAGGCAGGCAATGAAATGACCTTCGCCTGGCGCCTGCTGCGGCCACAGGCGGCGGGTGAGACCCAGGTCAATTGTAGTAGGGGCGGGTCTCAGACCCGTCCCTACAGACACTGCCCATCCTGATGGGTCAGCAGCCCAGGCCGGTTGACCGCCCGACCAGCCAGGCAGAGGCGGCGGCGCCTCCAGGTGGAACGTCACCCCGGCGCCTCCCTGGCGTTCCAGGAAACGCAGCACTGTGCCCTCGTTCTCCAGGGGCGCAAAGGTGCAGGTGGAGTAGACCAACAGCCCCCCCGGGCGCACCAGCCGGGCAGCGCTCTCCAGGATCTGATCCTGCCGTAGGGCGCAGCGCTGCACCAGGTCGGTGCTCCATTCCTTGCGGGCGTTCTCGCTCTTGCGGAACATGCCCTCCCCGGAGCAGGGGGCATCGACCAGCACCCGGTCAAAGACCGGACCCAGCTTTTCAGCCAGCCGCGCCGGGGTTTCCTGGGTAATGGCCGCACAGCGCACCCCAAGGCGTTCCAGGTTGCTCCCCAATTCCAGCAGGCGGGAAGGGTGTGTCTCATTGGCCAGCAGGAAACCCTCGGGTAGCTTCCCTCGGGAAGCTTCCCGAGGGTTTTGCAGGTGCGCGGCCAGGTGCGAGGCTTTGCCTCCTGGGGCGGCGCACAGGTCGAGCACGCGTTCGCCCGGCGCAGGCCTCAGCGCCCAGGCGGCCGCCATTGCAGACGGTTCCTGGACGTAGTACAGGCCGGCGGTGTGGAAAGCATGCTTGCCAGGCCGCATTTCCGCCGTGACCAGGAACCCATCCTCAGCCCAGGGCACTGGCTCCAGGGGAAAAGGCGACAGGTTTAGAAATTCATCCGGTGACAGCTTCAGCGTGTTGATGCGTATCCCGGTGATCGGGGGTTCCTGGTATATGGCGGCAAAACGCTCATATTCCAGTGGGGATATTGGGCTCAACAGCCCGCGCATGCGCTCCAGGAAGCGCGGGGGGAGTTCCATGGGTCAGCCGCTAATCGATTAGTACCACTGCCTGGCGCGCAGCCAGATTAACCTGCAGCCTGCCGTCGGCAGATGGGTGCACGGCGTGGCCCCCTGTCTCTTCAGGCCAGGCCTGGAAGAAGCTGCTGGGGCTGCTGGTGGGCAGCTGCACCTCCAGGCTGCTTTCTTCAACGTTTATATTAAAGGCCACCACTGCCTGGTGGCCATACAGCTCACGCCGGAAGGCGAACACCCCCGCTGCGGCAGCCAGCGGTTGGTAGCTGCCGGTGCACAGGATAGGGTGCCTGCGGCGCAGGTGGATGGCGCGCCGGTAGAAGGCAAGCAGTTCCTTGTCCCACGCGCTCTCAAACTCCCAGGGGAAAGCGCCCCGGCATGCCGGGTCATCGGCAGCAGACAGGCCGATCTCATCCCCGTAATAGATGCAGGGTGCACCGGGCATGGTCATCTGGAACAGGATGCACAGGCGCAGGGCGCTCTTGTCCTCGCCCATGATCCACAGCGCGCGTGCCATGTCATGGCTGTCGAGCAGGTTGAGCTGGGCAAGGTTGACCTCCCAGGGGTACAGCGACAGCATCTGATCAATCACCCTGCCAAAGGCTGGGGCATCCAGCGGCGACAGTTTGAGGTGGGCCTTGTGATAATCAGGACGCAGGGTGCGCGCCCCGAAGAAGCTCAATGCCGCCCAGGTGAAGATGTAGTTCATCACTGAATCGAACTGGTCGCCCTGCAGCCAGCGGCGCGCCTCTTCCCAGATTTCCCCGACCAGGTAGGCGTCCGGGTTGGCGTTCTTGACCATCCGCCGGTACTCACGCCAGAAAGAGTCATCGTCGATCTCGTTGGGCACATCTAACCGCCAGCCATCGATGCCAAACTCGACCCAGTGACGGGCCACGCCGAAGATAAATTCCCGCACCGCCAGGTTATCGGTGTTAAATTTTGGCAGTGCAGGCAAGTTCCACCATGCCTTATAATTGGGCGGGTTCAGCCCATCGCTGTTGTATGGGCGCAGCGGCCAGCCCTGGACAGTGAACCAGTCCAGGTAAGGAGATTCACGGCCGCACTCCAGGATGTGGTGGAAAGCCCAGAAGCCGCGGCTGGCATGGTTGAAAACCCCATCCAGGATGACATGGATGTCCCTGGCGTGGGCTGCGTCCAGCAGCCGACGCAGAGCTGTATTACCACCCAGCAGCGGATCCACCTGGTAATAATCATAGGTATGGTAGCGGTGGTTGGAGGCGGAGGCAAAGATTGGATTCAGGTAGATGGCATTGACCCCCAGTTCCTGGAGGTAGTCCAGTCTCTCCGTCACGCCGTACAGGTCCCCACCCTGGAATCCGTTGGCAGTTGGCTGGCTGCCCCAGGGCTGTAGCGCCAGGCCAGGGGGATGGTTCACGGTGGGGCTGTGGGCAAAACGGTCAGGGAAGATCTGGTAAAAGATGGCGTGTTTAACCCAATCGGGTGTCTTTAGCATGGTTGTCACCTTTCTGTACGCCGCCTCTGCTGGCGTCAGCCGTCGACGACTGCCGGCAGCATCCGCCGCGAACTGCGACCGGGTTAATTAATTTTGAAGAGATGTCCCGGCGACTGCAGGAAATGCCTGGTTTACCAGGTCCGGCAGGACGGCGCCAGAGGGTCCCATTAATGAATAAGTGACCTGCGGGGTCAGCGGGGTGGCGGAAGGATTGATCTCCACCACCACCGCCCCCTGCTGCAGGGCGATCAGCGGCAGGGAGGCAGCTGGCTGCACCAGGGCAGATGTGCCGATAGACAGGAACATCTGGCAGGTCTCGGCTGCCTGCCAGGCAGCCTGGAAGGCAGCTCCAGGCAGGCTCTCACCAAACCATACCACGTCCGGGCGCAGCGCCGCGCCGCATGACGGGCAGCGAGGCGGGATCTCTTCGGGATGGGCTGCGGCAATTGTCTGCCAATCGGGTATGTCCTCGCCATCCGTCGCTGCATGGCAGCGCGAGCATTTGACCCGCTGCAGGCTGCCGTGTAGTTCCAGCACACAGCGGCTGCCGGCGCGCGCGTGCAGCCCGTCCACGTTTTGCGTGATCAAGCAGTATTCGTCCAGGCGGCTTTCCAGCGCCGCCAGGGCGTAATGGCCTGCGTTGGGGCTGGCCTTGGCCACCAGCTCGCGCCGCCAGGCGTACCATTCCCATACCAGCCGGGGACTGCGCTCAAAGGCGGCGGGCGTTGCCAGGTCCTCCGGCTGGTAGCGCGCCCACAGCCCGGTTTGCGCTTCGCGAAAGGTGGGGATCCCGCTTTCGGCAGAGATTCCGGCGCCAGTCAGGACCGCAGTGCGCGGCTTTTTTCTCAAAAGTTGGATCAGCTCAGAGGGGATATCCATAACTCAGGCCGGGTGACGGTGTTTGCGCCAGTAGCGCTGGATGCCGTAGGCGGACATGGGAGAGGGGTTGGCTGCCTCGTAAGCCTCGACCAGGGATTGATCCAGGCCTTCGACCTGGGAGCGTTGGGTAGTCCAATCCAGGAACCTTGCCACCAATTCCTCGATGGGCGGATCCTGGGGCATGATCTGGTCGATCCATGTTTCGACTTCGTCCAGGGCGCGCCACACCGCTGCCAGGTGCCATTGAGGATCGTTGAACAGTCCAAAATGAGTGGGGGCGATGTGAGTGATAGGCTGCGCCTGGATGCGCATGAGGCTGGCGCGCCACAGCTCCAGGTGAAACTCGGGCGGCGGCATGGGCAGCCGGATGTGGTGTGCGCCTTGCAGCCGCACACCGCCGATGTCTCCGCTGAAGCACACCCTGTCCGGCCCGTCTGACAGGAAGTAGACATGGTGGTGATTGGCATGTCCCGGAACCTCCAGGGCAAGGAAGGATAACTCATTAATGTTGATGGTGCTGCCGTCCTGTACGGTGAACAGCTGGTCCTCGGGTACGGGCAGGAAGTCTCCCCATAGGGTATGCATGGCCTCGCCGTAGATGCGCGTCGCGCTGTTCAACAGCTTTTCAGGATCCAGCATGTGGGATGCGCCAGCCGGATGGACGTGAATACGCGCTCCCTGGCGCGCCAGCCAGCCGGAAGCGCCGGCGTGATCCAGGTGGATGTGCGAGAGCAGCACATCCGTCACATCCTCAATGGCAAAGCCGTGAGCTGCCAGGCCTTTTTCCAGGGCTGGCAGGGTTGAGCCTGGACCGCATTCCACCAACGCCACGCCCCCTGAATGTGGGACCATGTAGCAGCAGATCGAGCCTGCCAGGCCCATGAAGTTCAGATCAATCGGGTGTACGCTCATTTGGTCTCCCAGGCGCTGGCTTCGTCCAGCTCTTTTTTCTCTTCCGGTGCCAGTCGCAGGTCCGCCGCCCCCAGGTTGTCTGCCAGCTGCTCCAGAGAATGAGGCCCAATGATAGGGCTGGTGATCAGCGGATCAGAAAGCAGCCAGGCCAGTGCGATCTGCGAGATGGATTTATCTCCATGGTTTGCCCCAATAGCTTCCATCTTATCCAACAGGGTCCAATTCTGCGGGGTGAAATGGCGTGCCATGCGGCCCGCGCGCACCGAATCGGGCGTCTGGTCAGGGCGATATTTGCCGGTCAGGAACCCGCCAGCCAGTGGGCTGTATGGAATGACTCCCAGGCCATAAGCCCGGCAAACCTCGGCTAACTCGCGCTCAAACTCGGCGCGGTGCACGAGGTTGTAATGCGGCTGCAGGCTGTCGTAGCGCACCAGGCGCAGGCGATCGGAGGCCCACAAGGACTGCATCAGGCGCCAGGCAGGATAGTTTGAGCAGCCGATATAGCGCACTTTACCCTGTTTGACCAGGTCATCCATGGCCACCAGGGTTTCGTCGATCTCCGTGTTCGCGTCATACCAGTGTGTTTGGTACAGGTCAATGAAATCCGTCCCTAGGCGGCGCAGCGAGTCCTCCACCGCCTGCAGGATATGCAGGCGTGAAAGCCCCTCATCGTTAGGCCCGCTGCCCATGCGCCCGCGCACCTTGGTGGCGATCACCACCTGGTAGCGGTCAATATGGTATTTCTTCATCCAGCTTCCGATGATGCTTTCGGCAACGCCGCCAGGGTTGCCCTTGACCCAGACAGAATAGATATTTGCCGTGTCCAGGAAGTTGACCCCGGCCTGGTGGGCCGCGTTCAGCACCTGGTGGGCTTCATCCTCACCGCAGGTCCAGCCAAACTGCATGCTTCCCAGGCAGATTTCAGAGACTTTCAGGCCTGTACGGCCCAGGTAACGATATTCCATGGCTAAAACTCCAATAATCGCTGCATGGCAGCCTGGATCTTTTCTACCGTCGGTACAACGGTGTTCATCAGGGTCATATTATACGGCACCGGGACGTCCGGTGCGCCCAGCCTTTCAACGGGTGCATCCAGGTCAGTGAAAGCCTGGCTCGCAATGGTGGCAATGATTTCACCGGCAAAACCAGCGGTCAGGGTATCTTCGTGCACCACCAGCACTTTTCCCGTGCAGCGCACGCTCTCCAGCACCAATTCCTGGTCCCAGGGGAGCACACTGCGCAGGTCAATTACCTGCACCCTGCAGGGGAAAGCCTGGGCTGCCTGCACGCAGCGGTGGACCATGGCGCCCCAGGTGACCACCACCAGTTCGTCGCCTTCGATGACCGTAAACCCTTTGCCAAAGGGCAGGCAGAATTGATCGCCAGGATAGGGGGCGCGCGCCTCGCTGCTGTCCAGCAAAGCACGGTGCTCATAGAAGAAGGTCGGATCGTCCCCGCGCAGCGCGCTGCGCAGCAAGCCCACTGCGTCTCGGGCATTGCTGGGAAAGGCGATGCGCCAGCCCGGGGAATGCGCAAAGGTGGCCTCGGCAGTGACCGAATGCCAGGGATCGCCGGTCTTTTTACTGAAGCCAACCGGGATGCGTACCACCAGCGGGGCAGCAAAGCGGTTGGCTGTGCGCCAGCGAACCGTGCCCAGGTCGTTGAGCTGCTCGGTGGCGGGGTCGGCGTACTTGCGGAACTGGATCTCCGGGACCGGCAGCAGCCCGGCATAAGCCATGCCCGCTGCCCGCCCGATAATCCCATCCTCGTTGAGCGAGGTGTCAAAGACACGCTCAGGGCCAAAGCGCTCCTGCATGTGGGCAGTGGCGCCGTGTACGCCCCCCTTCACACCAACATCCTCGCCAAAGACCAGCAGACGTGGGTTAAGCGCCATTTCAACCCCCAGCGTATGGCGCACGGCATCGATCAGGTTCATGCGCAGCGGCAGGCCGGGCTGCGGAGAACGATCGGGGTCTGGCATACAGGGCAGCGCCGGCAGGGCGTTATCGGGACGCAGCCCACCCATCAGAGGCGGCACTCCTTCATAATATAGGTGGCGGACGGCAGATCCCGGCTCTGGTTCAGGATAGGCCAGGGCAGCCTGCAGGGCTTCCTGGATCTCCTGCTCAATTTCTTGCTCCAGGCCTTTCCAATCGATGGCGTGATCCGGGCTGGCTGTCAGGAACTCCTGCAGGCGGACTACTGGGTCGCGCCGCGCTTCCTCCTGGCGGAACTCCAGGGATTTATAGGCCTGGTTATCGATAAATGTATGGCCGGTAAGGCGCGCCACGCGCATGCGCAGCAGGCAGGGCCCCTCGCCCTGGCGTACGTGCTCAACGGCGGTGGAAATCTTTTCCCAGGCCTCCTGGGGGTCGGTGCCGTCTGCTTCTTCGACCCGCAGGTTGCAAAAGGAGCTTAAGTTGGCAGCAATATTTCCTCCCGGTGTCTGCAGGTCGGATGGCACCGAAAGCCCAAAGCTGTTATCTTCAATGAAAAAGAGCAGCGGCAGGCGGGTGGTGGTGGCCAGGTTCAGGGCGGCCCAGAAGCCGTTGGCCGCCGCGCTGCCTTCTCCTCCCATGGCCACGGCAATAGAGCCCTGCCAGTCCGCCTCTTCTAACTCTTGCTGGCGGTAGCGCACGGCCTGCGCCCAGCCGGCAGCCGGAGTGTACTGCGCCCCAACGTCACCCGAGGCAGGCAGGATGCTCAGGCCGCTGGCGCAGGGCAGGTTGAACATGATCCCCACCTCGCGGCCGTTGGTAATGCTGCCGCTGCGCGCCAGGGCGCCTGCCAGCGCCTCGGTCACGCTGAGACCGGCTGCCAGCGCAAACGGCCTTGAGCGGTAGTAAACGGTGGCAGCATCATGAGCATAGGTCAAAGCGTTGGCCAGCAGCACCTGGGCCAGCTCATGGCCCATGGCAGAGAATTGGTATTTGACCGATCCCTGGGGTGTGAGCTGTTCCACTTCCAATTTATCCAACAACCGGGAGCGCAGTACTTGTTGCGCCACCTTGTGCCAATCGAGAGACGAGTTTCCCATGCGGGTCCTTTTAACGAGAGGGGAAATTTCCTTTATGATTTGACTGAGACGCGGTTAAAATTATACTCCAGGTGAACCAATGAAGTTGCCCGGTGTTACTGCGAAGATTGTCCGAAAAGTCTCTGATTGGTCTGCAGCACTGCAAGCCTGGGATCAGACCCATCCTTGTGACATGCTGGGGGTGATCGTGCGCACTGTCCGGCGTTTTAGCGAAAACTATGGCTCCAGCGCCGCCAGCAGCATTTCCTACTATGCCTTGTTCTCAGTCTTTCCTCTGCTGATTGTAGTGGTTGCCCTGGCCAGCACCTTTTTGAGTGAGCAGATGGTGCAGGAGGAGGTGATGGATTTTATCCTGCGCACCATTCCGATCACCTCGGAGGTCCTGCTGCAGGAGATCGACCGCCTGCTGCAGTCCTCCACCACGCTAAATGTCCTGGCTGTGCTGGGCCTGGTCTGGTCTGCCTCGGGTGTATTCACCACCCTGGTGTGGCATATCAACCGCGCCTGGGGATTAGAGGACACCCGTGCCTGGATTTACAGTTATGTTGTGGCGTTGGGTTTGGTCATTGGGCTGGTCCTGCTGACCGTTTTGTCTGTAATTGGCACGGTTATCCTGGAAGTATTCTCCCGGTTGGAGCTGGTTTCTGTTGTCCAGAACTGGTGGCTCCCGGTCACCTTTCTCGCCCGTTGGCTGTTATTGTGGGGGCTGTACCGCTGGATCCCTGCCCGCCGCGCCCCGGGACGGGCAGCCTTCTGGGGGGCACTGGCTGCCAATCTGGCTGTGGAACTGGTAACCTTTGGCTTTAGCTGGTATGTGACCCGCAGCTGGTCCTATTATCAACTGGTGTATGGTTCATTGGGAGTGATCATCGCTCTACTCTTCTGGATTTACCTGGTGAACACCATCTTGCTGTTAGGTGCTTATCTGGCAGAGGCGCTGCACCATGCCGACCAGGCGCGGCGGCTTGAAATGAAGTCTTAAATAAGGGGGCTGAGCCCTCGCCAGAGCAGAATGATTCCGAAACCGAGCATCATTAGGATGCTGATCAGTGTCAGGACACGCACCAGGCGCGGGCCAAAGCGGCGGAACCAGGCAAAGGTCCACGCTAAACCCAGCAAGGTCAGGATCATAGCAGAATAGAAACTGACCAGGAAGATAGCAGCCTGCCAGGGAGAGGTGTGCAGCGCTGCCAGGAAGATCGGCCCGATCACCAATCCCCAGAACAGGTAGGGGCCTGGTCCAAACAGGTTGATCAAGGCTCCTCGCCACAAGGACTGTAGAGGGCGTGAAGCTTCCGGAATTGGAGCGTCCTGGATGGCCTGGTCTGTTCCGCTCGAACTGGTGCGGCGCCATTCTTTCCACGTCCCCCATGCCAGGTAGGAAATGAATAACCCGCCAGCCAGGGATAGGTAGCTGAGAAACACCGGCGGCAGCCGGCTGAGAACGGTCAGCGCCAACAGGATGATCGGGGCATCACTGAGCAGCGGGGCGAAAGATGCCGCGCGCCCTGCGCGCCAGCCGTTGGTCAGCGATTGGTGGATCAAATAAGCCTGGAAAGCGCCTGGGGAAGTAGCGGCGCTAAAGCCCAGCCCCATCCCCTGCAGGATAAAAGCCAGCTCGGGACTCATTCGGACATTTCCCTGTCTCGCAGGGTGACTTCTCGGATGGCCTGGCGGCTGCGCAGCCACAGCCAGGCGGTCTGGCTCAACACGCTCAGGACGGTAGCCCACAGGCCGATATACAGGCCGGTTACCTGACCCGATGCTACCCCAAGTCCCAGGACGAGGGCTGAGGTCAGCAGGTATATCACCACCGATTCGGTGATTGCCCGCGTCTTGTGGCTGTGAAGGATGGCGCCCTGGTACCAGCTCTGGAAGACGCTCAGCGCCGGCAGTGGCAGCGCGATCCACGCTCCGATGATTGCCAGATCCACCAGATCGGCCGGCAGGGCGGTGAATTTCTCGAAATACAGCCCGGCTAATGGCGTGGCAGTGATTAGAAGCCAGCCGACAGTGGTTGCCGCAGCCAGGTAATAGCTGAACCGGCGCAGGCTGCGGCTGGAGCCAGGATTGTCCAGCATAGCCACCACCACCTCGTTCAGGGCGATCCCCATGCTGCGCAGCATAAAGGACAGCCCGGTGACGATCGGCCACACGGCCAGCGACGAGATGGCCAATGGCATGCGGCTCAAAGCGGCGCTGCCAATTGGGTTCGCCAGCAGGTTCAGCAGCGAGGTCAGGGCCAGTGGAATATAGAATATAAGGAAAGAGCGCAAGGTGAGCGCCGGCTTGGCCACAGGAGCGAAGCGCAGCTCATTGCGTAAGACTGGTCGTACCGCCCAGCCAATGTAGATGGCTTCACTGACTACCCCGCAGGCCTGGGCAGCAGTAGCCACTGCAATCCCTGAGAACATCCCCGCCAGGTCGTAGGGGATGGGTCCCAAACCCGTCCCCACTGCCAGACCCGCCCCTACCGCCAGCACCAGGCAGTCTGTCCCCAGGCGCACAGCCGTGCCTACACCCACCACCCGGGTATGGTTGAAGCGGATCAGAACGCCCTGGTGAAAGCGTCGATAGGCAATGGACCAGGTCCAGGGGATCATGATCATCAGCCCAATGCGCCCTGGTTCCAGGATCTCCTGTGGGGCGCCGATGATCTGCCCCACCAGGAGATCATAAAGCGGCGTAAAGACAATGAGGATATGCAGACCGGTAAGGAAGGCGCTGGAGATCATCATGTAGCGGCGCATGCGCGCAAAGGAGGCCCAATCCTTGCTCAAAGCGGTTGAAGCAGCCAGGAGCATGATGATCGGTGATTCAATGATCAAAGCCAGTGGAAAGACAATACCACCGTATGCTGCCAGGTTGATCTTGGGGTCTGGCAAACGGGCGATCACAGCAGCCAGGGCGGGACCTTCCAGTCCCATCAGCAGCCAGGAGGCAGCCAGCGGCCACCAGGAGGCAGTGATCTTTCGGAGGGGAATATCGCGGTCCGTGAGTGTGGAGGCCATATCGGTAGGGGCAAGTATAGCACGTCTTTTTGCCTAACAATATTGTCAGTTGGAGTTCCCCTGCCTGGGCTTTCCTGTATAATGAAAAATATATGATTTCCTGCATTTTCTCAAAGTTGGTAAGAAGAATCATTTTGCTGGTTGGAATTACGCTTTTGGCGGGCTGCCAGCGGCTCCCATCCAGCCCGTCCCTTGTGCCTGGGACAACCCCCATGAACACGGCGGCTATAACTCCGCCGGCTTCTACCCAGGTACCCTTACCCACGTATCCACCTGAGCATGCGCCGCTTGCTGTTGAGCCGGGTGACCCGGCGGCGATTGATGTAGTGAAGCTCGCCTGGTTCTACAAGCCGCCTGTGGACCAGGCGGTGATCCCGTCGCTGGTAAACGGCTATCAATTCTTTATACTGACCCGGGGGGATGAGGCGGAACGGGAGATGCTGCGAACAGCAGGGTTGCAGCAGCCGGTGCTGCGCTACCTGCGCGCAGATGCCATCATGGACCCTGGATCGTGCGTGGATGCTCCCTGGCGCAACCAGGCTGCCGACCAGCCTGGCGACTTCTGTCGTATCCAGGCGGAGCACCCGGATTGGTTCCTGGATAGGGGCGCTGGGCGTCCGGCGCGCCTGGAGAGCGATGTGCATATGGACCCGGCTCAGCCTGGTTGGCGGTCATATTTCCTGGCCCAGGCCAGCCAGTTGCTGGGCAAAAGTCAATGGGATGGAGTGTTTCTGGATAATGTGGATGCCAGCCGGGAGCGCTACCAGCGCGCCGGCTTCCGCCTGGCGGATTACTCGGACGAGGCAAGCTTCCAGGGAGCAGTTGAGGGCTTCCTGTCTTACCTGTACCTCAATCATTTTGGGGTGTATCATCACCCATTATTTGCTAATATTACTTACCTGCTGGACCCGGCAGTCTATTTCCGTTACCTGCGCTACCTGGATGGGGCAATGATTGAGAATTTTGCGGTGGACTGGGAGGATGGTTACCTGGATCCGGGGTTGTGGGAAGTGCAGCTGCAGCTGGCTGAGAAGACACAGGAAGAGGGGAAGCAGGTGATCCTGATTTCGCAGGGGAGGCGGGATGACCAGGCGCGCCAGGTGTTTGCTTTTGCTTCCTACCTGCTGGTTAGCAACGGCCGGGCTTTTTTTCGTTACAGCAACGATGACTTTTATCGCAGTGATTGGCATTACCCGAACTATGCCCTGGACCTCGGCCAGCCGCTGGGGGGGCGCTACCAGGATGGCCAGGTGTGGCGCAGGGATTTTACCCGCGGCTCGGTGCTGGTCAATCCGCTGGACCATCAGGCGCAGATTATCACTCCCTGACGGTCAGGCGCGCCTGCATGCACTGGCGCAGGGCCTGGGCCAGCACCTGCACATGAGGCTCTTCGATCATGCTCAAGTGGGTGCCAGGAACTTTGTATACCTGGATCCCACCCAGCGCTGCCTTGCTCCAAATCAGGATCGGGTTGACCAGGTAAGCGTTGGGTCCTTCTTGCATGAATAAGGCAAGCTGGCCCGGATACGTGCGCAGGGCATAATCACGGGTGGCAATTTCACAAGCCCGCCGGACTTCAATGTAAGCCTGGGGTATTTCCGGACCGGTCCCAGCGTCTGCCTGGCGTAGGTCCTCTCCCAGCCGTCGCAGATACACGCCTTTCTTACTCCAGGGTAGAAAGAACAACTTCCTCCCGATGAAAAAACTGCGCTGCACAAGCAGGTACAGCTTCTGCAGCGGAGGCGGCAGGGATGAGTCATACAGGGAGATGTTCTCCGTCCCACGTGCTTTGCCACGGGTGGCAACGCTCAGGTTAGCCCCCATGTAGCGCAGGTGCGGTGGCAGCCCCGGGAAGTCGGGGGGGATGTTGGAGGTCACCTCCATGTCCAGCAGGGCCAGCAGGCCAACCTCCTCGCCCGCCTGGTGCAGTTGGCGGGCCATCTCAAAGGCAACCAGCGCTCCAAAGGAGTGTCCACCCAGGTAGTATGGACCGTGCGGCTGCATCTGCTGGATCTCCTGGATATAGTGGGCTGCCATGTCTTCCAGGCGCCTGAGAGGTGGGGTGTGCCCATCCAGCCCCTGGGCGCGCAGCCCCCAAAATGGCTGGTCCGGGTCATTGTAGTAGCGCACAAGCTGATTGTAATGGACCACGTCGCCCCCGACGGGATGCACCAGGTAAAAGATCGGCTTGCTGCCTTGCGGGTGGATGGGGACCAGGGAGGACCATTTTTTGCTTTTTGTGTCTTGCTCCAATAGCCGGGCCAGGTCGGCGATCGTCGGCGTCTGGTACAGGATAGCCAGGGGCAGCGATTGTCCAAACTGCTTTTCGACCTGGGTCATGATGCGCAGTGCCAGCAGTGAGTGACCGCCAACTTCGAAGAAGTTGTCATGGATGCCGATCCCAGGCAGATCCAGGGCGTCTGCCCAGATATCCGCCAGTTTCTGTTCAATGGGATTTGTTGGGGTATCCCGATCCTGCCTGGCAGCCCGCGCCCCCCAATCTGGCGCAGGGAGCTGGCGGCGGTCGACCTTTCCTCCCGGAGTGATGGGGATGGCTTCCAGCCGTAGCAGTGCAGATGGAAGCATAAAGTGCGGCAGGCGGGCCTGGAGGTAGCTCAGGATCGCCGCGGTGGTTGGCTCTTCACCTGTCTCCGGGACATAATATGCAATCACCTGCCTGGTTCCACGCTGATCGTCGGCCACCGTGACAACGGTGCTGCGTATCCCGGGCATTTGCAGCAGGGTGGTCTCGATTTCACCCAACTCGACCCGGTAGCCGCGGATCTTGACCTGGTCGTCACTGCGCCCGATGATTTCAATTTCGCCATCCGGGCGGCAGCGGGCAATGTCACCGGTGCGGTACAGCCGGGCAGCCGGGTCAGGCGAAAATGGATCCGGGATGAAGCGTACCTGGGTGATCTCCGGCCGGTTCAAATAGCCGCGCGCCAGTCCTGCTCCGCCAATAAACAGCTCGCCCGCCGTATCTGGCCCCATGGGCTGCATGCTATCGTCCAGGATGTACACCTGTGTGTTGGCAACCGGCCGGCCTACCGAAACCTCCCGGCCCGGCACCAGAAGAGGATCGTCTGGCTGTAGATCCCCCAGGATGGCGACGATGGTGGTCTCGGTAGGTCCATAACTGTTCACCAGCCGGACTTTGCTCCCCATGCAGCGGAACCAGGCCTGCACCTGGTTCACCCGGGCTTTTTCCCCGCCAATGATCACCAGGCGCACCATTTCAGGCAGGCGCTCGGCCTCACTCTCCAGGTAGTTCACCATCTCGTGCCAGAAAGCAGTGGGCAGGTTGATAACCGTTATCTTCATATCGGCTACCTGGCGCAGGAAGGACGGGATCGAATTTAGCATGTTGGTGGTGCGCAGCACCAGCGCCGCGCCGCTGATCAGCGTGGGATAGATTTCCTCGGCGCTGGCATCAAAATTGATCGACGCAAACTGCAAGGCCCGGTCATGCGGCTGGATGTCATAGAATTGGCGGGCGAACCAGACGTAATTGACCAGCGCGCGGTGTTCGATCTGCACACCCTTGGGGCGTCCGCTGGAGCCAGACGTGTAAATCATATAGACCAGGTTTTCTGGCCCCACCGGGAGGTGGAGATCATCTGCCGGCTGCTGTTCGATCTCCTCCCAGATGTCCTCCAGGCACAGCACCAGTCGCTGGCTGTTGGATGGATCCGCCAATAACATCTCCCGGTAATGATTCTCGGTGAGCAGCACGGGCGTCCCGGCATCGCTGAGCATGAAGGACAACTGCTCGGCAGGATATGCCGGATCCAGCGGGAGGTAGGCCCCCCCGGATTTCATCACCCCGAGCAATGCGGCTACCAGGCGGGTAGAGCGCCCCAGGCACACCCCAACCCAGGTTTCAGGCCGGATGCCTTTGTGAACCAGGAAATGAGCAATCTGGTTTGCCATGCAGTTCAGCTGCTGGTAGGTCAGGTTTTCCTTCCCATCGGTCAGGGCCAGCGCCTCAGGCGTTTTGTGCGCCTGCCTCTCAAACAGGACATGCATGGTCAGGTGGCGCGGGACATCTACCCCAGGATGGGTGCTGATAGCCGCAACCGGGAGTCCTGCCTTTAGCCTGGTCACTTGAGCCCCCCCCTGCGCTGCCGGAATCCCTGGTAGATCACGTATGCTACCAGGGCAATGGTAGCCAGCGATAACAATATAATGCCGGGAATGATCATCTTCCGCTGGTTCTGCACGGAGAGCAGGGAAGCCGGCTGCGAGGCAGCAGTTGGCTCGATGGCTGGCAGCGGCTGCTCTGTCTGCGCCAGCAGACCCGGGTTGACCGGCAGGCGCGTGTCCACCGAGGAAACCTGGCTGCCGTAGACGACGGCAAAGTTGCCACCCAGTTGGGTGCGCAGCGCAGGCGTCAGCAGGGCATTAATTGCTTCTCGAACGCCCTGGCTTCCATTGCCCAGCGCGGCCAGGATGATACGCTCGCCGTTCCAGGGCGAGTTGAGCAGCTCCAGGTATCCTACCTGAACGCCCTCTGGGACGCGGTACTTGACGCGAGAGACACTTTCTACGGCCAGGTTGCTGCCCTCGGCAAAGGGGGCGGGCAAGGCGCCGCCCATCTCATACACCACGGGCAGGTTGGAGGGCACGCCGATGAGCACCAGGTCATACTGGGCGCCGATTTCCGCCGTCAGGTTGGGTTCGTAGATCAGAGTAAGAGGCGGTACTGTCCCCTGGACCTGGTTGCCCAGGTCAAACGCAGTGCTGACGGCTGCCTCCCACACCACCATCTGATCCTGGGGGACAACAAAGGCCACGTTGCGCATGCTGCCGTTCGAGCCATATAACAACAGGCCGGGGTAGCCGCTCAAGCGCATTGCCGCGGCGCTGCCTGCAGCGGCTTCCAGCGGCAGATGCAGGGTTGAGTTATCGTAAACTGTGGTCCAGAGCATGGATGTATTCAATCGGGTGCAGGCGTCGATCGGTTCCTGCAGGATCTGCAGCGTGAGGCGGTTTTCGCCGGTGCGTACCAGTGCCCGGGGGATCACCACCTTCAGCGTGCTGATGTTGGTGGAGGCGTCGCTGAAGCGGGCGCTGCCAATCTGGCGCCCGTTTAGGGTGATGGTGGCCCCAGAGCGTTCGTAAGCAATCATGGCGGAATGGTTGTAGACCAGCTCGAAGTACGAATCCAGGGCGATCGTCTGCTGGGGCGGCAGGGTGAACAGGTAGTCCAGGGTGTTGTAACCGATTGAACGGATGGAGCGCGTTTGGTAGCCCATGTCAGCCAGGGTGCGATCCGGGGCGATGGCGGCTGCTGCCGGGGCAGAGTTTACCGTCTCTACCAGCGCCAGGTCGGGCCTGCCTGCTACGGGGAGCGGAAGAACGCCGATCGCCAGCCCGGCTTTCTTCACCGCCTCGTCACTGTTGCCTCCGATGACCAGGATGCTGCGATACGGGTTCCAGGGAGAGGCGGCAATCTGGATGATTCCGTCCTCAGGTTGGGCCAGGGAGGTATTAAAGGCTGCGCTGTTGATTGGGGCTGGCAGGTTGACTTCCTGCAAGATGGGCAATGAGCTGGCCTTGCCGACAAAGATCAGGTTGTACGCTGCCTTGGTCGTCTCGGTCAGCTGGCCAGCAGAAACCAGGGTGAGAGCAAGTCCGCCATCGGTCTGCTGGCCAAAGGAGGCCGCCGCGTTCAGGCTGGCCTCCAGTTCGGCCTCCGATGGCCGGTCGGGGATGACCAGCACCGCCTGGTTGGGGCGGATGGCTTCAGCCTGGTAGAACGGCCTGGGCAGCAGGGTCAAGTCTGCGGCAGGTGAGGTCTGGTCGTGCGGCAGGTGGAAGGTGGACTGCCGGCGCACCTGGACCATGATGTCAAAGTCGTACTCGCAGCTCTCGGTGCTCACCAGGCTGATGACCAGCTCGTGACGTCCATCGCGCAAGATGGGCTGCAAAGCGGCCTGGGGGATGGGCAGGCGCACGATCTGCTCCTGGGTGGAAGTGAGCTGGATGACGGCGATGGTTGTGTCGTTCAGGGTGATATCCAGGTAACCAGCGAGCCACTGGCTGGAAAACTGGTCAGGTTTCATCCCGCTCAGGTAGGTTTGGAACACCAGCTTCAGCTCGGCGCCGGGTTGCAAGCTCCAATCCGGGGGCAGGCTGAAGGATAACGAATTAGAAGCGTATGGCCCGCGCAGATTCATTTCCTCCAACCCCAGCTGGCTGAAGGGGATATCATTCTCGCCAGGGGCCCTGCCCGCCTGGGAGGGCAGCGGCGTGGACAGGGGTACCTGTGTGGAAGTCGGTGAAATGTCCGCGGTTGGCGAAACGGTCAGGGTCGGGTTGGGTGGCGGGGTAGTCACCGTAGCCGTGAGCGGAACCTGGGGGGTGGGCGTGGTGTTGGCAGCCAAGGTTTCGCTTCCGGTTGGCCTGTTGGTGCTGCTCGGCGTGGGAGGTAGGGTTTGCGCTGTGGCATGACGCATGAAGATTCCCAACAGCAGCAGTGCTGAAAGGATGGAGAACAAAAAGAGGGTGTGGTGTCTGAAATGGTTCTTCATGCTGAAACTCCTTCTATAAGACCAGTGCATTTCTCATCCTTCCCGGCGCTGGACGCGCTGCCAGGCGGTTGACTGCCGACCGCGCAGAAAGCGCCATAGGCCGACCACCGCCGCCAGGTTGCTGTTCACCAGGAATGCAGGCAGGTAGAGCAGTTTTCCCAGCATCCCCTGGCTCCTGGACTTGCTGCCGATCACAGCCAGCAGGTAGAATGCAGCCTGGGCGCCGAGCAGCAGGACGTTGAACGGGGGCGCCAGGTGCAGGAGCCGGTTTTGGGCACGCCTGGGTGAAGCAAGTACGGCCAGCAGGTTGGTCAACAGCGCACCCAGCATCGCCAGGGGCACCAGGGGCCGTAAGAACTTATGCGAGATTACCTGCCATGTAAGCAGGGGATGCCGCCAGGGCAGGACACGATGCGCCTGGGAGAGTACCTGGTAACGCCCGGCAATGATGCGCGCCCGGCGGGCCCTTTCATCTCCGGCAGTCTGAGAAATGCGCTCGGTGGAGCGTGCATCGGGGACGAAGACCACCCTTTTCCCCTGCCGCAGCACCTGCATAACCAGGAAGAAGTCATCATTGATTACACGGTCCGGAGGCG
>CAIQIV010000055.1 GCA_903871905.1 uncultured Chloroflexota bacterium | reverse complement strand
GGAGATCTTCCGGCAGCTTTCGGCGATGATCAATGTGCCGGTAAATCAGGGGGAAATCAGCGAGCAGACCCCCTATGTCCCATGTATCTCAGATCATGGCATCGCCCAGATTGCTGAGTACGGCTCATCCTCCACGCCTTATGAGGCGGTCAGGGTGAAATGTGACATTGACCAGCGCATGGCAATGCTGATCCAGGAGAAGGCGGTGGATTGGCCCGGGGTGTCGGTGGAAATCCAGCCGATCCGCGATTATCCTACCGGATCGGTCACATCCTCTATTGTTGGCTTCCTGGGGCCCATCCCTGCGGCGCAGGAGCAGGAGTATGTGGACAAAGGGTTGGTCCCCAACCGGGATAAGGTGGGCTATGCAGGTGTCGAACTGCAGTACCAGGACCTGTTGGCCGGGAAAAATGGGCGGCGGGTGATGCAGATCGACGTTGGCGGTCGTGAGATCAAGGACCTGGACGTGCCCGTTGGAGCTCGCCCGGGCCAGGGGCTGCGCCTGACCATCGATACACGCCTGCAGCAGGCGGCGCAGGAGATTCTGGTCAACGAGCTACAGGACTGGAATAATTATTTCGGCGAGATCCGTTATTCATCGGGGGTGGTGATTGCCATCAACCCTCGTACGGGTGAAATCCTGGCTATGATCTCTCACCCGACTTACGAGAACAACCGCATGGCGCGGTTGATTCCTTCATACTATTACAACCAGTTGATCAGCGACCCGGCCAATCCGCTGCTTAACCACGCCGTGGGCGATATTTTGCCTGCCGGGTCGGTATTCAAGCTGGTGACTGGCACCGGCGCGCTGAACGAGGGCGTGGTAACACCGGACCAGTGGATTGAAACCCCGCCAAAGTTGATCGTCACCGAGAAATATTATGCTAACGATCCGGGCAAATCGCGCGAGTTTGTCGATTGGAACAAAGCCGGCTTCGGACAGCAGGATTTCATCCACGGCCTGGCAAACTCCAGCAATGTCTATTTCTACAAGCTGGGCGGCGGTTACAAGAGCGAGGTTCCCGATGGGCTGGGAATCTGCCGCCTGGGGACCTACGCTGCGGCGCTGGGCTTTGGGGCTGCGCCGGGGGTGGGTCTGCCTGATGAAGAAAAGGGGCTGATCCCGGACCCGGCATGGAAGCGTATTAACCTGTCTGAGAGCTGGTCCTCCGGAGATACCTATATTGCCAGCGTGGGACAGGGGTATGTGCTGGCGACGCCCATCCAGGTGCTGCTCTCGGCGGCAATTATCGCCAACAACGGAAAGTATATGCAACCAACCCTGATCAAGGACGTCCTGGAGATCGATGGCTCGTTGGCGCAGCCTTTTGAGCCAAAGGTGAAATGGGATCTGACGCGTGACCCGGTGATCCAGGAGTTCAACCCGACCACGGTGCGCGGCTGCGAGCCGATCACCGGCAAGAAGAAAACGGTGCAGCCCTGGGTGTTGGAGAAAGTGCGCGAGGGGATGCGCCTGGCCGTCACACAGGGCACGCTGAAGGACCGGTTTGCCGGCGCCACCATTGCCGCGGCGGGCAAGACCGGCACGGCTGAATACTGCGACAAGTATGCCAATGCTAAGAACCGCTGCATCCCGGGAAACTGGCCTTCGCACGCCTGGACAGTGGCTTTTGCCCCATATGATAATCCCGAGATCGCGGTGGTGGCTTTTGTGTACAATGGAACCGAAGGCTCCACGGTTTCGGGACCCATCGTGCGCCGGGTGCTGGAAGCCTACTTTGAGCTGAAAGCAATTGATACTGCTGCGCAGGCGAAATAGGGAAAAGATGGATACCGGAGTACGATCTCAAATCCAAATAAAAGGTATGGGTGATGGGGTGCTGGTTGTCCTGGGCGATGGGGAGTGGGGAGCGCTTCGCCAGCAGCTGTTCGAGCAGCTGGACCAGCAGGCAGAATTCTTCCGCGGAGCGCGCCTGGTGCTGGATATAGGCGGTATGTCACTCAAGGCTGCAGAACTGGGCGATCTGCGCAGCCAGGTTTCTGAGCGTGGCATGGTCCTAGGGGTTGTCTTGAGCCGTTCTGCGATGACAGAGCAGAACGCGAAAAGCCTGGGACTGGATACCAGCCTGGGCCGCGGCCGCCCTGAGCCAGATGACCCGGAGGTCGATACCATCCTGCGCACGGGCGAGGCAGCCATCCTGGTGAGCCACACGCTGCGCTCCGGTTTCAGCGTGCAGTATGCGGGGCATGTTACTATCCTGGGAGATGTCAATCCTGGGGCAGAGGTGGTTGCAGCAGGAAATGTGTTGGTGTGGGGACGGCTGCGCGGCATGGTGCATGCGGGGGCAGAAGGGGATGAAAGCGCGGTGGTGTGCGCCCTGGATCTGTCGCCCACCCAGCTGCGCATCGCCGGGCGGATTGCCGTGACGCCTGGGCGCAAGAACAAGCCCCAGCCGGAAAAGGCGTATTTACACGACGGCCAGGTTGTCGCCGAGCCGTGGAACCCAAAAAGCAAATGAAGAAGGAAGCATGAGCGGGAGAGTCGTCACCATAACATCAGGGAAAGGTGGGGTGGGAAAAACCACTGCTACCGCAAACCTGGCTGCCGCCCTGGCAGCCGGGGGTATGAAGGTCGTATGCATTGACGCAGATATCGGCCTGCGTAACCTGGATGTGGTCCTGGGCCTGGAGAACCGCATCGTATACGATCTGGTGGATATTGTTGAAGGCCGCTGCCGGCTTCGCCAGGCGATGATCCGGGACAAGCGTTTGCCGGAACTGTTCCTGATCCCGGCTGCCCAGACCCGGGACAAGAGCGCCGTCTCGCCCAGTGACATGGTGCGCCTGTGCAATGAACTGCGCGATGAATTTGATTGGATCTTAATCGACTCGCCGGCGGGGATCGAGCGGGGTTTTCGCAATGCGGTAGCGCCAGCGGACAAGGTGCTGGTGGTCACCAATCCTGAGGTCTCAGCGGTGCGTGATGCGGACCGCATCATCGGCCTGGTGGAAGCCGAGGAGAAGGGACCCGCCCAACTGTTGATCAACCGCCTAAAGCCCAGCATGGTGCAGCGTGGGGATATGCTCTCTGTGGAGGATGTGCTGGAGCTGCTGGCTGTTGAGCTGATCGGCATGGTGCCGGATGATGAATCGGTGCTGACCAGCACCAACCGGGGGCAGCCGGTGGTGCTGGATGGAAAAAGCCGGGCAGGCCAGGCGTTCCGCAATATTGCCAGGCGCCTGCAGGGCGAGAAGGTACCCTTCATGGAAATTGAAGAGGAGAGCGGCTTTTTTGCCAAGCTGTCGCGCTGGATGCGCCCAGGAGGGAATTAAAATGACCAGCTTTATGGACCGGCTGCTGAACCGACCGACCAAGAGCGCCCAAACGGCGAAGGAGCGGATGAAGCTGGTGCTGATCCATGACCGCACCAACATTACCCCAGAGGCCCTGGATCGCTTGAAGGATGAACTGATCGGTGTCATTTCGCGCTATATTGAGATTGATCCGGAGGCTGTACGGATCGAGATGTCTCACGAAGGGCGTGAACAGCGCCTGATTGCCGATATCCCTCTGCGCTCGGATTCACGGCGGAGGTAATCTGGCTACTGCGCATCCTGCCTCGCGCGCCTCGCATACCACCACGCGTACCGCCTGGAAGCATTTCGACTTCCTGCTGCTGGGGGCAGTGGCGGTGCTGGTGATCCTGGGGATAACCATGATCCGCTCGGCAGTGGCAGGAAACGTTGAACTGGTCGAGCTGGACCTGGTGCAGCGGCAGATGATTTTTGCCGCAGCGGGTTTTGTGATCATGTTTGTGACCGCGGCGATCGATTATCACCTGTGGTCATCGATTAACCGCCCGCTGTACATTGGAACGGCGGTGCTGCTGGCGGTGCTGTATATCGTGGGCTCGGCCCTATACGGCTCGGCGCGCTGGTTTGACACAGGGGTGATTCTGATCCAACCTTCCGAGATTGCCAAGATAGTAATGATCCTGGTGCTGGCGGAGTTCTTTGCTGCCAATCATGATAAGGTGGGCGACCTGATGTGGGTGTTCCGCAGCCTGGTGCTGACCATGGGCATCGTGGTTTGGATTCTGCTCCAGCCCAACCTCAGCACGTCGATTGTGATGATGGTGATGTGGTTCACCCTGCTGTGGGCCAGTGGGCTGCGCTTGAAACACCTTTTCTTGTTTATTGCTGTTGGCGCCGTTCTGCCGGTGATCAGCTTTCCCTTCCTGGTCGACTACCAGCAGAAGCGTATCATGAACTTTCTGTTCCCTGATCCCAATGCGCGGCATGGGGATATTTACAACATCCAGCAGGCATTGATCGCTATTGGCTCTGGCGGCTTGAGCGGGCAGGGTTACGGGCTGGGTACACAGGTGCAGCTGCGTTTTCTGAAGGTGCGCTGGTCGGATTTCATTTTCTCGGCGATGGCGCAGGAATTTGGCTTTATTGGCGCGCTGGTGGTGATCCTGGTTTTCTTGTTTATCATCTACCGTATCCTGCGCACGGCGCGCCTGGCGCGAGACACCTTTGGTGCACTGATCTGCTACGGCGTTGCCACCTGGTTTACCTTCCAGGCGGTGGTGAATATCGGCGTGAACCTCAACCTGATGCCAGCCACTGGATTGACCCTACCGTTCTTCAGTTATGGGGGCAGCTCTTTGCTCTCGGCCTTGATGGGGATCGGCCTGGTGGAAAGCGTGATTCTGCGTCACAAGTCGCTGGAGTTTGATTAACCCCGGCGGGAAACCACGGCGGGAAATAAAGCCGGGCAGAACAGGCAAACTCCCTTTGACAGTTGCGCTTTTCGGTGGTAAAATGCCTTTCGCTCGCTGGGGCTTCGTCTAGTGGTAGGACAGCAGACTCTGGATCTGTATGCCGGGGTTCGAATCCCTGAGCCCCAGCCTCAAGCACTAAACTCTCTCAACCTGGATTGAGAGAGTTTTTATGTCTGGTGGTATAATTCTTGAGCGTAACTCGCAAAGCCAGAAATATTGGCACATTATTCTGGGGAGCAGGACTGGATGAAACTTCACGAGTATCAATCCAAACAAATTTTCGCACGCTATGGCATTCCAATCCCCAAGGGGAGGGTCGCGGCCACGTCCGTTGACGCGCGCAATATCGCAGAGGAACTGGGCGGCCGCGTGGTGGTCAAATCACAGGTACTGGTTGGGGGGCGTGGCAAAGCAGGCGGTATCAAGCTGGCAAAAAGCCCGGAAGAGGCGGCAGCGCTTGCTTCGCAGATCCTGTCCATGGAGATCAAGGGTCTTCCGGTGCGTAAGGTGCTGGTTGACGAGGCGGCGCGCATCGAGAAGGAGATTTATCTGGGGATCACCAACGACCGGGCGGCGCGCAAGCCGGTAATGATGGCTTCGGCGGCAGGAGGGGTTGAGATCGAAGATGTGGCCAAACAGTCGCCGGAGAAGATCGTCAAGATCCATATTGATCCCTTGTTGGGGCTGCGTGATTACCAGGGCCGGGATATTGCCACGGGGATTGATCTGCCGCGCGAGCACTGGCGCCTGTTTGGGCAGATCACCCGGGGTTTGTGGCAGGCTTACGTGGATAACGACGCCACGCTGGCCGAGATCAATCCGCTGGTGATTACTGCAGATAACCGGCTGGTAGCCCTGGACGGTAAGATGGTGGTGGATGACAATGCCCTGTTCCGTCATCCGGACCTGGGCGAAATGCGGGACCTGGATGTGGAAGCGCCGTCCGAAATCGAGGCGCGCAAGTTTGGCCTGTCGTACATCAAGCTGGACGGCACCATCGGCTGCATGGTCAATGGCGCCGGTTTGGCGATGACCACCATGGACATCATCAAGCTGTACGGCGGGTCGCCGGCGAATTTCCTGGATATTGGCGGCGGCGCCAACGCCGAAAAGGTGGCGGCCGCACTGCGCATTATCCTGAGCGATGGCAATGTCAAGGCCGTGTTGTTGAACGTTTTTGGAGGAATCACGCGCTGTGATGAGGTGGCGCGGGGTATCCTGGCAGCCATGGCAGAGATACGCACCCAGGTGCCTATGGTGGTGCGCCTGGTTGGCACAAACTATGAGGAAGGCCGCAAGATTCTGCAGAATGCGAAAATGATCACTGCCGATACGCTGGCAGATGCGGCGCAGAAGTCAGTGGCCGTGGCGGCTGGCCAGCCGATGATGGAATAGGCAGCGGAGGTAAGCAAAGATGAGCATCCTGGTTAACAAGAACACACGCCTCCTGGTGCAGGGGATCACCGGGAACGAGGGCCTGTTCCATACGCAGGCGATGGTAGCCTACGGCACTTCGGTGGTGGCAGGCGTCACGCCCGGCAAGGGTGGCGAATGGGTGCTGGATGGCCGGATACCCGTGTTTGATTCGATTAAAATAGCCGTGGAAGCGACCGGCGCCAACACCACCATCAGTTTTGTCCCGGCGCGCTTTGCCGCGGACTCGATCTTTGAAGCGGCGGATGCCGGGGTGGAACTGATTGTGTGCATCACGGAAGGCATCCCGGTGCAAGACATGATGCGCGTGCGCAACTACCTGGACCAGAAGAAAGTACGCCTGGTGGGGCCAAACTGCCCTGGCCTGCTGACCCCCGGCGAAGCCAAGGTGGGGATTATCCCGGGCAACATCTCGATGCCCGGGCGGACTGGGGTGGTTTCTCGCTCTGGCACCCTGACCTACGAAGTGTTGTATGCCCTGAAGCAGGTCGGTAAAGGTGCCAGCACGTGTGTGGGGATTGGCGGCGACCCGATCAACGGGACCAATTTTATTGACTGCCTGGCGCTTTTTGAAGAGGATCCGCATACCGACCAGGTGGTGCTGATCGGCGAGATCGGCGGCTCTGACGAGGAAAAGGCGGCGGAGTTTATCGCTGACCACATGACCAAGCCGGTGGTGGCGTTCATTGCCGGCCAGACGGCGCCCCCAGGAAAGCGCATGGGGCATGCGGGAGCAATTGTCGAGGGTGGATCAGGATTGGCGGCAGATAAGGTGAAAGCCCTGGAGTCTGCCGGGGTGCGCGTGGCGCGTCACCCGGAGGAGATCCCCTCTCTGCTCGCCTGAGGCGGTTCTTGAGAACTGGACCAGGAACTTCTTTTTACTGGAGTTCCTGGTTTTTTGTGTGTTTGTTTTTTACAAAGAAAGAACCGCCCTGTTAGAGCGGTTCTTTTCAATAAGGCCTGCAGAGTTATTTATGCGATTCGAGATAAGTGACTGCGTCGCCAACCGTGGCAATTTTCTGTACTTCCTCGTCGGAAATCTCACCACCAAACTTGTCCTCAAAAGCCATGATCAACTCGACCAGGTCGAGCGAATCAGCCTGCAGGTCCTCGCGGAAGCGCGCCTCGAGTGTCACTTTTTCCGCATCCACGCCAAGTAAATCCACAACAATTTCTTTCACCTTTTCAAAGGTTTCCTGTTCAGACATAGACCTTCCTCCTGAGAATGATCGTTTCGGGATGGGGCAATTGTAACCTGCCCGTGCAATCTGTCAAGTCTGATTGACAGTCGTTTTCTGGGCTGGTAAGATCGCTCTAACTTACAGGAACACCGAATGATGGAAAAAGTTACGCCGATTGGCACACGGAAAGCGGATCATATCCGGATCAATCTAGAAGAAGATGTGCGCTCGGGGCTGACCACCGGGTTGGAGCACTACCGCCTGATCCACCAGGCGTTGCCGGAGCTGGACCTGGAACAGGTCGATCTGGGATTAGACCTATTCGGGAAGAGGCTGCGCGCCCCGTTGTTGATTTCGTCGATGACTGGCGGTACGCCGGAGGCTGAGGCAATCAACCGCGTCCTGGCCCAAGCCGCCGCCGAGCGGGGCATTGCCCTGGGGGTTGGCTCGCAGCGCGCTGCGCTGGAGCATCCTGAGCTAGCCCCAACTTTCCAGGTGGTGCGCCAGCAGGCGCCGGACGGATTGCTGTTTGCCAACCTGGGAGCAGTGCAGCTTAATTATGGCTACGGGGTGGACCACTGCCGCCGGGCAGTGGAGATGATCGCCGCTGATGCCTTGATTCTGCACTTCAACCCGCTGCAGGAAGCGGTCCAGGTAGAGGGGCAGACGCATTTTTCTGGCCTGCTGTCCAGGGTGGAAGAAGTATGCCACAGGCTGGAGGTGCCAGTAATTGCCAAGGAAGTTGGTTGGGGAATCTCCGAGAAGGCGGCGCGTCTGCTGGCGGAAGCTGGAGTGGCGGCGATCGACGTAGCAGGCGCGGGCGGCACCTCCTGGACGCAGGTGGAGATGCACCGCGCCCATACCCTGAGCCAGAAGCGGTTGGCTGCAGCGTTTGTGGATTGGGGCATCCCAACCGCCGAGGCGATCCGGAACGTGCGTCAGGCTGCACCTGACAGCCTGGTGTTTGCCTCGGGTGGGCTGCGGAATGGGGTGGAGATGGTCAAGTGCATTGCCCTGGGGGTGACCCTGGGAGGAATGGCCGGCCCATTTCTTAAGGCGGCGGCGGTTTCGTTAGAGGAGACGCTGCGGTTGATCGATGAAATCACTCAGGAAATGAGCGTGGCAATGTTTGCCTGTGGTGCCGCCGACCTCAAGCAAATGCAAAATTCTCCGATAACGAGGATATAAAATTCTGCGGAGGTCATGATGGAACGTTCCAAGGCGGTTGAAGAAATTCTGAAATCCATGCGGTCTGCTACGGCAAAAGAAGCCCTGGGGATCCTGCTGCAGGGCAACCAGCGCTTTGTCAGTGGGCAGAATGCCTACCCAAACCAGAGTTTGGAGCGCAGGACCCAACTGTTGGAAGGCCAGCATCCTTTTGCCATTGTGCTGACCTGTTCTGACTCGCGGGTGCCGCCGGAGGTCATATTTGACCAGGGATTGGGTGATATCTTCGTAGTGCGTACGGCTGGGAATGTTTTAGACGAAATTGCACTGGGCAGCATCGAGTATGCGGTGGAGCACTTGAAGGTCCCCCTGATCCTGGTCATGGGGCACCAGAAATGCGGTGCGGTATCGGCGACCGCTGCGGGCGGCGAGGCACCCGGCCACATTGCCAGCGTTGTGGAGAAAATCATGCCGGCAGTCGAGCAGGCGCGCAGCCTGCCGGGTGACCTGGTGACCAATGCAATCGACTTGAATATCAAGTTGATCACCAGTGAATTGAGGAGCAGCGAGCCCATCCTGTTAGAGTTTGTAAAGAGCAGCCAGCTGGAAGTTGTTGGCTCACGCTATGACCTGGACAGCGGCCTGGTCACGCTGATATGAGGGTAGGAATTGGCATATGCTAGAGCGAAAATTTAACCGTCGTGATTTTTTGCGCCTGTCGGCAGTGAGCCTGGGGGCGTTAGCGGCGAGCCAGGCAGTGGCTGGGTGCTCCGGGTCCAACATGCGCTTCAGCCGCACACCGCCGGCCGCAGCGGAGGGCGAAGCGGCCGCGGCCGCCGAGGGGGAAGGGGAGGCGGCTGCAGAGGTCGGCCAGGGCGAGGCGGTTACCGCTCCAGCTGCCCACGCTGCGCCTGCTGCAGTCACTGGAAAATTCACCTCCGCCCAGGGGTTGATGTTCCTGCTACAGGGCAACCAGCGCTTTGTCTCGGGCCAGGTGCAGCACCCGCGGCGGGATGCCTTCCGCCGGGCTGATACCCTGGGGGGACAGACGCCCTTTGCCGTGGTCCTGACCTGCTCCGATTCGCGCGTGGCCCCTGAGGTGATCTTTGACCAGGGGGTGGGGGATATTTTCGTGGTGCGCACGGCGGGAAACATCGCCGGGGAGATTGCTTTGGGCAGCATCGAATATGCGGTGGAGCACTTGAATGCGCCGCTGGTCCTGGTCTTGGGGCACCAGAAGTGCGGCGCGGTATCGGCGACCGTGGATGGTGGAGAGGCTCCAGGGCATATTAAGAACGTGGTGGAGCACATTGCCCCGGCGGTGGAGCGTGCCCGCGGGCTGCAGGGCGACCTGCTGGCCAATGCCATTGATACCAATATCCTCGAGACTGTCCACCAGCTAAGGACCAGCGCGCCGATCCTGGCGGAGTTTGTCAACGCCCGCCGGCTGGAAGTTTTTGGGGCGCGCTACAACCTGGACACCGGAAGCGTCACCTTTTTGTGAGAGAAAAATATGCCATTGCAACAACTAAGCCGGGTATTTTTACCCGCCATTGAAGCCGAACTGGAGCGAACCGTTGACCTGGCGGATGGGCCGGGCATGGAAGAATTTCATTTGATGCAGGCTTATCACCTGGGTTGGCGGGGGGAGGACTCAGGGCCAGAGGCCAGTGGTAAGCGCATCCGGCCACAGCTGGTGCTGCTGGCGACCGGCGCCAGCCAGGCAGTTGGCGCCGGGAATGAGAGCCCACTTTCTGATGACTGGCGCAAAGGGCTGCCTGCTGCAGCTGCCATTGAGTTGATCCATAACTTCTCCTTGATCCACGATGACATCCAGGACAACAGCCCGCTGCGCCGCGGCCGGCCAACGGTATGGAAGAAATGGGGCATCCCGCAGGCGATCAATGCTGGGGATACCATGTATGCCCTGGCGTTTATTGCCCTGCACCGGCTGGAGGAGACCTGCGGCCCGTCAATCGCCATGGAGGCTTACCAACTGCTGCTGCAGGCGATCCTGAAACTCACCCAGGGCCAGTATCTGGATATCTCCTACGAGGGGCGGCAGGACCTGACCCTGGACGATTACTGGCCAATGGTCAGCGGTAAAACGGCTGCCTTGCTGGCTGCCTGCACCGAGATGGGGGCGCTGATTGGCGGCGCCAGCCAGCCTGACCGCACGGCATACCGACTGTTTGGCTTCTCTTTGGGGTTGGCTTTCCAGGCCCAGGATGACCTGCTGGGCATCTGGGGGGATGAGGCGCTGACCGGCAAATCGGCGGACAGCGACCTGGTGGAGGGGAAGAAGAGCCTGCCGGTGTTGTTTGCCCTGGAACAGGGCGGGGCGTTTGCCCGGCGCTGGCGCCATGGCCCGCTGATGGCGGCTGAGGTGCCGGAACTGGCGCGCCAACTGGAAGCGGAGGGCGCCCGAGCCTATACCCAGGAGAAAGCCAACCAGCTCACCGGGCAGGCGCTGGATGCGCTGGAGCAGGCTCATCCCGGCGGTGAAGCCGGAAGCGCCCTGCGCGAGCTGGCACTGCTGCTGCTCAAACGAAACGCATAAACACCTGGTTGCCGAGCAGGCGGCCCCTGGGGGACAGGCGCAGGCGGCTTTGTGCGCCGCTGCCCTGCCATTCCAGCAACCCCAGGCGGGTGAGTTCTTCTATTTCCTGGCTAAACCTGTGTTCTAAAGTCATCCCGAAGCGGGTCTTGAACCCGGTTGTGGAGATCCCTTCCTGCACCAGGCGCAGGCCCATCATCATCGTCTCGGCAATCTCATCGTCCAGCCCAACCACCCTGGATCCGATGGTGGCCGGGGTGAGGGGAAAGGCTCCGACTGCCGGTCCTGGTTGCTGCATGCGCTGGATATAGGCAGCGGGCGACAGGACGTTCTCCGTGCGCACCCCGGCTGCGTAGCCGTGCGCCCCGGCGCCGAAACCCAGGTAGGGCAGGCCGCGCCAGTACTGCAGGTTGTGCTGGCAGACGGCAGCTGCATAGTACCCCCTGGAGAAACCGCTTCCCAATTCTGACAGGCGGGCGGGCTCCAGCCGGCCCCAGTTGGAGATCTCGTACTGCAGGTACCCAGCCTGTTCCAGCCGCCCGGCGGCATGCTCATACATGTCCGCCGCCAGGTCAGGGTCAGGATCTGCCAGCAGGCCGCGGTCGATCCAGCGCTGAAGGGGGGTTCCGTGCTCCACGGTCAGGGCATACAGGGAGAGATGCGCCGGGTGCAATCTCAGCGCCATTTCCAGGCTGTGTGCCCAGCTTTCCAGGTCCTGGTGCGGCAGACCGAAGATCAGGTCCAGGTTGAAGTTCTCCAGCCCGGCCTGGCGCGCCCAGGCAGCTGCCTGGATCACCTCCAGGTAGGTGTGCTGGCGCTCCAGCAGGCGCAGCTCTTCGGGGCGGGCAGACTGCATCCCCAGGCTCAGGCGGTTCACTCCCAGGGCTTTCAGACCTTGCAGATAATTGAAAGATAGGGTGCCAGGATTGGCTTCCAGGGTGATCTCGGCCCGCGGATCCAGGTCGAAAGCGGCGTGTAATACTGACAAGATGCGCTCCAGGCCAGTCAGGGGCAGCAGGGAGGGGGTTCCGCCGCCGAAGAACAGGGTATGCACCTTGAGCCGCCCGGCGGCTTGCAGCTCAGCATGCCTGATCTCCTGCTCCAAAGCATGGAGATAAGCCGGGATCAGCCGCTCCAGCCCGGCATATGTGTTGAAATCGCAGTAACCGCAGCGGCTGCGGCAGAAGGGGATGTGGAAATACAGGCTATACATGAAGGGGTGAGCTGGCATCGGGTCAGGCGCCGGTGGGGCCTGCAGCGTCGAGCAGCACCCGGGCGGCCCTGGCGACATGTGACGCAGGGTTCTGCGACCCGTACATGCGCACCGCCATGAAGGCGCCGTCCATCAACAGCAGCAGGTGATCGGCCAGCAGGTCGGGATCGCTGGCCCCGGCTTCCCTGGAAAGCTGACGGAAACGCCGGCGCACGGCATCCTTGTGTTCCATGGCCAGGCGGTGCCCAGGATGGTCGCTATCCGGAAAATCCACCGCAGCGTTGAGAAAGGGACAGCCGTGGCAGGTGGGCTGGTTGACCAGGCTCTCCAGGGCAGTGAAGAAGGCCAGGATCCGCGCCCGCGGGGTACTGGCGCCGGCAGTAGCGCTCTCGAACCAGCTCCAGAACTGTTGGTTACTGTGCTCCAGGTAGGCGGCGATCAACTCATCCTTTGTGGCGAAGTGGCGGTACAGGGTCATCTTGCCTGTCCCGGAAGCGGCTGCCAGCGTGTCCACGCCGGTGGCGCGGAAGCCCTCGCGGTAGAACAGGTCAGCCGCAGTGTCAAGAATCTTCTGGCGGGAAACGGAATTGGACATTATTGCCTCTTGACATGATACAGATCGGTATCGTATAATGTTGGGGTTGATACAGACCTGTATCGTATGATACACCAAAAGTCCAAGAATATCCAGGTATGAGGTGAAAGATGAAGATAGGCGTTTTAGGCTCAGGTATGGTGGGGCAGGCGATTGCCTCTAAGCTGGTGGAGCGCGGGCAGCAGGTGATGATCAGCTCGCGCAACCCGGAAAAGGTAAAAGATTTTGCCGCCCGGGTTCCAGGAGTGCAGATGGGCTCGTTCAGCCAGGCGGCTGCCTATGGGGAGGTGTTATTCAACGCTCTCAAGGGCGAGGCAACCCTGGAGGTGCTGAGCTCCGTTGATGCAGGCAGTCTGCAGGGGAAAACCCTGATCGATATCTCGAATCCCCTGGATTTCTCGCGAGGCATGCCGCCCAGCCTGTACGTGTGCAACACCGACTCGTTGGGTGAGCAGATCCAGGCAGCCTTTCCGCAGATGAAGGTGATCAAGACCTTAAACACCTTGAACGCCAACCTGATGGTCAACCCCGGATCGCTGGCAGGCGGCGATCATACCCTGTTTATGAGCGGAAACGACGATCAGGCCAAGGAGCAGGTGAGGCACTTGTTTGGCGAGTGGTTTGGCTGGCGGGATATCATTGATGTGGGCGACATCACTACTGCCCGGGGAACCGAGGCTCTGCTGGCGCTGTGGGTGCGCTTGTTCATGAAGTTCGGCAGCCCGAACTTTCAGTTCAAGGTTGTACGTTAAGCAGCGGGGTTACGGGGTGGGGGTGGGGTAACGGGCCAGCTCGCAGGCGCGGCCGTTCTGGTCGCCGTCGATCTGGAAGATATCACCCATCCCCTTTGATTGGCAGTAATCAAAGCAGGCCTGGGCTGCCTGGCGGGAGGAAAAGTCATGGCAGCTCAGGTCTGCGCCGCCGCAGGCGCAGGGCTCAGCCAGGCTGGTAGGGCTGGGTAGCGGGGTGGGTGTGGCGTACACCGGAAAGGTGGCGACCACTGTGCCGGGGCCGGGCAGGTCGGGGGTGGCAGAGGACCCCAGGCCAGGCTGCGGGGTGGGGGTATTGGTGGGAGGATAGACCGGCTTCCACAAGCCAACCTGCTGCAGACGCGCTTCTGCCTCAGCCTGCTGCAGGGTAGCCAGGCAGGCCAGGTCAGGCTCAGCCGGGCGGGATCGGGCGTCTCCCAGGCGAATCAACTCATAGTTCACAAAAAGCTTGCCGGCGAAGACATAACGGGGAAGGCGGTTGCGCAGGTCGTGGTCTGAAGTATCCTTGACCAGGGTCAGCTCCTGGCCGGCGACCCAATCTGCGACATGCAGCATGGCCTGTGGACTGAAGTCTACGGCGATCTGCGCCGGGTCGCTGTTTGCCACGCCGATCAGCTGCACCTGGACCAGCCGGTCGTTCAGCACCCCCTCGATGGTGCCAGGGTTCAGCACGCGGGTGACCCGCAGCGTCTCGCTGGCAGACTGCGGAAAGGCACAGTTCGAGGGAGAGGGGTTGGTTGCGGTGAAGGTCGGGGTGCGAGTGCGGGTGGGGGGCGGCGTGGGCGATGACTTGGGCCAGGATGGAACAGCTTTTGGCGTCCCGCCCGGGGGGGCAGGCGTCTGGGGCAGGGCGGCATTGAGCTTGATCGAGGCGGCTACGGTGCGGGCGATGACCGTGGCCATCTGGGATGGGGAGAGGGGGGTGGGAACAGGACCAGCACAGGCGGTCAGGAGCAGAGTGGCAAGGATCAGGATGAGGGGCTTCTTCATGAGCGGGGGCTGTGTCCTATCCGGGGTTTAGGTGTTCAGATGATACAACGCGTCGTATTTCTGGTGCAGGTATTGGATAAAGGGCTCAACCCGGATCGGCTCTCCAGTCACCCGTTGGACCAGCTCTGGCTCGGTGAATTTACGGCCATGCTGGTAAATGTTTTCCTTTAGCCAGGCGTGCAGTGTGCCAAACTGGCCCTGGCTGATCTCACCGGGGATCTCAGGATGGGCCTGCAGCGCCGCTTCCAGGAACTGTGCGCTCAACAGGTTGCCCAGAGTATACCCCTGGAACACGCCGCCGATCCATCCGCCGAACCAGTGGACGTCCTGCATCACACCCCGGGCGTCATCCGGCACGACCAGACCTAAGTCCTGATCAAAGCGCTCGTGCCAGGCCCTGGGAAGGTCCTTGACCTCCAGCCTGCCTTCCAGCAGGTCCAGCTCCAGGTCAAAACGCAAAATGATGTGCAGGTTGTAGGTCACCTCATCGGCGTCAGTGCGGATAAAGGATGGGGTGACCTTGTTGATGGCGGCGTAGAAAGCCTCCTCCGGTACCTCCCGCAGCTGCTCGGGGAACATGTCCTGCAGGCTGGGGTAATAGTAATGCCAGAAACTGCGGCTGCGCCCGACGATGTTTTCAAACAGGCGCGACTGGCTTTCATGCACCCCGGAGGAGGTACCGCCGGCCAGGGTGGTGCCTTCAAACGCCATGGGGATACCCTGCTCATAGATGGCGTGACCTGCTTCGTGGATGGTACTGAACAAGGCGTCGCCCAGGTAGTTCTCCTGCACGCGGGTGGTGATGCGTACGTCGCCCAGCGAGAACTTGGTGGTAAAGGGGTGGTGCGTTTTATCCTGCCGCCCGCGGTCAAAGTCATAACCCATGCGGCGGATCACCGCTGAGCCAAAGGCGAGCTGCCGCTCCTCGGGGTAGCGCTTGAAGAGGCAGGAATCGTCAATCGGCGGCTGGGCGGCGATGGCCAGCACCAGGGGGGAGAGATGCTGGCGCAGGGTGGCAAACAACTGTCGCAGGGCCGAAGCTTTCATGCCATAATCAGCGAAATCGATCAGCGGGTCGGCGATGTGCTGGTAACCAGGGAAGAAGTTGGCCAGCCGGCGGCTGAGCTCCAGCGTTTTCTCCAGAAAGGGAATCATGCGCTGGAAGTCGTTCTCCTTGTGCGCCTGGGTCCATGCCTGGTAAGCCGAGGAGCTGTGCTGGTAGAAATCGCCCAGGAAATCGGAGGGGATGCGCGTCATGCGCTCAAACTCGCGGCGGGTGACGCGAACCAGGCTGGCATCGTCCGAATCATAGGGCAAGCTTTCCTCGTACGGCCGCAGGTCATCCAGCAAACGGCCAACTGCCGGGTCGGTGAACCGTTCATGGTACAGGCGCGTTAGGGTGGCCAACTGCCGCGCCCGGGCCAGAGCCCCGCCGGGCGGCATGTAGGTCGATTGGTCCCAGGTCAGCAAGGCGGCAGCAGCATCCAGGTCAGCTGCTTCGGCCAGGCGCATCTTCAGCTCCTGCAGTTTTTGCTCCATGACTATTATCCTCCTCGCCCCCGAGACGAACAAACCCGTCCAGCTCTGCTGGACGGTCCATGCACTCCCTGTGCTCGCCGGATGGTGCTCATTGCTCTCGACCCTTCCGCATGTGACAATTATATCACTATCGGATATAATGTACCTTTTGGTAACACCCATCTCGAATTTGGATAACCTGATTTATGGCAAATCTCTTCGATAAATGGAAAGAAGGCCTGGCGCGCACCAGCAAAGCCGCCTTTGGTCAGATCGCTACCATCCTGGGCGCGGCGGAAGTCACCCCGGAGACCTGGGAAGAGCTGGAGGCGGCCTTGATCCAGGCTGACCTGGGGATCGAGACCACCGACGTGGTGCTGGATGCCCTGGAAAAGCGCGCCGACAGCGAAGGCATCGTGCGCACCAGGGACCTGTGGGCTGCGCTGCGCGATGAGCTGCGCAAGCAGCTGGCTGCGCCGCCGCCCATTGAACTGCCGGCGAGCCCCACCGTGATCCTGATCGTTGGGGTCAACGGCTCGGGCAAGACCACCACCATCGCCAAGCTGGGCCAATATTTTACCCAGCAAAACAAGCGGGTGATGCTGGGCGCGGCGGATACCTACCGCGCCGCAGCGGTTGACCAGCTTGAGACCTGGGCAGGACGCCTGAACCTGCCGATCATATCCGGGCAAATGGGTGGGGACGCTGGGGCGGTGGCTTATGACACGGTGCAGGCTGCCATGTCCCGCGGCTCGGAGGTGGTGATCATCGACACTGCCGGGCGCCTGCACACGCGCTTCAACCTGATGGAAGAGCTGAAGAAAGTATACCGGGTGGTGGGCAAATCCATGCCCGGCGCGCCGCACCACGTGTGGCTGGTTATGGACGCCACCACCGGTCAGAACGCCCTGCAGCAGGCCCGGGCGTTCAAGGATGCGGTGAAGGTCACCGGCGTGGTGCTGGCCAAGCTGGATTCATCGGCACGCGGCGGGATGGCTTTTGCTATCCAGCGCGAGCTTAAGCTGCCCATCTTTTTCGCCGGCCTGGGCGAGAAGCCGGATGACCTGCAGCCTTTTGACCCGGATGCCTTTATCGACGGCATCCTGGCGCAGCAATAGATTGAGGACCCATGCAAGACTTGATAGATCGCTTACAACTTTGCCAGGAAAAACTCCAGCACCTCCTGGTGCGTCTTTGACTTAACCGCACGCGAAACCGAGCTGGCAGAAATTCAAACCGAATCAGAAAGACCTGACCTGTGGGAAGACCCGACGCGGGCGCAGCAGGTGATGAAAAAGCTCTCGACCTTGAAGGACGAGGTGGAGAGCTGGCAGGGGGTGCGGCAGCGACTGGCGGACGCCCTGGAACTGGCGCAGCTTGAGGATGAGGAACTGCGCCCCGAGCTGGAGGGAGAGACGGCGGCGCTGGAGAGAGAGGTCGACCAGCGCGAGTTTAACATCATGCTTTCCGGCCCGCATGACCGCGGCAACGCGCTCCTGGCGGTGCACGCCGGGGCAGGCGGCACCGATTCGCAGGATTGGGCCGAGATGCTGGAGCGTATGTACCTGCGCTGGTGTGAAACCCGGGGGTACCAGACCGAGATCCTGGACTTGACCGAGGGCGAGGAGGCGGGCATCAAGAGCATCACCATCGCCGTCAACGGCCCATACGCCTTTGGCTACCTGCGCCCGGAGAAGGGGGTGCACCGCCTGGTGCGTCTGTCTCCCTTCGACGCTGCGCACCGCCGCCATACCTCGTTTGCCCTGGTGGAGGTGCTGCCCCAGGTGGAGGACGACTCGGAGATCGAGATTAACCCCAACGACCTGCAGATCGATGTCTACCGCTCGTCGGGCGCCGGCGGGCAGAACGTGCAGAAGAACGCCACCGCGGTGCGCATCACCCACCTGCCCAGCGGGTTGGTGGTGACCTGCCAGAACGAGCGCTCGCAGACCCAGAACCGGGAGAATGCCATGCGTGTGCTGCGCGCCCGGCTGTTGGAGATTCGCCAGCAGGAGCAGGACGAGCAGCTTGCCGAGCTGCGCGGCGAGTACACCAAGGCTGAGTGGGGCAGCCAGATCCGCTCGTATGTGCTCCACCCTTACCAGATGGTCAAGGACCACCGCACCAATTACGAGAATGGCAACACCCAGGCGGTGCTTAACGGGGCGCTGGATGACTTTATCGAAGCATACCTGCGCTTTAAAATGGGGGAAGCGGCTGGATGACCCGGTCCAACGGCGGTGTTTCCCCCTCCAGAGCGGTGAGAAACACCGCCTTTTTTTTCGCCCTGCTGACCGGCCTGCTGCTGCTCACCTCGTGCGTGACTCTGAGCGACCCGGAGGCCTCGCAGGAGTTCCGGGCGGACGTGGTCAGCGTGGTCAAGGATGGGGAAACCGCCGGGCAGACTTTCATCTCACGCCGGCCGGGATTGGACAGCATCCAGGTCTGGCCGCGTCTGGCCGCTCCCAGCTCCCAACCGCAGGGCTCACTGACCATGAAGCTGTACCACAGCCCGCAGGATGCGCAGCCGCTGCTGACCTTCCGCCTGTCCTTTGACGAGGTGGCAAGCTACAGCCCGGTCCACCTGGGCTTTGCCGCATTGAAGGATCCACCCGGCCAGGCTTATTACCTGACCTTCACCCCCGCGGGCGGCGAAGTGGAACTGCTGGGACGCCAGGAGGACAGCTACCCGGACGGGCAGTTCTACCTGGATGGGAAAGCGCAGGAGGCGGACATCGGTTTCCGCCTGGGTTATGATTATGGGCTGGCAGCGGTGGTGGGCGACCTGGACCAGGCGGTGCGCCGGCTGTGGCTGGCGCTGCCCCTGCTGGCGGTGCTGTGGCTGCCGGGGTGGCTGCTGCAGCAGCTGTTGGCGCCGGGGCTCATTCCGGATAGTGGTGCGCGCCTGGCGCTGGCCAACGGGCTGAGCCTGGCGGTCATCCCGCTGGTCATGCTGTGGAGCAGTGTGTTGGGGCTGCACTGGAACCGCATGGCGCTGCTGGCGCTGTTCCTGCTGCTGGCCCTGGCGTCCGCCGGGCTGCTGGGACGGCGCTGGACCCGCAGGCGCCGGGCCGGGCAGAGCGGTCCCGGTATCTCCCTGGACTGGGGCGGCGCCGCCCTGCTGGCGATCTTTGTGTTCTCCCTGGGGGTGCGCCTGGCGATGGTGCGAGACATGGCAGGGCCGGCCTGGGTGGACTCGGTGCACCATGCGGTGGTCACCCGGTTGATCCTGGAGCACGGTGCCTTCCCCGCCTCTTATGCCCCTTACCTGCAGATGAACACTGCCAGCTACCACGCCGGTTTCCACAGCCTGCTGGCGGTTTTTGAGTGGCTCTCGGCGCTACCTATGCTGGACGGAATGCTGTTCTTTGGCCAGGTGCTGAACACCTGCGGGGTACTGGCAGCCTACCTGCTGGCCTACGCCCTGCTGGGCGACCGGCGCGCCGGGCTGGCGGCGGCGCTGATCGCCGGGGTATTCACCCCAATGCCGGCTTATATGACCAGTTGGGGACGCTACACCCAGCTGGCGGGCATCCTGATCCTGCCCTCCGCTGTGGCGCTGATCGGGCTGCTGCAGCAGGGTGGGGGGCTCTCGCTGCGCAGGCGACCTGACCGCTCGACGGCGATCCTGGTCGGGCTGGCGGCGCTGGCCTGCGCCGGGCTGTTTCTCACCCACTACCGGGTGATCGCCTTCCTGGCGGCCTACCTTCTGGCGGCGCTGCTGGTTGAAGGCGGGCGTGACCTGCGGGTGGAGAGCAGCCAGGCGCTGCGCCGCCTGCTGCGCTCGGCGGGGCTGTACCTGCTGGTCGCCCTGCTGGCTGTTCTGGTCACCCTGCCCTGGTGGCCAGCCACGGTGCGCACGCTGGTGCTGCCCAAGCTGGTGTGGACGCCAGCGATGGCGGTTTTTGCCAGCGATTTTTCCTGGTCGTACCTGACCAGCGGATTGGGAAACTACACCCTGGCGCTGGCGGCAGCCGGACTGGTCTTGGGCGCGGCGCGGCGCCAGGCGGTGCCCATCGCCCTGTTCCTGTGGGTGGTGATCATGTTTGCCCTGGCCAACCTGGGGGTGCTGCATTTGCCTGGGGCTGGCTTTATTAACAACACCTCGGTGGAAATCACCCTGTTCCTGCCGCTGGCTGCCCTGGGCGGATATGCGCTGAGCTGGGGCATCGGCCAGGTGCAGGGAAGGCTGCCGCAGGATTGGAAGCCGGTGTTCTACGCCAACCTGGGGGCGGCGGCGCTCATCCTGTCGTTCTACGCGGCCCAACAGATCCTGCCGATCCTCAACTCGGCTACCATGCAGATCCGCCAGGCGGACCGCCCAGCCCTGGAATGGGCGGCGCAGCACCTGCCCCAGGAGGCGGTGGTGCTGATCAACCCCTTCGCCTGGGGCTACGGGCTGTACGCCGGCAGCGATGGCGGCGCCTGGGTAGCGCCGATCGGCGGGCGGCAGACCCTGCCGCCGCCGGTGCTGTACAGCTTTGACAGCGACCTGGAGGCCATCCAGCGCAACGCCGAGCTCAGCCGCAAGGTGATGAGCTTGAACACCGACCCGGATGGGCTGTATGCATTCTTAAAAGAACAGGGCATCGAGTACATCTTCCTGGGTGCGCGCGGCGGGGCACTCTCGCCAAAGCTGCTGGCCTCCAGCCCGAAGTATGAGGTGCTGTACGCGCAGCGGGGGGTGTGGATATTCAGGGTGAAGGAGTAGTCTGAACCGGGATTTGTTGGATGGTGGGATAGACAGGATGGGCGGCGAAGATCAGACATTCACATCGATAAAGAGGATAAGATATTCAGTTTAAACTCTTATCCTGGATGTCCTCTTTTTCGATGTGAATCCCCACCCGTCCATCCCGTAATCACAAAAATCCCGGTTCAGACCTTTTCTACGGCACCAGCAGCACCTTGCCCTTGGTCTGGCGGCCTTCGATGTAGCGGTGGGCCTCGGCGGCCTGGGCAAGGGGGAAGGTGACGTCGATGCGCACCTTGAGCTCGCCGGATGCCATCCAGGCGAACAGGTCGCTGGTACGCCACAGCAGCTCGTCCCGCGTGAGCAGGTAGTGCCCCATGGTGGGGCGGGTGAGGAACAGCGAACCCTTCTGGTTGAGGAGCTGCGGGTTGACCGGCTCGACCGCGCCGCTGGCCTGGCCGTAGAGCACCATGTAGCCGCGCGGGCGCAGGCAGTCCAGCCCGCGCAGGAAGGTGGCGGCCCCAACGCCGTCGTAGATCACATTGGCACCCCTGCCGCCGGTGAGCTGGCACACCTGCTCAGCGAAGTCCACCTGGGTGTAGAGGATCACCTCGTCGGCGCCGGCCTGGCGCGCCAGAGCGGCTTTCTCCTCGGTGGAAACGGTGGCGAGCACCCGGGCGCCGCAGCGCCTGGCTATCTGGACCAGGAGCTGGCCCACGCCGCCGGCGGCGGCATGTACCACAGCCACATCGCCGGGCTTGAGCGGGAAGGTAGAGTTGGCCAGGTAGTGAGCGGTGATGCCCTGCAGCATGACCGCCGCGGCGTCCTCCAGGTGGATGGCATCAGGCACTGGCACCAGGCGGACGGCGGAGGCGATGGCAAATTCCCCATAACCGAGGCTGCCGCTGGCGGTGCACACCCGGTCGCCAACCTGCACGCCGCTCACTCCGGGGCCGAGGGCATCCACCACGCCGGCAAACTCGCCGCCAGGGGTGAAGGGCAGCGGGTTGGGGTACACGCCCTTGCGCTGGTAGACCTCGATGAAGTTCAAGCCGGCTGCGGTCACCTTGACCCGCACTTCGCCCTCCTTGGGCTCGGGTAAGGGCGCTTCTTCATATGCTAATTTGCTGGCATCGCCATATTCGTGAACTCGGACTGCGTACATTTGAAACTCCTTGAAAGAGATCGGATAAAGATGAAATGTATGGTTAACTGCTGGCGCCGCTGTAATGGCGCACACCGGCGTTCCACACCTGGCGGGCGATGAACAGGCTCAAGGCGCCGATTGCCAGGAAGGCCAGGATCTGCCAGGCGGCCAGGTCGCCGCGCAGCGCCTGCAGCGGGACGGTGATGGCCACGGCGACCGGTACGACGAAGGTGACGATCAGGCGCAGCCAGGGTGGGTAGATGGTGGCCGGGTAGCGCCCGGCGTCCAGCAGCGCCTGCAAGATGGTGACGTTGTTGTCGAATTTGACAAACCAGAAGGTCAGGGCGATCAGCACCACCCACAGGCTGTAGATGATCACCGAGCCGGAGATCACCAGGAAGAAAAAGCTGGCCAGGTTGGGCGGCGCAGACGCCTGCCCGCCCAGGTGCAGACCAATCCCCACCAGGGCAGCGCCAAGCGCCAGGTCCCAGGCGCGCCAGATGATCATGCGCGAGAAGGTCACCAGCACCAGGCTGTCCGCCGGGGCCAGGAAGATGTAGTCCAGCGAGCCGTCGCGCACACTGGCGTTGAAGCGCTCGGTGTTGGGCCAGATCAGGGCGGCCATCAGGGCGTTGACCAGGCGGAACACGCCCAATAGGGCGATCAGCTCGCCCGGTCCCCAGCCGCCCAGGCTGGCGGTATTGCTGAAGATGATGCTTAACCCGAGCAGCTCCCAGCCCAGCCACATCAGGTTGAGCAGGATGTTAACGATGGTGTCCGCACGGTAGGCCAGGGTCATCTGCACGTTGAGCTTGAACAACGCCTGCAGCAGTCTCAGCCAGTGCATGGCTCAGGCCCCCACCGCTGAGAAGCGCTTCACGCCCTGGCGCCAGACGAACAGGAACAGCATAGCGCTGATGGCCAGCCAGGCCAGCCCGGAGGCGTAGGCCAGCAGCAGGCTGGATAACGGCAGGCGGTTGAGGATGGTCTCGATGGGAATGTAAAGAAAGAGCTGGAAGGGCAGGAAGCGGGCGATGGCCTGCACCATGGGCGGCATCAACGACAGCGGCACGAACTGACCGGCGAACATCAGCGTCACAGCATAAAAGAACTCGTGGATGGAGTACACCCGGGTAGTCCAGAAAGCCAGGCAGGTGATGCTTGCCCCGAGCAGGAAGTTGATGCTGAAGCCCAGCATTATCACCGGTACGGCAGCCAGCAGCGAGCCCAGGGTGACCGCTGAATAATCCGGGTGGAAGAGCAGCACCAGGGCCAGCCATACCGGGATCACCACCATGAAGTTGAGCGCTTTCCCGGCCAGGTTGGTCACCAGGGTGTTGGTCAGGATGGGATGGACCGGGCGCAGCAGCTCATTGGCCAGCGTGCCGTCCTGGATCTTGTCCGCCAGCAAGTGCACGGTGATCTCGCCGGTAAACTGGTCAACGATCAACAGGGTCAGATAATAGGTGATGAAATCATTGGCAGTCAGCCCCTTGACGCTGCCCTGGCTGTTGGCGATGGTGACCCACACTGCCAGGTAAATCACCGGCGAGACAATCCAGTAAAGCACGTACATCAGCAGATTGGCCCGGTACTGCCACTGCTCGGCCCAATTGACCTGCCAGAAACGCCTGTAGATGTGGAACACGGCTCACTCCAGGAAGGCCTGCTCGATGACCGACTCGATCGGTGGGTCTTCGATGGTCAGGTCGTGGATGGGCAGGTCGGCCAGCATGCGGGTGGTGATGGCGGCTACGTCGGCGGCGCGGACCTGCACCGACTGCTTGCCCTCGTCCTCGTCAGCGGGAATGGGGGTGCCGTAGCGGCTGAGGTCGCACGGGCAGGGGGCGCCGAGGGCGATGGTGATCAGTTTGAAGGGGGCGATGCGCCGCGAGAGCTCGGCCAGCCCGCCATCGTACTTGATGCGCCCGGGGTGGATGATGAGGATGCGCTCGCACAGGGCGGTGACGTCTGCCATGTAGTGGCTGGTGAGCAGGATGGCGGCGCCGGTGCGGGCATTGTATTCCCGCAGGAAATCGCGGATGCGCGCCTGGGCGGTGATGTCCAGGCCGATGGTGGGCTCGTCGAGGAATAGCACCTGGGGGCGGTGCAGCAGCCCGGCGGCCAGCTCGCACTTCATGCGCTCGCCCAGTGACAGGTTGCGCACCGGTTTACGCAGGATGGGGCCTAGCTCGAGCAGCTCGTCCAGCTCTTTGAGCGTGCTCTGGTAGTCGGCTTCCGGCAGGCGGTAGATGGCCTGGTTGAGCAGGAAGGAATCGGCGGCAGGGATGTCCCAGGACAGGCGGTTGCGCTGGCCCATCACCAGGGTCATGGCCTGCAGGTAGCCGGCGCGGCGCTCCCAGGGGGTGAAGCCCAGGACCCGCGCCTGCCCGCTGCTGGGGTGCAGCAGGCCGGAGAGCATCTTGAGCGTGGTGGTCTTTCCGGCGCCATTAGGCCCCAGGAAGCCGACGATCTCGCCCGGCTGGATGCTGAAGCTGACCTGCTGCACGGCTTGCACGTCGCGGTAGCGGCGGCGGAAGAAGCCGCGCAATGCGGCGCGGAAGCCGGCCTCGCGTTCAGGAACCTGGTAGGTTTTGGTGAGGCGGTCGACGGTGATCATGTCAGGCATAAGGTTCATTCAAACACGGTGATTATACCCGATACGGCTTACCGGCCGGTGAAGAGCGGGGATGGAAGACAGGTGGAGTTTAGGCCAGGAATATCGGCAAAACCAGGATACAATCAGCCTGTGGCGGTGGATCATGCCAAAGAAATTTTCTATTCGATGATTGACGGGAGGCGCGTGGTATTCATGCGAGCACGGATCACTGCACTACCCTTGATGAGCCTGGCGGCTCTGGCGATGTTTTTCTTTTCCCGCGGGGAGCTAACTCCTGGGAGGGCGGCACCGGCGCGCCCACGCCTGGAGGCCCGGGTGTTCCTGCCGGCCATAAGCTTCCGCCGGTCTTATGTGGATGATGGACCGGCTGTCGTCCAGGGGCGTGTGTGGGATAACGCCAATGCACCGCTTCCGGGGGTGACCATCACTGCCGGGGAACGAATTACGACGACCACCGATGCCAATGGAGCGTACACTTTCCACCTGGCGGTTGGAACGTATACCCTGGCGCCCTCCTGGTTCCAAAAGCCGTTTGTCCCCAGCTCCTTGCAAATCAGCGTATCTGCCGGTGTAAACAACGGGCTGGATTTCACCTGCCTGGACTGCATCGTTGATGTGCAGCAGAGAGTGTGGGTGCCTTCCGGGAATTTTCGCATGGGCTGCGCCCTGCGCGATATGTACTGCGATGGTGATGAGCGGCCGCTGCACACGGTGTCTTTGAGCGCTTTTTCCATGGACAGGTATGAGGTCACCAATGGACGCTATAGCGCCTGCGTGTTTGCCGGGGGATGTACGGCGCCGCATGCGCCCGGCTCTGCTACCCATGCCAGCTACTATGGAAACCCGGCTTTTGCAGATTACCCGGTGGTCAACGTGGATTGGAGCCAGGCCCAGGCCTTCTGCCAATGGGACGGCGGTCGCCTGCCGACGGAGGCAGAGTGGGAGAAGGCGGCGCGAGGGGGCACTGACCAGCGCGTTTATCCGTGGGGGGAGGCGGCGGCGGACTGCCCCCTGGCAAATTTTTATGCCCGCGGGTCATACTGCGTGGGGGACACCGCCCCTGCAGGCAGCTTTCCCCTGGGGGATAGCCCCTACCAGGTGTCGGACCTGGCGGGCAGCATTTGGGAGTGGGTCAGCGACTGGTACCTGCCCGACTTTTACACCAGCGCCGCCGAATGGATAGACCCGCCGGGGCCGGCCCTGGGGATGGGCCGGGTGCAGCGCGGCGGCGGGTGGGGTGACAGCTTTTTTAGCCTGCGGGTTTCAAACCGCAGGGCAAGCGAGCCATCCGCCTGGCAGGCTGACGTTGGGTTCCGCTGCGCCCGCTGAATGCCGCCGGGCTCAGCGCCACAGGTAGAGCACCAGATCCTGGTCGAAGGTGGGAGCGCCGAAGTCGTGCAGCAGGCGCAGCACCTGGGCGCGGTGGTCGGCGCCGTGGTTGGCCACGTGCAGCAGCACCTGCCAGGTCGGGCCGGGCAGGCCCAGGGGGATGCGCTCCAGATTCGTATCGTTCATAGAGTGGACATAGGCCTGAAATTCCTGGGCCACGGTCTCGAAAAGCTGGTTGGCTTCTGCCCGGGTGGGGTATTCCGCCGGGTCGGGGTTGTAGCTGCGGGCCCCCGGGTCGTCCTGCAAGGCGCGCAGAAAGCGCCCGTCGGTGCGCGCCAGGTGTACCACCTGGTTGCGCACCGAGCCGTGCGAGTAGGGGATCTCCAGCACGAACTGCTCGTCGCTCAGGTGGAAGATGCTCTCCCACATGCGGCGCTGCAGGGCGTAGTTGTAGTCGGTCAGGGTGCGGACCATCTCCAGGGCTAACATGGCATGCCTCGCTTAATCCTTCAGGTATTTACCCTTGAACTCGTAGAGCTTGTTGAGCGCCTCGATGGGTGAGAGAGCGTTGATGTCCAGGGTCTTCAGCTCGTCCAGCAGTGGGTTGGTTTCGGGGAACAGGGCGAGCTGGCGGGCAGCGCCGGGGCTTACGCGCACTGCCTTGCCGGAGGAGGCCTCCAGCGTGGTCAAGATCTCGCCGGCGCGCTGCACCACCGGGCGCGGCAGGCCGGCGAGCTGCGCCACGTGGATGCCGTAGGAGCGGTCGGCGCCACCGGGGACGATCTTGTGCAGGAAGACCACCTTGCCGTCCGCCTCACTGACCGCCACGTTGTAGTTGCGCACACCGGGCAGCAGGTCGGCCAGCTGGGTGAGCTCGTGGTAGTGGGTAGCGAACAGGGTGCGGGCGCGCAAATGGGGGTGGTTATGGATATACTCCACCACCGCCCAGGCGATGGAGACGCCGTCGTAGGTGCTGGTGCCGCGCCCGATCTCGTCCAGCACCAGCAGGCTGCGCGGCGTGGCGTGGTGCAGGATGTTGGCGGTCTCGACCATCTCGACCATGAAGGTGGACTGCCCGGCATGGATCTCGTCCTGGGCGCCCATGCGGGTGAAGATGCGGTCCACCGTGCCCAGGCGGGCGGAGGCGGCGGGGACGAAGCTGCCGATCTGGGCCATCAGGGCGATCAGGGCCACCTGGCGGATCAGGGTGGACTTGCCGGACATATTGGGGCCGGTGATGATGCGCACCCGCTCGCCGGGTTCAAAGAGAACATCGTTGGGCACGAAGCGCTCGCCGCTCAGGGTCTGCTCGACCACCGGGTGGCGCCCGGCAAGGATCTCGAGAACGTCATCGTCCACTACCTGCGGGCGCACGTAGCCGCCCTGCACGGCGGCCTCGGCCAGGCCGGCAAGCACATCCAACTGCGCCAGGGCACGCGCCGCGCCCAGCAGGCGGGAGGCCGAAGCGCCCAGGCGAGCGCATAGCTCCTTGAACAGCCGGGCTTCGATCTCGCGGATGCGCTCCTCGGCGTTGAGCACCAGCGTCTCGTACTCTTTCATCTCCGGGGTGATGTAGCGCTCGGCGTTTACCAGGGTCTGCTTGCGGATGTACTCGGCGGGCACCAGCCCGGTGTTGGCGTGGGAAATCTCAATGTAGTAGCCGAAGACCTTGTTGTAACCGACCTTAAGCGAGCGGATGCCGGTGCGCTCGCGCTCCACCGCCTCCAGGCTGGCGATCCACTCGCGGGCGTGCCGTGAACGCTCGATCACCCCGTCCAGCTCGGCGGAGTAACCGGGGCGGATCACGCCCGGGTTAGCCAGGGTGGCCGGCGGCTCCTCGGCCAGGGCGGCCTGCAGCAGCTCCAGCTCGGCGGCGCAGGGGTCAAAGCTGTCCAATGTTGGCTGCAGGGCGGGCTGCTCATCCGGCAGCAGGCGGCGCACTTCGGGCAGGCGGGAGAGCGTGTGGCGCATGGCGGCCAGATCGCGGGGCTGGGCGCTGCCGCCCACCACGCGGTTGGCCAGGCGCTCCAGGTCGTTGAGCGGTTTGAGCGTCTGGCGCAGCTCCAGGCGCAGCAGGCCGTCGCTGAAGAAGAACTCGACCCCGTCCTGGCGGGCGGCGATGGCGGGGAGATCCAGAAGCGGCCGGTTGACCCACTGCTGGACCAGGCGCTTGCCCATGGGGGTGACGGTCTTGTCCAGCACGCCCAGCAGCGAGCCGCGCACCTCGCCGCTGCGCAGGGTTTCGGTCAGCTCCAGGTTGCGCCGGGTGGCGGCATCCAGGATCATAAATTCGGAAGTGCTGTAGGTGCTCAGGCGCACCAGCAGGCCCAGGGATGCAGGCTGCGTCTCGCGCAGGTACTGCAGGATGGCCCCGGCGGCGCGCGCCGCCAGCGGCAGGCCGCGCAGACCAAAGCCGTCCAGCGAGGCGACCTGGAAATGGCGAAAGATCTCCTCCTGGCAGCGGCCGGGCTCGAAGCGCCAGGCAGGCCATGGGGTGGGGTGGCCGGGCAGGCCGTTGCGCAGTTCCAGGCTGTCGGGGTGCAGGATCTCGGCGGGCTTGAGGCGCACCATCTCGGCGCGCAGGGCGGCGTGAATATCGCCCCCGCTCAGCTCTGCGGCGGCGAACTCACCGGTGGTGATGTCCACGTAGGCCACCCCGGCGCGCTCATCCTGCACCACGGCGCAGGCCAGGTAGTTGTTGGCGTCACCGGGGAGCAGGCCGGGCTCGGTGATCGTGCCTGGGGTGACCACGCGGGTCACGGCGCGAGGAAAGATGCCCTTCTGGGGCTGGTCGCCGACCTGCTCACAGATGGCTACGTGATAGCCGCGCTCGATCAAGCGCGCCAGGTAGTTTTCGGCAGCGTGGTGAGGGATGCCGGCCATGGGCACGCGCGCCCCCTTGGCCACGTTGCGCGAGGTGAGCACGATGTCCAGCTCACGAGCGGCGGTCTCAGCGTCCTGGTCGAAGGTTTCGTAGAAATCGCCCAGGCGGAAGAACAGGATAGCGTCGGGATATTGGCGCTTGATTTCCAGGTACTGCTTGCGGATAGGAGTTATGTCTTCGGATGACATGACAACATTCTAATCCAGAAATGTTATAATTGCATCACCATATTCCCGAACACGAGAAAGGAGTACCTCTCATGGCAAGTGTTACCTTTGATCATGTCTTCAAACGTTTTGGAGACGTCGTTGCTGTCAATAATTTGAACCTGGAAATCGCGGATAAAGAATTCCTGGTGTTGGTAGGTCCCTCGGGCTGCGGTAAAACTACGGCTTTGCGCTGCCTGGCAGGGTTGGAGGATGTGAGCGAAGGCCAGATCTTGATTGGCGACCAGGTGGTGAATGACGTGGCCCCCAAGGACCGGGACATTGCCATGGTATTCCAATCTTATGCGCTGTACCCGCACATGTCGGTCTTTGACAACATGGCCTTCGGCCTCAAGCTGCGCAAGCGGCCGAAAGAAGAGATCAAGCAGCGGGTGCAGAAAGCCGCCGAGATCCTGGGCATCGAGCACCTGCTGGACCGCAAGCCACGCCAGCTCTCCGGCGGCCAGCGGCAGCGTGTTGCGGTCGGCCGGGCCATTGTGCGCAATCCAAAGGTCTTCCTGTTTGACGAGCCGCTGTCTAACCTGGACGCCAAGCTGCGCGTCGAGACGCGCGCCAACATCAGCAAGCTGCACCACGACCTGCAGACCACCTTCGTCTACGTGACCCACGACCAGGTGGAGGCCATGACCATGGCCACGCGCATTGCGGTGATCAACAAGGGCATCCTGCAGCAGGTGGACACGCCGCAGGTGCTGTATGACCGGCCGGATAACCTGTTCGTGGCGGGCTTCATCGGATCGCCGGCGATGAACTTCTTCCCGGCGACGCTGCGCAAATCGGATGGCAAGCTGTTTGTGGACGGCGGGACGTTCAACGTGCAGATCCCGGAAGGGAAGTCTGCGGCCTACATGGGTGAGGTGGACAAGCAGATCATCTTCGGCATCCGGCCCGAGGACATCCACAACCCGCAGTTTGCCCCTCCGGGCATCACTGTGCAGCCAGTGGAGGCCCTGGTGGATGTGACCGAGCTGATGGGCAACGAAATCTTCCTGTACCTGAAGAGCGGCGAGCACAACTTCGTGGCCCGGGTGGATCCCCGCTCGCGCTACCAGGTGGGCGATAAGACGCAGATGGTGTTCAACATGGAGAACATCCATATCTTTGACCGGGAAACTGAAGCAGCAGTGCGCTGATATTTAGGAAACCGACAGGCCCTGGGCGCCGGACTGGCTCCCCGGGCCTGTTATTAAAATAAACGAGAGGTCAAAATGACGACGACATATAAAATGGTGCTTGTGCGCCACGGCCAGAGCACCTGGAACCTGGAAAACCGTTTTACTGGCTGGACGGACGTGGGGCTGACCGAGCTGGGTGAGAAGGAAGCCACTGAGGCTGGCCGCCTGCTGAAGGAAGGCAGCTACGAGTTCGACCTGGTGTACACCTCGGTGCTGCGCCGGGCGATCAAGACCATGTGGAATATCATGGAAGTGATGGGCAACGAATGGCTGCCGGTGATCCGCGCCTGGCAGTTGAATGAGCGCCACTATGGGGCGCTGCAGGGGTTGAACAAGGCCGAGATGGCGACCAAGTACGGCGAGGCGCAGGTCAAGCTGTGGCGCCGCTCTTATGATGTCCCACCTCCGGCGCTGGACCTGGACGACGAACGCTACCCGGGTAAGGACCGGCGCTACGCCGGGTTGAGCGCCGAGCAGCTGCCGCGCTGCGAGTCGCTCAAGATGACCCTGGAGCGCGTCCTACCCTACTGGTTTAGCGACATTGCCCCAGCCATCCAATCCGGCAAGCGCCTGCTGATCGTAGCCCACGGCAACAGCCTGCGCGCCATGGTCAAGTACCTGGACAACATCTCGGATGAGGCCATCCCCGAGCTGAATATTCCCACCGGCGTCCCGTTGGTGTACGAGCTGGATGAGAACCTGAAACGCATCACCAGTTATTACCTGGGCGACCCCGAGGCGGTGAAGAAGGCGGCGGAAGCCGTCGCCAACCAGGGCAAAGCCAAGTAAATAAAAAATTCCCAAGTCAGAAGAAGACTTCGGAATTTTTCTGGATGAAAACGGCGCCGCGCGGCGCCGTTTTTTGCAGGATTGGGCTATTTCGATGGGCGCAGCAGGACAATCAGCGCCAGCGCCCCACCCAGCGACAGGCCGCCCACCAGGATGAAGATATCCTGCCAGAACTTTTCGGGGAACAGGCGGATCAGCGTGTCGCTCCACAGGAACATCCACGTTCCCGGGTCGAAGAAAACATTGTGGAAGGCGACGAAGAACGGCTCAAACAGGAAGAGCACGAACACCAGGATTGCGACCAGCAAGCCAACTGTCACCCAGGCGCCGCGGCGCACCCCGCGAGTGAAATCCTGCCACCACGCGTCATACCAGGCCCATATCCCCAGCCCCAGGAGCAGGACCAGGGAGGTGATCCACACCTGCAGCGTGCGGCTCAAGGTCACCTTGACATCTACCATGTGGCGCAGCTCGCGCTCGTTGTACACCGGCTGGCCATCCGGGAAGCGCAGGTCAGCCAGGAACGAGATGCCGTCCGAGTTGAGCAGGTACTGGCGGGTGATATTCCCCCAATACAGCCGGTCCTGTTTGGTGAAACCGTAACGGTCTGCAGGGAAGTTGGGCAGGTTGTATTCCCACTGGATGTAGAGCGGGGTGAGCATCAGGCGCACCGCACTCAGGGTCAGGGCAACGGGAACCAGCAGGGTAATCAGCCAGGAAAGGAGGGTGGGCAGGAAGGCCGGGGCTTTTTTCACTTAAGTGTCTCCATATCATTGAATAAAACAAAATTCAGCACCATGTTGTTGGTGATCCATTCGATGGGAGCCCGGTCGTCGGTGAAGACCTGGCCTCCGGAGGGGGTGGGCTGCAGGTTGAGCACCACGCGGGTCAGCACATCGCGCAGCAGGGGAGGAGAGGCCGGGTCGGAGAGCACGGCGGTGGTGTTCTGGTAGAAGTCCTGGATGCTGCCGGTGCGGGCGGTAGCGTAGATCAGGGTGTTGAAGGTGTCCGGCAGGTCCATGACATATACCGATGGAAAGACCGTCTGCAGGGTGGCTGCCAGTCCATCCACCAGGCGGCGGTCGGTGGGCGAGCGGCCCACGTTGACAGCCACCGCCCCGTTCTCGCTCAGGTGCTGGCGCACCAGGGTGAAGAACTCGCGGGTGGTCAGATGGAAGGGGATGTAGGGCGGGCGGTAGGCGTCGATGGCGATCAGGTCGTAGGTGCGCCCGGATTTTGCCAGCCCCCAGCGCCCGTCGGCGGCGATGGCGTTCAGGTTGGGCTCGTTCATATCAAAATAGGCGCGCCCTACCTGGATGATCGCCGGGTCTATCTCGTAGCCATCGATGGGGATGGGGCCGAAGACCTGGGTCGCCTGGCGGGCAGCGGTGCCGGCGGCCAGGCCGATGATGGCCATGCTCCTGACCTGGGAGCGGGGGAAGGGTGCAGGGCTGAAGAACGGGGCAGCGAGGAATGACTCCCACGGCCCGGCAAAGTTCAGCTGCTCAGGATGCCAGATGGAGTGCACGCCCTGGCCTTCGTTCAGTCGCAGCATGCGGCTGCCATCCAGCTCAAGCACCTGGATGTAGTTATAGGCCGACTCGGTCTCGTAGATCTGGCCGCGCGACTGTTTGATGGGCTGGTAGGCCAGATAAATCCCCAGCAGGAACAGCAGCAGCGGGATCCAGACCAGCGGCAGCATCCCCCGCCAGCCGCCTGCCAGCCACAGCCCGGCCATGGCGACCAGCGCCAGGAACAGGCTGAAGAGGATAAAGGTCAGGTTGGTGCCCACCAGGGGGATCAACAGCAGCACCGGCAGGAAGGTGCCCAGGAAGGAGCCCAGGGTGGAAATGGCGTAAATCTGGCCGGAGATGCGCCCGGCGTGCAGCGGGTCACTGATTGCCAGGCGGATGGCGAAGGGAGAAACCGTACCCAGCAGGGTGACGGGCGCAGAGAACAGAACCAGCACCGAGGTGAAGGCGCCGAACAGCACACCTACCTGGAGCTGGTCGAAGGCGTCTGCAGCCAGCAGCAGCACGGGCTGGGCGACCAGCGGGACAAGGCCGCCGCCCAGGGCCGCCCAGGCCAGGATGGTGTACAGGGTGCGCGGCTGGGGCGAACGGTCTGCCCACCAGCCGCCCAGGAAGTACCCGGCGGCCAGGTAGATCAGGATCAGACCGATGATGGCGGCCCATACCAGGTTCGAAGTGCCAAAGACGCTGCCCAGCAGGCGCGAGGCAGACATCTCCAGCGCCAGCGAGGTGACGCCCGAGGCAAAGACGGTGAAATACAGAAAAGGTCGGTTCAAGCCGTCCCGATTGTACCCGATTTTTGGGCTTATGGACGGCTTTCCAGGCCGTCACGCCCTGGCGGGAGGCCGAAATCGAGATCGGCCGGTTGGGAAGCCAGCGGGGGGTTGGATGCAGCCGGATGCACAGCCTGGCTTGCGGCGATCTGGTTAAAGGTAACGCTGCGGTAGTAATAGGAAACCCCATACCCGCCCCAGGGGCCGTTGACCAGGACAAACCAGTAATATTTCACCCCATAGTACATCCCATCCATCAGGCTGGAGAGGGTGAGATGGTCGGTGTAGCCTACCTGGTCCGTCTCCCAGGAGGTTGTCCAGGGGTAGGCTTCAAAGCCCAGTGAGTAGCTGTCGTCCGGGGTCGCCTTGCGGGGCGCCCAGGTCAAGACCACCGGTAGCGGGGCGTGCGTGTCGTCCGGCGGGGCCAGCAGGGAAACGTTGGCGGTATCGAAATCCCCACCGGCATAGGTTCTGCCCGCGTTGTAACGGATGGAATAGCTGCGCCAGGTCCACAAACGGTTGATGTCCCGGGTGTTGCCGCCGCTGGGGTCATTGAGAAAGCGCACATGATACTCTTCAGCCCCATAAGGCGCCACATTTGTGAAGTGGTAGCTGCTGTCGCTGCCGGTCTTTACCTGCTGCTTGATCGGATAACTCACGCCATCCCAAAAGCGAAGCTGGACGGTGACGCCAACAGCCGGGCCGCCTTTATGGGTCACGTAGCCCTGGATCCCGGCCTGCGGCGGCGCGGCGCTGAAGCGGATCTGCCGGTCAAAGGACCGCCCCCAGCCTCCCCACGGGTCGCTGATCCAGACGCGCCAGATGTAGGGTATATCCGGATAAAATCCGGGCGGCAGGCTGGACAGGGTGTAGCTGCCGGTGAAGCCCAGCGCATCGGATTTGGCAATGGCGCTGCAGTCGAGATTGCAGAGCTGGACCTGGTAGCTGTCGGACTGGCTGGAGAGGCGGGCATCCCACTCGAAGATGACCGGAAACGAGCGAATCTCAGCGTTATCGGGCGTCTCGTTGCCCGGGATAGAGAGATCGAAGCTGCCAGCGGACAGGGCGCTCCCGTCCTGGAAGGTATACAGGTCGTAGCTCATCCAGCTGCGCAGAAAATAGGGATTATACGTGCTCCAGATGGAGCCATTGCGGTACATCACGAAGAACGGCCTGCCGCTGTTCTGCGCAGGGATATCGAAGCGGTAAGCGCCGTCGTCTTGAGTGGTGGTGGTGTAATCGGCATACCATTGGCCGTCCTCATGCTGGACCATCAGCCAAAGCGGCAGCCCGTCCAATGGTCGCCCATGGTTGGTCACACTGCCCTGGATGCCCGGCGGCAGGACCCCCTCCCCGAAAGCGACCGGGCTGGACCAACCCCAGCCGGTACCGCCGTCCGGGCGGTAGACCTGGATACGCCACAGGTAGTTTCGGCCCCAGGCTGCGCCCTCCGGCAGGCTGGCCAGGGCAGCGCTGCCTGTATTCCCCAGCGGCGCGCTCTGGTAGAGCATCGTGCCGTCGGCTTGATAGAGGTTCAGGGTCAGGGTATCGCCGGTGGAATAGGGACGGTTCCACCAGGCGAAGGTGTGCGGCAGGCTGACTTTTTGAAAGGTGTATGGGTTGCGCGGGGCAAGGTTGGCGATCTCGAGAATGCCCAGGGCGGTGTGATCGCCGGCGGCGTGGCCGGTGAACAGCGGGGTGCGGTAGTAAGCCAGGTAGTCGTAAGAACTGCCGTTCTGGCTGTTGTTAAAGCTGACGTAGTAGTACTGGCCGTCTGCCTGGGTGGGGGCGCCTGGGAAGAGATAGCGGCCGTCGCTGCCGGTGGTGGTGGTCATCACCTGTACCAGGGCCAGGCCGTCCCAGGACATCAGTTCAAGGGCGATGCCCGCCTGAGGACCCCCCTGCAGGGTGACGCGCCCGGCAACCCCTGGCGTACGGTCAACGTGCTGCAGGGCCAGCGGGAGATAGGATCGGCTGGCTGCCATTCCCGACGGTTGAGGGACTGTTTGGATCTCCCCCCCATCTGACCGGGCCGCTGGCACAGCCAGCGGCTTCCGCTGAAGGCAGGTGTGGATGGGGGTATCCGTACAAGACGGGCTGGGCGCGGCTCCAGGCGGCCGGGGTGGGAGCTCGATCTGCCGGACAGGTTTTTGGGGAGAGGTGGACGAACTGATTATTCCATCCGCGGCAACAGGCCCAGCCGCCAGGACTAGAAAGAGTGGGATCAGAAGCAGGCGAAGAATGAGGCGAAGTGACATGGCAGCTTTCTCCAGGCATGGTTGAAGGGGAGCCCCCAGGCACAGGCAGGTCTTTCCCCGCATAGATGAGCAGCAGCCGGGCCAGAGGGGCTGAAAACCGATCGGGCTTTTGACGCGGCGCGTTGCCAGGATTAAGTATAACATGAAAAACCTGTCCAAATTTTCCGGGCATTACGCCAGCCACTGACAGACCGGGCTATGGTACAATGCTTTGACCCCCTGGGCAATTGGTTAACCGACAAACAGCCTTCTATCCTGTTCCAAGAATGAAGAGGCACTGCATGTTGCGCACAGCCTGGGCCGTTCTGATGGCCGGTATATGAACACCACCTATGTATTTGGAATTGCAATTTCCTGTCTGGCAGCCCTGACCTGGGGCAGCGCAGATTTCAGCGGGGGTTTTGCCACCCGGCGCGGCAATGTGGCAGCGGTGCTGTTTGTCACCTCGCTGGTTGGGGTCGCCGGGCTGGCGCTGATCTCAGGGTACCTGGGAGAGGCGCTGCCAGGGCCGCGAGGCCTGGTGATGGGCGGCGTGGCCGGGCTGCTGGGGGCGGTGGGTTTGGGGGCGCTGTACCAGGGGCTGTCGCTGGGCAATGCCAGTCTGGTGGCGCCGACCGCGGCGGTGGTGGGGGCGGTGCTGCCAGTCGTGGTAGGGATCGCAATGGATGGTCTGCCTGGCTGGACACAGTCAGCCGGGATAGCCTTTGGGGTGGGCGGCATCTGGCTTGTCACCCGGCCAACTGCACAGAGCCGCAGCGCCAGGCGGGTGGGTTTATCGTTAGCTCTGGCGTTGACGGCGGGAGTCTGTTTTGGTGTGTTTTTTATCCTGCTGGCGGAGGCAGGGAAGGGCGGGTTGTATTACACGCCGATCCTGGTCTCCAAGACAGGCTCCACCCTGGTTGCCCTGGCAGCCTGGCTGGGCATCTGGTTTTTGAGACCGGGGTCAGGCGCGCCTACTACCAGTGTGAAGGAGGCAGGCCGCCTGCCCGGGCGCTGGGTATTCTTTGCATTCTTATCCGGCGTGCTGGATGCAGCGGGGAATGTGTGTTTCCTGGTCGGGAAACACCTCACCCGGCTGGACGTGGCCACCGTGCTGTCTTCGATGTACCCGGTATTTACTGTGATTTGGGCAACCACCCTGCTATCGGAGAAGGTTTCGCGCAGCCAGTGGCTGGGCATCGGGCTGTGCCTGTGGGCCCTGGCGTTGATCGCCTGGTAGCGGTCAGGATTGGGGTGACAGGGATTGGTGACCGGCTTCCGCCTGGGGCTCATCGCGCAGCAGTGCTACGGCATGGGGCAGCACAGGAACGATCACCTGCAGGTTTTCCACGGCGGCCTTGGGGCTGCCGGGCAGGTTGACAATCAGCGTATGGCGGCGGATTACCGCCGTGCCGCGGGAGAGCATGGCATGCGGATTAATGCGCATGCTGGCCATGCGCATGGCTTCTGCCAGACCGGGTGCAGGGCGGCTGCTCACCGCTGCGGTTGCCTCGGGGGTGACATCGCGTGGGCTGAAGCCGGTGCCGCCGGTGGTCAGGATCACGTCGAAGTCCCCGTTATCCGCCCATGCGGATAGGATCTCCCGCAGCGCATGCAAGTCATCCGGCAGCGTGTAGGTGAGCGAAACCTCCCACCCCTGCTGGCGCACAAATTCTGCCAGGGCCGGTCCGGACTGATCGGGGCGCTCGCCGCGCGATGAGCGATCCGAGACGGTCAGGATAGCGAAGCGCACGTTCAATTGAACTCCTTCCCATAGAGATAGACCAGGTCCATATGCTCCCAGCCGTGCCTTTCGTAAAAGGCGATGGCGGTGCGGTTTTCGCGCGTGACCAGCAGGTAGCACTTGCGGCAGCCTTTCTGGCGCAGGCGGACCTCCAACTCTTCCATCAGGGCTGCCCCCAGGCCGCGCTGGCGGCAGCCCGGGTCCACTGCCAGGTGATACACCAGGCCGCGCCGCCCGTCGTACCCGCCCATCACCGCGCCAATGACCTGGCCCTGGCTCTCAGCCACCAGGAACAGGTCGGGATCGCGCTGCTGCTTTTTATAGATTTCCTGCGGCGTGTCCGAGCGGCCAAGCTGGACTCCCGGTCCGCTGCGCTGCCACAGATCCAGGACAACCTGCAGATCCTCCGGCCAGCGAAATTCACGGAGATGAAAATCCACCTTGACCGCTTCGGAAACCATGCTAATCCTCTTCCTGCCCCACCAGGGAGTGCCAGGGGCCGTGGATGCCGTCTTCCGTCACGCCAAAGTAGAAGCGATATCCTTCTGGCTGGCGCTGCACCAGGTCATAGCGCACGCTCTTGTCCTGCTTATGGATGCGGATCAGGCCAAAATTGCCCTGCCATTGGACCGAGCTGTGGGTCAGGTCGCCTGGAAGCTGGGCATAGGCGGTGATGGCATAATGCCACAGGCGGCGGGCGGAGGTTTTGGTGACGTTCTTGACCACGTTGCCGTTGCGCAGGTCGCGCATCGTGTAGTAGCGGGTGTTATTGCGCTCATCGACGGTGATGACCTCCACGCCGGTGCGCGGGGCCAGCTCGGTTTGGTCGGGTTCGGGCAGGGGCAGCGGGGCGGGGGAGGCCGGCTCGGGGAGCGGCGCGGCGCGCACAGCGCGTTCACCTGCTTCGATCTTCGCCTGGCTCAGGTCAACCGGAGCGCGCTGCGCCTGGTAGCGTGAGCTGCGCAGAACCATCTCGACGATCTCATCCCGCACCGCCAGGTCGGTCTCGGCCTCAGAGCGCAGGTAGATCTTATTGTCGTCCACGGCGTAAGGGGCTTCGTCGCCGCGCGGCACCAGCACGCGCACCACCTTCTTGCCGCCTGTCTCCTGGATATCCAGCGAGCACTGCAGGGGCGGGCTGATGCGGGCCTCGATCTCCTTTTCAAGCTGGGAGATGGCCTGCTCAGGTTCCTGGATGCCGGTGACCGGCTTCTTGGGGTCATCAGGCAGGCCAATATACAGGGTGCCGCCGTTGGTATTGGCAAAAGCGCAAACGTCGGCGATCACGGCATAGCGCTTGCCGCCGCGCACGGTCATCGACTCGTGGAAGTCCTGGATGATGTTGGCGCCCTGCTCGCGGGCAGCGCGGATGAAGTCGAAGGCCGGTTCTGCGGTGTGGCGGTGCGGGCGGGTGCGAGCAAAGTCATTGCTCAGGAACAACTCCAGCAGTGCTTCAAAGCCGACCTCGGCAAGGAACACATCCGTGGCGCGGTCGCCGACTCCCAGGTTCTTCTTGCGCACCGGGTCGGTCACCAGGCGATGGGCGTCAGAGCCCTGGATGCAGTGCATACGCCGTGGGTACTCTGGCTTGGTGCCGCTGAAGAAGGCGGCGGTCGAGCTGCGGCCTTTGTTATCCAGGTCGGTGACCTCCAGGGCATGCAGGTTGGTATCCTGGGTGTAGGCGATCTTGGTCTGGCCGCCGAAATCGAAGCCGCGCATGGCCACGCCGTTGCTCGAATTGGCGTGGGCGGCGATGACAATCCCGCCGGCGGCGGCGATCAGGCGGTAAGCGGTGAGCACGTCGCTGGTGGCGCCCACGGTGGCAGATCCGTCATCCAGCTTTTCGCTGGGAATATTCAGGCTGAGCAGCAGGTGCTCCAGTTCGCGGGCTGGTTTCTCCGGCGGAAAGACGCCGATTACATGGAAGCCAAAGGTGGCGGTAAACTCAAAGCCCGGCAGCACCAGGATCTTGTCCAGCAGGCGGCGGTACTCCGCCAGCCGATTCTGCTCATCCGGGAAAATGCGCTTCAGGCGCTCCAGCGTCTCAAGCTGCTGCACCTCTTCCTGCATGCGCCGGTAGCCGGCCACGGAGTTGTGGTCGGTAAAAGATATGATATCCAGGCCGCGGGCTTCTGCCCGGCGCAGGATATCCAGGTAAGTAGCCTCGGGCTGTTGAAAATCGCCGGAGGCCGGGGTGTGTAAATGTAAATCCATCGTGCACCACTGTAAAGCATTTGCCTGGGTGCGTCCACGTTTCTTTCCCACAATAAACTCTCTTCTCTGGTTCAATATCCCCGGGTTGAACACGCTCAGGAATAGGAACCCTTCAATAACTGGTTGATCTTCCCGATCAACTCTTCTGGCATGTAGGGCTTCAAAATGAAGCCATCTGCGCCGCGCTCCAGGCAGTCATGGCTGACATCCATGCCGGAGCACATCAACACCTGGCAGTTTTGCAGGCCAGGGTCTGAGCGAATGAGCGGCAGCAGGTCCAACCCGCTCAACTGCCGCAGCCGGACATCCAGCAGCAGCAGGTCTGGCTGTTCCTGGTGGATATCAACCAGGATATCATTCACCGTTTCGCGAAAAGTAAAATTTGCGACCTGGTAGCCCTCAATCTGCAGCAGGATGTGCAGCAGTGAGCACATCGTTTCGTCGTCTTCGATGAGCATGACTTTTGGTGGATGATTCATTTCAGGCGGGTTGTGTGATCGTCTCGATTGGGGCCGGCTCGGGATCGGTGCCTGGCGCCGGCTCCCCCGGGGCAGGCGTTTCTGGCTGGTAGTGCGCTCCGCCGTTGGCGGCCGCCGGTTCCAGGGCAGCATGGAGCACATCATCCACTGTCTCGGCAAAGACGAAGGTGATCTCCTGGCGCACTTCTTCGGGCAGCTTTTCCAGGTCTACGTCATTGCGTACGGGCAGGATGATCTTCTTCAAGCCCATGCGGTGGGCAGCCAGGACTTTCTCTTTGATCCCCCCCACAGGAAGCACCTGGCCGCGCAGGGTAATTTCGCCGGTCATCCCAACCTTAGGGTCAACCAGGCGACCAGAGATCAGCGAAACCAGGGCGGTGGCCATGGTCACGCCGGCTGAAGGCCCGTCCTTGGGCTGCGCCCCGGTGGGAATGTGCAGGTGGATGTCACTGTTGTCGAAGAAGTCCGGGCTCAATCCCAGGTGCTCAGCTTTGGATCGCACGTAGGACAGGGCGGCATGCGCCGATTCCTGCATTACGTTGCCGACTGAGCCGGTGATCTGAAAGCCCTTGGACCCGGGCATGCGCGTGGCTTCAATGAACAGCACATATCCACCGACCGGGGTCCAGGCCAGCCCGGTGGCCACGCCTGGCACAGAGGTGCGGTGAGCGATCTCCTCGGTACCCAGGTAAGAGGGGCGTCCAAGCAGCTCCTGAACTTTGTCCGGGGTGATCTCGACCACCTCGGTTTTGCCCTCGGCGACCTGGGTGACCACTTTGCGGCACACGGCGCCAATCTCGCGCTCCAGGCTGCGCACACCGGCCTCGCGAGTATAGGAACGGATGATGCGCTCCAGGCTGGCGTCGCTGAACTGCACTTCCGCCTCGCGCAGGCCATTTTCCTGCAACTGGCGCGGGATCAGGTAGCCGCGGGCAATGGCCTCCTTCTCTCCTTCGGTATAGCCTGCCAGCTCGATGATCTCCATGCGATCACGCAGTGGGCCAGGCACCGGCTCAAGCAGGTTGGCGGTGGTGATGAACATGACCTGCGACAGGTCGAAGGGCACCTCCATGTAGTGGTCGCGGAACTCGGCGTTCTGTTCTGGGTCCAGCACTTCGAGCAAGGCGGACGCCGGGTCGCCGTGGAAGTCAAACACCAGCTTGTCCACTTCATCCAGCATGAAGACCGGGTTGCGCGATTCGATGCGGCGCAGGGATTGGATGATGCGCCCAGGCATGGCGCCGATATAGGTCCGCCGGTGGCCGCGGATCTCCGCCTCGTCGCGCATCCCGCCCAGGGAGATGCGCACGAACTTGCGCCCCATAGCGCGGGCGATCGAGCGGCCCAGAGAGGTCTTGCCTACCCCAGGGGGGCCAACAAAGCACAGGATCACGCCTTCACGGATGCGGTGGATCTCGTCGGCAACCTTTTGGGTAAGCTCCTCAGCCCGCTCCTGGCGCAGCTTGCGCACCGAAAGATACTCCAGGATGCGTTCCTTGACATCGTCAAGGCCATAGTGATCCTGGTTGAGCACCTGGCGGGCGTGGGGGATATCCAGGTTGTCGGAGGTGATGCTGGACCAGGGGAGGGACACCAGCCAGTCCAGGTAGGTGCGGATCACACCGTATTCGGCGGCAGCGGTTGGCAGCCGGCTCAAGCGCTCCAGCTCGCGGCGCGCCATCTTTTCCGATTCCTCAGGCATCTGGGCGGCGTCGATCTTTTTACGGAACTCCTCCACCTCCTGGGTCTGCTCGTCACTTTCTCCCAGCTCACGCTGGATGGCTTTGAGCTGTTCCCGCAGAAAATACTCGCGCTGCACTTTTTCGATCTCAGAACGTGCTTCGTTCTGGATCTTCTGCCCGATCTCCAGCACCTCGGCTTCGTGGGCCAGGATGCCCACCAGCTTGTGCAGCTTCTCGCTGGCTGTCTTGTATTCGAGCAGCGCCTGGGCGTCATCCAGATCCATGCGCTGGAAATTGGCGATGGTGTAGACGGTCTGCAGCGGGTCTTCCAGTGTCAGCACCGAGGTCACCAGCTCGCGGGGGATGGAAGGGATCATCTCGGCAATGTGTTCGAACTGGTCGCGGGCGTTGCGTGCCAGTGCTTCCAGTTCCAGTCCGTCTTCGACAATCTCGGGCTCCAGCACGATCTCGGCTTTCAGGTAAGGCTCTGTCTGGACAAAGCTCGCCAGGCGGAAGCGCGCCAGGCCCTGCACCACCAGGCGGATGGTGCCATCGGGGGCGCGGAACAGGCGGTGGATCATCGCCACCGTGCCCAACTGGTATAGATCAGATGGCTCGGGCGATTCGATCTCGGGATTGCGGGAAGCCACCAGGCCGATCAGGCGCTCATCGCCAGACATCACGTCATCAACCAGGCGCACCGAGCGCGGCTGGCCGATGGTCAGCGGCACCACGGTCTGTGGGTAGACCACCAGACCGCGCAGCGGCAGGATGGGTAGGATGGGGGGGATTTCCTCCTTGCTTTCACCGCTTTCCTCGGATGACCGGTCTGGTTCGGACGAGCTGTCTGAAAGCACACGGGGGATGATCGGCTTTAACAGCAGATCATCCATGCTGATCTCTTCTTCCTCAACAATCCAGTTGAGCATTTCTAGGATATTTGAGTTCCAACGCGTCGCAGGCATGAATTTAGCTCAGGTTTCCTGTGATCCTGTCATGGTATCGGTTTCATTCGATGGGGACATGCCTGGGCTGAGCCTTTGGCAGCGAAACCCGCAAGAAACCGTTGGAGTAGAAAGCCGTAACCTGGCTGGCTGCAACGGGCGCCAGCAGCTCGATCTCGCTGCTAAACTCACCAAAACGGATTTCCATCTGGTGAAATGGGCCGCGTTCATCCAGGTCAGGACGGATGCCGTGGATGCTCAAAATCTGACCATCCAGATCGATGGAGAAATCTTCCTCGCGCATTCCGGCGATCTCCACGCGCACAACGATCGCCTCCTCTGTCTCGAAGACATCGGTTGGCGGCCGCCAGACGGAAGTGCGCAGTAAAATGCGCCAGTGTACAGGCCTGGGGTCGGTGAACTGAAATTCGCTTGACCTGCTGAAACCTGTAAAGAAGGGATCATGTTTAATGCTCATATCTACCAGCTCTTATCTCTCGGTCGTCTATCTCAAGAAGGCGCTGAAGGCGCCCCCGGCGAGGATCGAACTCACAACCTTGTGCTTAGAAGGCACCTGCTCTGTCCATTGAGCTACGGGGGCTGGTTGGGTACGTCCCGGGCAGGAGCACAGGTGCGGGCTTATCCAAAACACGGGCGCAACCCATTATAGATGCGCCCACCGGACAGCACTTTTAATATCACCATCGGCTCGCGCCCAAGCTGTTGGGAAAGATCTGCCGGTGTTTGTGGCAGGTTGCCATTCGCCAACAGCAGGCGAAAAATCGAATCGACCAGGGTGGAGTGATGCATGGTAAATGAATCCTGCTTGGCGCAGTGGGCGATCAACACCTGCTGCAAGCCGTCTACCTGTTTGACCTCAGCGGTTTCCGGGTCGACCCAGTCCACCATCCCATCCAGGGAAACGTCAGCATAAAGCTTTTGGTGCTCCGGACACAGATAGCTTTGCAGGTATATGCGCCAATCCCGCTCATTCTGGCTCCACCAGCTAAAATCGATATAGTACGGTGTATGGATAGTTGGCTTGACCAGGCTGGGGCGTTTTCCTTCAATCACTGTTCCACTCCTATCTGTATAACTAACTGTCGGCCTCGTTGATGCGGAAATGCAGGTCACCGACGTGGTTGAAATTAGGACTGGTGGCTAGCAGCGCCAGCAGCGGTCCGGGCGGGCAGCGGCGCATGACATTCAGGGCGGCATACAGCTCGCTGGCATGCACATGGCTTTGCGGGTTGAGCTTGGCCAATTCGCGCACCATGTTGAGCACCAGTTTCTCGAAGGAAGTCGATTCTTTTTGCTGCCTGAGCCAGGCCTGGTCTACCCCATCCCGATCCGGGATAGCGATGGCCATACGCTCATCCAGGGAAGTCTGCACGATCTGCTTAAGCATGGCAAAAACGGTGCCGCCATCCGAACCGACCAGCACGGTGCGCACCCACTCCCGGGCGGAGCGCCGCGAATCAACCTTCAGGATCACTTCGCCGGGTTGTTTCCCCCGGCGCACCCGGATGATGCTCCCGGGGATGCAGCCACGCTTGGCAAACCAATCCTTCAGGCCGTAGATGTAACGCTTTTCCCGCACTACCCAGGCCGGGAACTTGTCTCCGCTTTCGCCATCGACCAGGGTGAAGCGGATGCGCGGCGCCTCATAGGCAGTGGGGAACAAATGGCGGACGCGCGAGCCAAGTGGCAAGGTGCCAGAGCGCCAGTGCGGATAGATCAGGCGAATCTCGACTTCGTCAATGCCAGGCTGCTTGCCCTGCAGCGGGGAGAGCTCATCATCTAGCTCACGCTCCAGAGCCAGCATGTCCCTGGTCAGGTCGCCGCGGTCGTATTCGATGCCGCTGTAGCGCAGATATGCCGGCGGCTCCAGGACTTCGGCGGGTTCCAGGCGCTGCAAGAACCACAGCACTTTGCCCGCCGCACCGACCTCATCAAAGCGAGGGTCACTCTGCAGGGCGTAGTCCAGGGAAAACTCGACCAGCTTGGCGGGCACATCCGCGCTCAGCTCGATCTGCTCCAGCAGGGCAGGGGTAGGCAGCGGCCCGCCTCCGGCCATATCCAGCACCGCTTCGGCCAGGTTCAGGTGACCGATATGAATGTCCACCAGCAGGGAGCGCGGGAACCACTTGGCAGCGATGCTGACAAAATCCGGGTTGTCCTGAAGGGCGGATACGATCTCCTCAACCAGGTTCTCTGAATAACCTGCCAGGACGGATTGGGGATTGAGGAGCGGGTCGTTGTCGTCAAAACGCAGCGGGGCGTTAAGCGCATGGTCAGCCAGGTTGGCAGCAAACTCATGTTTCTCGTTGTGGTCCATCTCAATCTGGAGCACCTGCAGACCGGGCATTTCGGGGTTCTTCCCGGGACGGACGCCGACCACCTGTCCGCTGCGCCAGTTAAACGCCGGGAAGACCAGGGTCTGTCCGACGCTGTAGGTCGCCTTGGGCACGTAAAGATCGCCGCTGGCCGATTGCTGCTGTTCAATTGTCTGCTTCTCCCGGCGGATGCGCTCCTCAACCAACACTGCCGCCAGTTCTTGAGGGGAGAGCGGG
>CAIQIV010000054.1 GCA_903871905.1 uncultured Chloroflexota bacterium | reverse complement strand
GAAATTTGAGATCGAGATCAGCGCCGGCGGGGTGTCCAGGCTGCGAGGGTCCGACACCAGCAAGCCGGTCAGCGGGTTGGCGCCGGGCGGGTAGGCGTCCGGCCCGGCTGTGATCACAGCCGCGGGCCGGGTGAGAGAGGCAGGGGTCAATGTTGGGGTGGGAGCGCTGGTGAGCTCAGCGGTGGGCCTTACGGTTGAAGATGGAACAGGCGTCAACGATGGCGCAGGGGTAAGGGTTGGCACAGGTGTGGTTGTAGCCCGGTGAGTTGGCGCAACCGGCGCGGCCGGCGCCGCACAGCCGCCAGCCAGCGCCAGGATCAGCAAAATATTTACCAGGTAGATCTTCATCGCCTGGGATGATTATACCTTTACCCGGGAGATCTCAGTGGTGGCGCAGACCGCTCCAGCCGCAGCGCGGATTGGAGCATGAATACCGGTGCAGGTCAGCCAGGACCAGGATGCAGGCCAGCTGGTCGGCGGTTGAGCGGTGGACCCGGCTGAGCTGCTGGTGGCAGGATGGACAGCTGTCGCCCTGCAGGTGGGTAAAGTTTAGGATCACGGCGCGCCCGAACAGGTAAAGCACAATGATCCCGGACATCAAAGCCAACGTACCGATCAGGGCGGTAGCAATCACCGGCGACCCACCGCGCAAGACGCGCTCCTGGAAAAAAACGAAGATTGCCCCGCGAACGTCATCCACCAGCAGCAGTGCGCCAAAGATCGCAACGAACAATGTCAGCGCGGTGATACGAACAATCTGAAAGGTTCTTCTCAAGGTTTATCCCGTCCGCGGGCGTACAATGAGGAATATGATGCCACCGACAATGCCCAGCCCCGAGATGCCGCCCAGGACGAGGAAAAAGGTCGTCAGCAGGCGTGAGAAGGGGGTGGTAGGGGCGGGCAGCGGGGTGGCGCTGGGGGTTGGTGAGAGGGTAGCTGAGGGCTTGGGAGTGGGAGAAACATACGTGAGGGCTTTGGCGGTCGCGGTCTGGTTCTTTTGATCGGCCAGCTGGGTGGCGCGGCCGGGAGTTTCGCTTGGGGTTGGGGTATAGGTCAGGGTTGGGGTAGCGGTGAGGGTGGGAGTTATACTCGCAGTAGATGTGGGAGCAGTGGTTTTGGTTGGACCGGTGGTTGCAGCTGTCGTGGAGGCAGTGGTGGGCGCAGTGGTGGAGGTTGATGTTACGGCAGCGGTTGGCACAGTTCCAGCGGGGGTGGTGGCAGCCTGCAAGCGGCCAACTTCCTGCCAGGAAGCGACGGCTCGCCCGGCATGATCGGGCAAGGTCAGCAGCACAAAAAGCAGGATAAAGGCTGGGATGCGGAGTTGCAACCAGGTACGGCTCATATGTTCCTCCCGGTGGGATGATGTTGCATAAAAATCATTCTGATTATAACAAATCCTGTTGGTCATGCCATTGAAAATCTGTAAAAAACATCCGATAATAGAATGAGCGATCAGTTGTCACGATTTGCATACAAGAGGAGAACCAATGATGAAAAACACTGCTCTCAGAACCGTATTCCTGCTGACACTGGTGACCGGGCTGGCCATGGCTTGCGCCATCCCTGGCATGCAACCTGCGCCGACCCAGCCCCCGGCGCGTGTGCAGCCTACCGCTCCGCCTATCACGCCGCGATTGAGCACACCTGCTGCATCATCTCTCCCGCCGCTGGCAGGGAGTGAACCGCTCCGCCGCCCGGAGAAGCTGCAGATCGGTCTGAATTTTATCCGCTTCTACTGGGCGGATGGACGCCAGCCGGGCGCGCTGAATACCACTACACCCTACCTCCAACCAGAATGGATCTTCAGGGACTTCAAAGAGCTGGGCGTGCAGACCTATCGCCAATTTGTGCGAGCTGACCTGATGTGGGACGTGGTTGAAAAAAGCGACAACCAGTGGGATTTCACCGCGGCCGATGCCGTGCTCAGGAATCCGGATTTTGAGCCGATTGTGACCCTCTTTGCAATGCAGTACTCCTCCCCAACCCCTCCGTGGGAAACAGATCCGGCCAAATTCCAAAAGACGGTTGGCAAGGAAGCCACAGATTACCTTGAAACGGTGGTCAAGCGCTACGCTCCTTATGTGAAATACTGGGAGCTGGGGAATGAGATGGACCACTGGCGGGCCTTTGACCCGGGTGAAAAAGGGAATACCGGCGGCGACCGGGGACCTTCGGCTGTGCCGGCGGGCGGGTTCAGCCCGCGCGAACAGGGAGTTTTCCTGGCGCAGGCCGCGGCTATTGTTCGCAAGAACGACCCGGATGCAGTGATTGTCCTGCCGGGCATCTCAGGGCTGGACGATTATCCGACTGAAACCTGGCTGGGTGGGGTGATTGAAGGGGGCGGCAAAGATTTTTTTGACATCATGAATTACCATTACTACAGCTCCTGGGAACGCTACACAATCCTGCGCAGCAAAGCAAGCGAGACGTTCAAAAAACTTGGCATCGATCAGAAACCCGTCTGGGGGACCGAGACAGGCGTCACCTCGGATGCCGCGCTGACCCTTCGCACCAATTATCCCAACAGCCCGGAGACCCAGGCCGCGGAAATCTTCCGCCGCATTGTGCAGGGTTATGGGCATGGCGACGCCCTGGAGATCTGGCACACCTATATCTCCAACACACCCAGCCCGAATGTCGAAGATACCTGGCGATTGTATGGCATCCGCACCGGTACGAGCGAGCCGCAGCTGGCGTTTTATGCCTTTAAGCTGCTGGCGAAGGAATTGATCCCCTTTGAACGGGCAGAAGCGCTCAATAAAGACCCCCGGGCCATCAACCTCTACCGCCTGACGCTCAAAGGTGGAGCAGTCAAGTACGTGGTGTGGGGGACGGGTAACTGGACCGTGCCGAGCGGAATGTCATCCCAGGCGAGCGTGGTTCCGGAAAAGGACGGCGTTTTTACCTGGAAACAGGCGAAACCGGGTGACGTGGTCCGGCTTACGGCAGTGCCGGTGCTGGTTAAATAGCCCGGGAGATCTTACCTGCCTGGAAGATAGCCTGCTGCCTGAGATGACCTCTCAGCGCCAGCGGCGCTCGTCCTTATATGCCTCGAGGGAATCTCCCGCCTGCCAGGCCTGCATAATCTTATCCAGGGAAAGACGGATTTTGCCCCTGGCTTCGTCACAAAGATCACCCGAGTCGTAAATAGCACGCAGCGCAATGCTGGCTTGATGCTTGCTTTTGCAGTTATCAAGCTCGCGCAGTAAAGGCCCGACCGCCGGTGCACCCATCAAGATGCACTTGATCCAGTCCGATTTGGCAATATAATAGGCAGCCCCGGCTTCATTGTTCATTGGCGCCCAACGTGCATTTTCCAAAACGGCCACCGCTCTCTGGCGGATCCCTGGATCCGGGCTGCCCAGGAGCGGGAGGATGTAGTCTTCATGACCTGCACCCTCGAAGCCTTTCAGGGAGTCCAGCCCGGCGCGCTGGACTTCCAGGTTTGGATTTGAGAGCATCACGATCAGCGACTCGATCACTGGTAACCCCATCTCACCAAGAGTTTCAATTGCCTGTTTACAGAGCTCCGGTCCAAAGGTTTTGACAATGTGCAGCAGCGGCCTGACTGCCGGCTCGCCAATGCTGATGCAGCGAGCCCATTCCTTTTTAGCAATCCAATAACGGGCGGCTGTTTCGTCCTCATTTTGAGGCGCCCACCCGATCTGATCCAACGCAGCCGCGGCAGCCACCCGCAGGTTAAAATCCTGGCTATTCAGGACGTCGATAAATACAGGTATCGCGCGCTCATCTCCCATGTTTTTCAGCGCCTCGATAATGTCTGCCCGGCTGATTGAGGGAACCTGGAGGGCATCGATCAGGATTTTCAATGCGGGTGGACCCATATTCACCAGCGCATCCATTGCCACCTTGCGCACGCTCATTTTTGTGTCGCTCAAAACTGGAATCAAGGCTGAAATAACCTGCTGATCCTTGAAAGGCATCAGAGCTTCCACAATATACCAGCGGACCTGCGCGTCGTTGTCTTTTAATGCTGTCAGCAGCGGTTTGATTAAGCGGGGGTCTGTACTCCCGATTTTGGACAATGATTTTGCGCCACATGTACGCACATATGGATCATTATCATTCAATGCTCTAACCATGAAAGGCAAAACTGCCGTGGTGTCCAGCTGTTCCAATGCTTCGACAACCGCGCAGCGCACATATTGGTCAGCGTCTTTGTAAGCTTCCACCAGTGCATTGACTGCCGTGGTATCCCCCATTTGTCCCAACGCCTCGGCGGCTGCCTGGCGAACATCGGGGTTGCGGTCATGCAGAGTATTGATCAACCCCTCCACATCCTTCTTTTCCGCCATTTTTGGAATGTTTGGCGTAAACAGCTGTTTGAGCTTATTAGCCGCAATACTTTGCATGTTCATCTGGACCTCTTG
>CAIQIV010000053.1 GCA_903871905.1 uncultured Chloroflexota bacterium | reverse complement strand
TGCCGCCGCCTGCGCCTGCCGCAGGCGGTCCTGGCTGGAGGTGGGCAAGGTTTCTAAGGCCTGCCCCTGCTGCCTGGCCCGCCGGGCGATGGCTTGCAGGGCTGCCCCGGTGCTGGAGGACTCCAACGAAGCTGCCAGGTCCAGGCTGCTCTCGAGCTCATCCTGATAAGCGTCCAGGACATGCTGCGGCGCGGGCTGTCCGGATTGTTCCAGCGTAGCGATCTCGTGGACCCGCCGGTCACTAAAATCCAACAGTACCGCCAGCTTTTGTTCCGGTGTCTGTGCCCATACCAGGCGCAGATCCTCGCTCCACAGCTTGAGGGCATACAGCGGCTGGTCCGGCAGGCTGAACTGTGCGGCGAGCACGGTGCTGCTGCTGATCCCCAGCAGCAGGATTACCACCAGCAGCATCCCCAACGCGAAGGAAGGCTTCCAGCCTGAGCCATGCTGACCGGGGTGGAAGATGCGCCGGGCCCAGGCCGGTAAAAACGGCAGAACGCCTCCGGCCTGCGTCTGTGGGGCTGCTGCGCTCAATGAAAGGATGCGTGCCTGGCTGAGAAATCTCTCCCGGCTGGCTGCGGTCTTTTGGGCATCGCGCTCCGGAGCGAGGCGCAGCGCCTCGAACCAATCTGCCAGTTGTGGGTCCAGTTCGCTGTACAGGTCCGTCATACTGCCATATCCTGCCTGACCAACAGCCGGCGCAGGGCTTCCAGTGCCCGGTGCTGCAGTGACTTGATCGCACCGACCGGCTTGTTCAGGGCTTGTGCAATATCCTGGTTATCCCAGTCTTCTAAATATTTCAACAGGATCACCTGCCTTTGCTCCGGGGTGAGCTGGGCCAGCGCCTGCCTGAGCTGGCTGAGCTCGATCGCCCTGTCTGCCAGGAAAGGCGGCTGCCGGCTGTGATCGTCGGCTAACTCAAGGTCCAGCGGCATGCTTGGCGGTGGAGAGCGCCGGTAGTAGTCGGTGATCCAGTTGTGTGCAATGCGGTACAGGTAAGCCTGCAGGTACTCCTGCGGGCCGTTTCCCTTGTGCAGGGCGCGCAGGTAGCGGTCAAAGGTCTCGCTGACGCAGTCCTCTGCCAGATCGGCGTCGCCTAACAGCCTCCAGGCGTAGCGAAAGATCCCCGGGCTGTAGGTGTCATACACCTCAGCCAGGGCCTGTTCATCAAACCGGGATGCTCGTTCCAGCAAGACCTGTTCTTTGGCGGCCATCTTTGCTTATTATGACGCAGATTTTTGGAAAAAGATATGCCCCGGCGGGAGATTCCTGGATATTAACTGTGCTCTCATCTCTTTTATCGAAGGTCTGTGGTCGCGGGTATAATCCAGCAATCTTACTGTTTCAATTAAGGGAGGCTGCGGTGGTCATCATTGATTCTGAGCGCTGCTGTTATTGTGGGGGCTGTGTGAGTGTGTGTCCGGTGGATGCCCTGGCATTGCACGAAACCCGGCTGGAAGTGAACGAAGATTGTATAGAGTGCGGCGACTGCACCACCGCCTGCCCGGTGGGCGCCCTGCGGCAGCCCTTTGCCGGGGAGCCGCAGCGCCCGCTGCTGCGCCTGCGCTATGACCTGGTAGTTGTTGGGGCAGGCCCTGGGGGTTCTATCGCCGCTGAAACGGCAGCCCGCGCCGGCCTCTCGGTGTTGCTCATCGAGAAACGCCAGGAGATCGGTTCACCGGTGCGCTGCGCCGAAGGGGTGGGGCACGAAGCGCTGCTGGGATTCCTGGAGCCTGACCCGCGTTGGATCGCCTCCGAGATCCACCGTGCGTCGGTGTTGGCTCGCAATGGGGCTTATTCCCGCTCCATGGGTGGCAGCGGCGGGAAGGGATATGTCCTCGAGCGGCGCATTTTTGACCGGGTGCTGGCCGAGCGTGCTGCCCAGGCGGGCGCCGAGGTGCGGGTTAAGACGGCAGCCACCGGACTGATGATGGAAGCGGGCTGCGTGCGGGGAGTGCGCTTGCGCTGCGGCGATTTCATGCGCGGCTTGCATGAGCTGGAGGTGGAGGCAAAGGTGGTGATCGCTGCCGATGGGGTTGAGTCCCAGGTGGGGCGTTGGGCAGGCCTGGATGTCAAGCTTCTCCTGCCCGATACCCTGGTGTGCGCCCAGTACGTGCTGGCAGGCATCGATGTCGATCCCAACTGCACTGATTACACCATCGATTATGAGATCGCTCCAGGGGGGTATGCCTGGGTGTTTCCTAAGGGGGAGGGGAAGGCCAACGTTGGGCTGGGCGTGCAGGCTGATATCTGGGGAGAGGTCGCCGGGCGCTCTTCCCACCGTCTGCGGGAGAAGCCCGGGGATCGAAGCGTGCTGGGCTTCCTCACCCGCTTCATCGAAAAGACGCCGGGGTTATCTCAGGGATACCCGGTGACCCTGGTGGCTGGTAATGTCCCGGCCTCCCCCCCGCCGGCCGCCATCGTCAAGGACGGCCTGATGCTGGTAGGCGACGCGGCGCGCCAGCTCGATCCGCTCACCGGCGGGGGGATCCTCAACGCCATGCAGGCCGGGCGCCTGGCGGCGCAGGTGGCGGTCCAGGCGGTCGAATCCAAGGATGTCTCTGCCGGGGCGCTCAGCCGCTACCCGCAGCTCTGGCAGCAGGGAGTAGGGCGCAAGATGCAGCGTAACTACCGCCTGTTGAAACGCTTCCCGCCGATGATGCGCGCCGATGAGCAGTTTATGCGCGCCTTCTCGCTGGCAGTGGGCGGTTAGATCAGCTCAGGCTGTCTGCTTCAAACACGATTTCGCCTTCGGCAACAGTCATCCACACCTGGAAGCCCTGGCTGTCCGCCTCGAGCAGCACCAGGTCGGCATCCTTGCCGGTCTCCAGGCTGCCTTTGCGGTGGGAGATGCCAATGGCGCGCGCCGCATTCAGGCTGGACATGCGCCATACCTCCTTCAGCGGTCGCTGGCTGGCCTGCATGGCGTTGAACAGCGCCTTCTCCAGGGTAAGCACAGAGCCGGCAATCGTCCCATCCGGCAGGCGCACGACCCCATCCCGGATGGTCACGGTGCGCTCGTCAATGGGATACTCGCCGTCCGGCAGCCCGGCGCCGCGGATGGCATCGCTGACCAGGATCACACCCTGGGGCTGCTTGACATCGATCAGGATCTTCTGCGCTGCCGGGTGGACGTGGATGTTGTCAGCGATCAGCTCGCATTTTAATTGCGGCAGCGCCATGGCTGCGCCGACCGTGCCCAGATCCCGGTGTCCCAGCGGGGTCATGGCATTGTAGCAATGGGTGACATGTCTCAGCCCGTGTTCCACCGCAATCTGCAGTTCCTTGAGCCCGGCGGTGGTATGCGCCGCCGAGACGGTAACGTTCCTGCGCACGCATTCATCCACCAACCACAGGTTTTCTGGATATTCGGGTGCCAGGGCCAGCAGGCGCACCACTCCGCTGTCCAGGAACTCGCGCGCTTCATCCGGGTCAGCCCGGCGGATCAGGCGCGTATCCTGCGCGCCGCAGCGCGTTGGGTTGAGATAGGGTCCCTCCAGGTGCACGCCAAGCAGGCTGGCGCCGCCGGGGATGCGCCCGGCAGCCTGGGCCGCTGCCTGAATTGCTGAGCGGATCGCCGGGCGGCTGGCGGTCCAGGTGGTCGCCAGGAATGCCGTCACCCCGTGCTGCGCATAGAAACGAGCCATCTCCTGCAGGCCTTCTGTTGATGCATCCATCACTTCGCAGCCGATTGCGCCGTGTACGTGCAGGTCGATAAACCCCGGCAGCAGTATTCTCCCCTGTGCGTCCACTGTCCGTCCAGTCCATGCGGGGTCCATTTCCGGCGGGCTCCCCGGGGCGCAGGCGCGGATGCGGCTCTCCTCGATCCAGATCCAGCCGGGCTGCCAGTCCTCATCGGCGGAGAACAGGTGGGCGTTATAGATCAGCAGGTTCATGGGCGTGCTCCTTTACGTGGCTTACGGCTGACGGGTGATCCGGTCCGCAGTGATTCTACCCGGCTTTTCCTTCATGCAGGGTATCAAAAAACCCTGGGTGTGGGCCCAGGGTTTTTTATTCGCTATGAGGATTTGTCAGATGGGTGGATGTAAGCCTCGAGGATCGACGGGGCGTCAGGATGGTCCGAATGCAGCGCGTGGTCGTAATCCCCGGCTGGGACTGGCTCCGGGTTGTAACGGGAGGGGTTGCGCACGCCAAAGATTTCCATGAGGTTGGTGATGGCGGTCAAAACGGTGTAACGGTATTCCTGCATCTTGAGCGACTGCCATTCGACGATTGAAGCCATGGAGCCCTCCACCCGCGCCTTTTCACGTACGATGCGGTGGATCTGCTGCGGCGAGCGCAGGCCAATCGGGGAAACCAGCAGGGCGTTGGCCAGCAGGATCAGCGCCGAGAAGGTGATCAGCACCACCCAGCCGCCTTCAGTCCATTTTCCGGCAATCTGCCCGACAAAGACTGCCGCTGCCAGAACCGCAGCGAAGGTAGCACCCAGGCTGCCCCACACGCGAGCCCGCCCGGTGAAGTGTTGGCGGATGTGGCGCCGGACGGCCCAGCCCATGACCATGATCGGCATGAAGACGCCTACCCCGTAGTAGGGCACTGCCAGGGTGGTTTTTCCACGCACGATCAACATGATGAAGACGGCCAGGATAAAGCCGGCAGTGACCGAGCGGGTGAATGTTCCCTGTTTGTTGCGGTACACCACGATCTCCGGGATTTCCCCAATTGCCACGTCTCGCCAGGCCGTCGCCTGCAAGTCCTGGAAGGCGGTCATCGAGGCGGCTGCCAGCAGGATCACGCCCAGGGCCTGGTAGACCCAGAAGAGAAGCAACCCGCCTGGGAGCTGCTCAAAGCCAATATAAGCCAGGTTGCCCACCAGGGTCCGGCCCAGCGTGCCATCAAAGACGTTGTAGCGGATGGCAAAGTTGGTCAGGAAGTAAGTGGTCAGGCCGCCGTAGAACAGGAAGGAGGTCTGCACGGCGCGCCCGATTCCAGACTTGCCGCTGTAGAAGTGCCACAGGCCACCCAGCCTGGGCATGCGTTTCTTGCCCCATTTGACGAAGCCAGCATCTTCATTCTTGACGAACTGGATACCGTTAGACATGGCCTCCAGGCCAGACAGCGCCACCATGCCCTTCATGGTAGCCGTCAGCAGGTGATACAGCGCCTGGCTGATGGTGGTTGGGATCACCTCCTCGTGGTACGGTATTGGCGGGACGTTGCGCCAGTTGGCGATAAACAGGCCGATGGCCATCACCACGGTCAGCAGCACAAAAATCCCCAGGAAGAAGAAGGTGATGCGCGCCGATTCACCCCGGCCGCGGATTGTCAGCCAGTAGGTGGCGGCTGCCAGAGTGGCCCCGATCAGGAAATGCAGCCACCAGTACTTTCCGTACATGTTCAGGATCGAAAGAAGCTGGTCGCCCCCCGACAGCGCCGAAACCACGATGGTCAGCACATAATCCTGGATCAGCACCACCGCCACCACCAGGCTGAGCCCGGGGGTCAGGTAGCGCATGGAGGCGGTATAAGAGCCTCCGCCCTCATTAAAAATTCCCAGCGAGTACATGTAAAGGCCGCCAAAGGTCATGTTGGCCAGGGCGATGCCGGCTGCAGCGATATAGCCCCATTTCTGCAGCCCGTAAGGGTGCAGGGCGTGCATCATTTCCCCGGTTGCGTAAAAGTAAGAGGTAAAGTAATCCACGCCAAACAATGCAACGGCTGCCAGCAGGCCGATCTGCCCTGCGCCGTGGATGTGCGCGTCTTCGGCGCGCTCCCGCGGCGCAGCTTTAAAGGCAAGAAAACAAATAGCAGCAAGCAGCAGAATTGAAAAAATCATGGTTGGTTCCTTTTAGGGGCTTAAGTCTTCTTCCGGCTTCCTTTATTGCCGGGAAGGATGTGTTCGATGTGAGAGGCGGTCTCATCCAGGGACTTTGAGAAAAACAGCATTCCCAATGGGTGGTACTGCTGGTTATAACCGAAGGATTTCTCAATCATACGCAGGTTGTCCAGCAAATATTTCTGGGTGTTCGGGCTGAGGTCTTGATCTTGTGCAATGACCGCCTGTTGTTTTCGGGCAGCTTCGACGACAAACGCAGGTTCAAAGACGATGCGGCCCCTGGGGATCACCTCAAAGTCATGCATGCGCAGCGCCAGCTCCAGGTCGTCAAAAAATGGTACGCTAAGGGTAAAACCGCGGTTTAACTCATTCCGGTTGGAGCGCGCCCGGATCTCTTTGATCAGGTCAATCACCATAACGTTAGCCAGCTCCCGGCCCTGGTGAGTTAGTTGTTCACCCATGCCATAAAATCTTTCCTGGAAGGCAGGGTCCGCCTGGATACAACGGTCAATGGCACAGGCTTGCCTCAAGGCGTGGAGATATTTCTCCATCTTGTGCAGGATTTTCCTGCCTTCGTCAATCGATGGGGCCAGTAATTTCCCCTGTTGGATAAAAATCCATGCGGGTTTGTAGAATTGATCCGGTTGATTGGCAGGCATGCCGACTTCCAGTTCATTGAACACAATATGCCTGGCAGTTGCATAGCGTACCAGTCTGGCGCTGTCCCTCAACACCGGGTTATTCTCTCTTTCCATTTGTTCCAAACGTTTGGTGAAGGAGGCTGTGCTGCTTTCCCTGGATTGTCGGGTGAATGCAGACAGGTTCAGCACATGTTGGTTTCGCTTGAAGCCAGGGATTCGGTGACCTGGGGTATGATCTTTTGAAGACGAAAGATTTACTTCAGCGGGTAATTGAAATTTATAATAAAGTGCGCCCTTTTGGACCGCTTTCCAGATCTGACCGGCCTGGTTAAAGAGAAAGTGACGCGTTTCCAACGATTGACTTTCGAAGAAAGCCGCGCTCTCAGTAAGCTGTCGATCCATTCCTGTCTCTAGCGAAATTTCCATAATCTGGCCTGGCTGTCTGGATAACGGGTTGGAACGTAGGGGATAGATCAAAAGGAGTCGTTTTCAACCAGTTTGCTTCAGTGTATTACCAATGTATAAAAATTTCATAAAAAACCGATTGCTGATGATAAAGAAACCATTATTTTGAAGGGTCGGTTATCAGCAGGCCTGGGAAAGAAAAAAAGCCGGCGCCTGCGAACAGGCCCGGCTTTTTGTTGTAGAAGGGAAAGGGAAAATCAGTCTTTGGGAGGCTGGACAGCCTCGGGTGGCTTTTCGTCGTGATGAACCTCAGGATGGAGGCTGGGATCAATATACGATTCAAGATAAGATTTTCCGTGGGCAAATTCCCCATGGGCGACCTCATCATAGCTGCCTGCTGCGACAGGCGGCTCAAAGCGCACCGGGCGCCGCACGCCAAACAGCTCGGCAAACTTAGAAAGGGCGATGATCACCTGGTAACGGTATTCCTGGGTCTTGAGCGACTGCCATTCGACGATGGACCCCATGGGTCCGTGAATGCGCGATTTGGTGCGGATGATGCGGTAGATCTGGTCCGGATCCCGGTAGCCGACCGGTGAGATCAGGATGGCATGGGCGACCAGGATCAGGGCGGACAGCGAAATCAGCACTACCCAGCCGCCTTCTTCCCACTTCCCAACAATTTGCCCCACAAAGATGATTGCTCCTAACAGCGTGGCAATGTTAGCCATCCAGATCCCGGCAGTGCGGTGCTGTCCATGTACATTCTGGATGATATGCCGGCGAAGTGCCCAACCCATGGCGGTGATGGGTAAAAACACGCCCACGCCGTAGAAAGGCACCGCCACGCTGGTCTTGCCTCGCACCAGCAGTTGGATGACAATGGCAGCAATGACCGCCGCGGTGACCGGGCGGGTGAAGGTGCCCTGGGGATTGCGGTAGACCACAACCTCCGGCACCTCGCCGATCGCTACGTTGCGCCAGGTCATGGACTGCAGGTCCTGGAAAGCGGTCATCGATGCCCCTGCCAGCAGTGCCACCGCCAGGATTTGGTAGGTCCAGAACAGAAGCGTGCCGCCCGGGACCTGGGTGAACCCAATGGAAGCCAGGTTGCCCACCAGGGAGCGGCCCAGGGTGCCGTCAAAGACATTGAAATGGATGGCAAAAGCAGTGAGAAACAGGGTGGTCAAACCGCCGTAGAACAGGAAGGAAGTCTGCACGAAGCGCCCGATCCCCGATTTACCGCTGTAGAAATGCCAGATTCGCTCCAATTTGGGCAGATGCTTTTTGCCCCACTTGACGAAACCGGCATCCTCGTCGATCACAAACTGGATCCCGTTGGACATGGCCTCCAGGCCGCTCAGGGCAACCATGCCCTTCATTGAGGCCCCCAGCAGGTGGTACAGCGCCTGCCCGATGGTTGGCGTCTCGGTGAGCTCTGGCGGGGCTGCCGGCGGCACGCCCTTGAGCACCGCCGTCACCAGTCCGCCCAGCATCAAAACGGTGAGCATCAGGAAGACGGACAGCAGGGTGAAGACTACCTGGGCCGATTCGCCCCGCCCGCGGATGGTCAGGTACCAGGTCGCCGTCGCCATGGTGGCGCCAAGCAGGAAGCGCCAGAACCAATGAATATGGTAAGAGTTGGTAACCGAAAGAAGCTGGTCCACACCGGAGAGGGTTGATACCACGATGGTCAGGATGTAATCCTGGATCAGGACCACGGCTACGATCAGGCTGACGGAGGCGCCCAGGTAGCGCATCGATGCGGTGAACGAGCCTCCACCCTCATTGAAAATCCCCAGTGAATACATGTACAAAACGCCGAAAACAAAGTTGGCCAGGGCAATGGCTGCAACCGCATAATAGGCATATTGCTGCAGCCCATAGGGGTGCAGGGCGCTCATCATTTCGCCGGTGGCGTAAAAGTATGAGGTGAAGTAATCCACACCAAACAGTGCTACTGCTGCCAGCAGACCAACCTGGCCTGCACCGTGGATCATGGTATCCGTTTGTCGTTCTCGGGGGGCAATCCGGTAGGAGATAAAGATTATTACCGCCAGGAGCAGCACCGATACAATCATCTGATTAATTCCTGTTCTTTTTCAATTTTTTTGGATTGTGGGGAAGCGGCCATTAAGGCGCCGCATCCGG
>CAIQIV010000052.1 GCA_903871905.1 uncultured Chloroflexota bacterium | reverse complement strand
TCAGCCAGCCGCCGCTGGCCGGGCAGACGGTGCTGGGGATCGACCCGGGCTTCCGCACGGGGTGCAAGGTGGCGGTGGTGGACCCAACGGGCAAGCTGCTGGAAACCACCACCATTTACCCGCACGAGCCGCAGAAGCAGTGGAAAGAGTCCCTGGCCAAACTGGCTGCCCTGGTGAAGAAGCATGCCGTGACCCTGGTCACTATCGGCAACGGCACTGCTTCACGCGAAAGTGAACAGCTGGCGGCGGAATTGATCCGCACCCTGACGCCGCAGGTCAAATACCTGATCGTCAACGAGGCGGGCGCCAGCGTCTATAGTGCCAGCCCCCTGGCGCGTGCCGAGATGCCGGACCTGGATGTCAGCCTGCGCGGGGCGGTTTCGATTGCCCGGCGGGCCCAGGATCCGCTGGCCGAACTGGTCAAAATCGACCCGAAATCGATCGGAGTGGGGCTTTACCAGCACGACGTGGACCAGAAGAACCTCTCCGACAGCTTGGCAGGGGTGGTTGAAAGCGTTGTCAACGCTGTCGGGGTGGATGCCAATACAGCCTCGCCGGCTCTGTTGGCGCATGTGGCTGGAATTGGGCCAAAGTTGGCTGAAAAAATAGTCGAATACCGCAACCAGAGCGGCGCTTTTCAAGACCGGGCAAGCCTGCGCAGCGTACCCGGCCTCGGTCCCAAGGCGTTTGAGCAGTCCGCCGGATTCCTGCGCATCCGCAGCGGGAGCAACCCCCTGGACGCCTCAGCCATCCACCCTGAGAGCTACCCGATCGCCGAGGTGGTGCTGAAGAAAGCGGGGCTTTCTCCGGCCACGCTGCCTGCCGAACGCAAGGCGGTGCTGGATACCCTGCTGCAGCGCCAGCCGGTTGAGAAGCTGTCCCTTGAACTGGGAGCGGGCGTCCCCACCCTGACGGATATCTTTGAACAGCTGGTCCGCCCGGGCCGCGACCCGCGCACGGACGCCCCGGCTCCCATCCTGCGCTCGGACGTACTGTCCATGGAAGACCTGGCGGCCGGGATGCGCCTCAAGGGCACGGTGCGCAACGTGGTCGATTTCGGCGCGTTTATCGATATCGGCGTCAAGCAGGACGGGCTGCTGCACCGCACCCAGATCCCGGCAGGCACGCTGCTGCAGGTCGGCGATGTGATCGAGGTCGAAATCCAGAAAGTGGAAGCCGAGCGTGGGCGGATTTCCCTGTGCTGGCCGGGCTAGTTATCGCGATAATTTTGGACAAAACTCATGACAACAGAACTTGAAACGGCAGCCAGCGTAGCAAACTGGCAGGTGAACTCCTGCGTGAGAACTATAACAAACCGCACCAGGTGGATTACAAGGGCATTATCAATATTGTGACCCAAATTGACCGCCAGGCAGAGAAACTGATCGTTGAGGCGCTGTCCGGCGCGTTTCCTTCCTATGGCATCCTGGCTGAGGAGGGAACAAAGATGGATGGATCGAGTTACTGGATCGTTGACCCCATCGACGGGACCAATAACTTTGTGCACGGTTACCCATATTTTTCCGTATCCATTGCCCTGCAGAAGGACAACCGGACGGTTGTGGGGGCGGTTTACAACCCCATCCTCAATGAGTTATTCAGTGCACAGGCTGGGGGAGGGGCAT
>CAIQIV010000051.1 GCA_903871905.1 uncultured Chloroflexota bacterium | reverse complement strand
CTGTAGGTGGTCAGCGTTTGATACAGCTTGAGGCTCAGACCGCCGGCGCCGTTGTAGGCCGCTTTCAGGGTGGGCATCCCGGCTGAAATGGCCGCCTGCAGGGCCGACAGGTGCGGCAGGTCCGGCATGCTGCGGAATGCCAGGCTGGCATCCACCACCGGGCGCAGGGCAGCGAGCGGGTTCAACAGCGTCTGCAGTTCTCGGGCGGCGCGCAGGGTTTCATCCAGGTTGGCGGCAGCCTGGCCTGAACCGGGCGCAGCGCTGTCCATGGCACTGACCAGCACCCGCCAACCGCTGCCCTGGAACGGCGCCTGGTAAGCCTTCAACTCATCGATCACCTGCAAGGCAGACGCAGCCTGGGGCATAGCGTTGAGCAGATAGGTGTAGTCTGCAGCGGCAAAGCGGTAAGCGTCCAGGTGCTGCTCAAACGCCGGGTTGGCTTCAAGGACCTGGCGGGCGGCGGTCACCGGGTCCGGCATGAAGGGGCCTGCTGCCGGTGACGCCTGGGCCAGCGGCGCCCAGGCCAGGTTGAGCAGCAGGGTCAGAAGCAGGGAAATAGAGACTGTCTTTTTCATAAGATCCTCCAGAGCATCACACTCATCCTGTATTCATAACGCTGGAGGAACTGATTTTGTTCCAGGCAGGCCCTGTGCCCCCCTATCGATTGAGCTGGATCAGTCTTGCGGCAGGTCGTCGAGAAGAGGGAGAAATGCCACCACCACCTGCGGGTCAAAGAGCACGCCTGCCTGTTCGCGCAGGTAGTCACAGGTCGCCTGTTGGGTCCAGGCCGGGCGGTAGGGACGGTCTTCGGTCAGGGCATCCCACACGTCCACCACAGCGAAGAGGCGGGCAGCCAGCGGGATAGCCTCACCAGCCAGGTGCCGGGGGTAACCGCTGCCATCCCAGCGCTCGTGATGGCAGAAAGGAATATCCAGCGCCGGCTCCAGGTAGGCAATGCCAGCCAACAGGCGGTGGGCGTACAGCGGGTGCTGGCGCATGACCACCCACTCGTCAGATGTCAGCGGGCCTGGCTTGAGCAGGATGCTGTCGGGGATACCCATTTTGCCAATATCATGCAGCAGTGCCCCGCGCCGCAGGTGCAGCAGTTCCACTTCTGGCACGCCCAGGCTGGCAGCCAGGCGCAGGGTCATATCGACCACACGCCGGCTGTGACCGGCAGTCTCGCGCTCACGCAGCTCCAATGCCTGGGCCCACCCCTCCAGGGTGGCGTCATATGCCGCCTCCAGGTCCAGGTTGGAGCGCTCTAACAGTTCCAGGGTCAGGCGGCGCTCGGCACGCAGGCGCAGGGTATGGATGCCAAAGGACAGGTCAGCAGCAATCTCCGCCAGCAGCCGCTGCTCTGCCTCATCAAAGGCCTCCGCCTGGTTGGAAACCACCACCAGGCCGCCGAACTTTTCACCTTCGTGCACCAGGGGCAGCGCCAGCAGCGAAACAAAATCGAACGCTTTGGGAGATTCCCAACAGGGCTGGCAGCGCTCGTCCGTCATCATGTGTTCCACCCGCACAGGCCCCAGCTTTTCCAGAGCCATAAGCACCGGCTGGCAGGCACCCGCGCTGGAGTGGCTGGCAGCCTGCAGGCCGGCCAGCCCCAAGCCGCCTTCGCCAAAACTGGCTGCCGCTGCCAGCCCGGTGCTTGATGAAACCACCAGGGTCGAGATCCAGGCAAAACGGTAGCCGCCTTCTTCAACAATCCCCTGGCAAAAGTCGTTGAGCAGCTCGGCCTCTTCAACCGCCCGCACCAGGTTCAGGCTGCAGCGGCTGGTCAGGCGCAGGGATCGGTTCAACCGCTGCAGGTCAGTTTCCGCCTGCTTTTGTTCGGTAATATCGCGCAAAGTGGCTGCCAGGCGCACCTGGCCTGTCACCCGCACCAGGAACAACTGCTGGTGGAGAATCCGGTGCCGACCATCCCTGGATTGGATGGCGATCACACTGGAAGGCAGGGGGGCTTGCTGCGCCTGTTCCAGCAGGGCCTGGTATCGACCTTTTAATTGATCCATTCTGCCACGAAGTTCATCCGGGTTGACAGCTACCAGAAGGGTGAGATCCCAGTAAGTTTGACCGATCACTTCCTGGCGGCTTAACCCGGTGATGCGCTCAAAAGCCTGGTTTACCTCCAATACCAGCCCTTCATCATTCACCAGGAGGAAACCCTCCGAGGACTGTTCGATAATGGTGCGGTATTTCTCCTCGCTCAGGCGCAGCGATTCTTCAGCCCGGGTACGCCCGGTGACATCATAGGCCACGCCGATAAGCCCCTGGACCTCGCCGGAGGCATCACGGACCGGATCAACCTGGGTATAGAAGATAACACCGCTCACTGTAACCTGGAACTGCTGCGGCTGGCCATTCAATGTCTCCTGCATCGCCTCGATAATGACCGGATGGTTCCGGTAAAAATCGAAAACAGACAGCCCCACCACCTGGCCGGGCTGCAAGCCAAGGCTGGCCAGGCCCCGGCCTTCGGAAAGGGTAAAAATCCCCTGCCGGTCAGCGGCAAACAGAACCACCGGGAGCTGGTCCACCACGGTATGCAGCTGAACTTCACTCCGGCGCCGCTCTTCTTCCGCCTGGCGGAGATCGCTGATATCTACGATCACGCCGCGCATCCCATTTGATCTATCATCCACTAACAGCGGGGAAGCATAGACAATGCCGGGAAAGCGGCTGCCATCCATGCGCTTGAACAGGTACTCATTATGAGAGTTCTGCCTGCTGCGAACCAAACCGGCAAAATTTTGGTATGCCCTCTCCAGGTCTTTTTCATCAACCAGGCTCATCACGTTGATCCCCGGTTCTAAACGTTCGATACCAAACTGTTCAAAGGCGCGCCGGTTAGCATACAACAGTGTTCCTTCCAGGTCACACTCAAAGATTGCCTGAGGCAGCAGTTCGGCCATCTGCTGGAAGCGCGTCTCCCCTTCCAGCCGGGCCAGCTCGGCGCGGCGGCGGTGGAAGCTGAGGGCAATGGTGTGCGCCAGGGCGTGCAGGAAGCGGCTGGAGGGAGAGGGATTCCCCTTCATCTGCGCCAGGATCACCAATCCAATCAGATCTCCCTGGTCGAGGATGGTGATGTAAACCAGGCTCTCTACCCCGAACAGACTGGTCATCAGCCTGCCCACAGACGGGGGGATCTGCCCATCTGTCGCCAGGCTCATATCCGTATAGTATAGAACAACTTGCTCCGTCAACAGCCGGTAGCGCTCGGGAGAGATGGAATAGGCCATGTGCAGATAATTGGAACCCAAAAGCTGGCTGGCCCGCTCCAGGACAGAATTTTCAACCGCCAGGCCGCGCAGCACAACCACTTTTTTCTGGGGCAGATACTCGCTGGTAGCGGCGAATAATGCCCCGGTATGGCTGCGGATCTGGTGAGCGATAACCTCCCACAGGTTCGCATCGGAGGGCAGGTCAACCAGTTCAAGCGCCAGCTGGTACAGGATCTCCATTTCCCGCAAGTACACCGCCTTATCCTGTTCGGCTTGCGTCCGCTCCAGGACTTCCTTTTCCAGCCGGACGTTGGCATCTTCCAACTCGATGGTGCGTTCCAGCACGCGCTGCTCGAGCATGTCCTGCACCTGGAGCAGCGCCTCGGCTTCTCTCTTGCGGGGCGTGATGTCCTGCAAAATGAGCAGTCTCCCTGACAGGCGCCCCCGGTGGTACAAGGGGGTGGAGTTCACATCGAAATAGCGATCGCCAGCCTGGCCGGGGAGGTAGAGCTCGCTGACCAGCCGCTGGTCATCCGGGTATAGGCCCGCCGCCAGGCCCGGCAGCAAGTCTGTAACACGTTTATCATGCAGCGCTTTTCCCGGCACGCCAGGCTGTTCGAGACCCAGCAGGGCCGCGGCGGCAGGGTTGGCGTCGATCAGAATATCCTGTGTATCCAGCACCAGCACCGGATCGGTGAAGTAGTCCATCACCGCTTTACGGGCAATGGGGATGACATCAAAGTAGGAGGTCCTCAACAATCCCCAGGCCAACAGGAGGGAAGCGATGGTGATGGTGAGCGGGGTGAAATCACGCTGCCCGAAATAGGTTAAATTGGTGAAGGAAAGGATTACGCCGATGATGGGAATAATAATCCACAAGATGATATAGACAACCTGGCGCCGGATAAGCGCCGGCTGGCCGCGGCGGTATCCCAACAGCAGGAACAGGCCATACAGCACATAGGCATAGATATAAACTGTAGCCAGGAAATCGAACCAGTTGTGAGGAGAGGACAGCTGCGGCAGGTGAGCTGACTGCGCCAGGAAGAATGCCGGGCGCTCCCCATCCCGGAAGAGGGCGACCACCTCTCCCAACACCAGGAAGGCAGGCAAGAAGCCGGCGGTCAGCCAGTGCCGCAGACGCCAGGGGGGGCGATGCGTGTAACGGTTAACAAACAGCAGAAACTCAAATGGGATCAGGATCTGGCACAGGTATTGGGCCAGGTCCCAGAAGTATTGATCCTGCAGGGTATGGCTCAACAGCTCATAGACCAGGAAGGCTGACGAGAGGGAGGAGATCAGGAAGATGATCCCCAGCTCGACGGCGCCAGGCACGGCGCGCCGGTTGAAGGCCAGGATGGTGAGCATGAAGGTGATCACCAGCGGGACCAGGAACGGCAGCAGGTAAAGGAACTCTGCAGAGACCATGATCAGTATTGGATATCCATCTCACCGATCGAGAGGTGGTGCGGGGGAAGGTCGATGGCGATCTCATAGCGGCGGCAGAAGCGCGCCAACTTGAGGCAAAGCTCCAGCCACAAGCGTTGGGCGGGCAGCAGTCCTGGTTCTTCCTGCAAGTCCGGGTCATCCAGCAGAGCCTGCAGGCGGCGCTCGGCGGCCAGGTCCAGGAGCCGCACCGGGCTGTTCCAGGCATGGGACAGGGATTCTAAACGCCACGCCAGCAGGCGGTGCTTATCGGCAGCAGCCAGCCAGGAACTGCCCGGGTCAAAAGCCAGCAGGCGCAGCGGGCTGGAAACGCCGGGCAGGTAATAGGGAACAGGTCTGAGACCCGCCCCTACCGCCCCACCCCTACCGGCCAGCCCCGCGGGCTCCAGGTCCCACAGCAGCAGGCTGCCATCCTCACCCCCGGCAGCCAGCAGGCTGCCGGCCGGACTGAAGACGAGGCCGGTCAGCGTAGGGTCGGGCCTGAGACCCGCCCCTACGGGCTCCAGACGGATAGGCTCCAGAGGAAAATGCGACCGGGGCTCACCAGCAGGCAGCGGGACCAGATCAGGAATGAACCACAGGTGCAGGGCATTGCGGTCCGAAGCCGCCAACCAGGCGGAGGCCGGGCTGGACGCCAGCAGGCGGCCGTCCGCACGCCCGGTGAGGGTGGCCTGCAGCTCTCCCTGGGGGAAGGACCACAGGCGAACCTGGCCATAGGAGCTGGCACTGGCCAGCCGCCCCCCGCCTGCCGTGAAAGTCCAGGCTTGAGAGTTCTCCATCAAGGCTTGCAGTTCTGCGCCAACACCAGCATGAGCCGGGACCGGGATCCAGCCCACCGCGCGGCCGTCATCCCCGGCTGCCAGCCAGCGCCCATCCGGGCTGAAAGCCAGCGCCTGCAAGCGGCCCTCCCCTGGCTGCAGGCGGGCGGACAGGCGGGCGCCGGAGAGCTGCCACAGCCGCCCGATGGCGGCATCGCCGGAGGCCAGCCAGGCATTATCCGGGCTGAAGGCCAGCAGGCTCACCTCGCCGGCGTGCCCACCCAGGACCTGCGCCGCGGCAGGCGCGGCCGGCCGGGCCCGGCTCTCCAGCCAGGTGCGCGGAACTGGCCACAGGCGCACAGCCCGGTCCGCCCCGCCGCTTGCCAGGAGGGCACCGTCCGGGCTGGCGGCCAGGCTGGCGGTATATCCGCTGTGGGCTTGAAGCGACAGCCAGGGGGTGGGCATGACCTGGCCCGGCAGCGCTCCCAGAGGCGAGCCGGGATGCGCTGCACGTGCTGGCCGGGGTGCGCGCTCCCCATCCCCGCCCGCCGCCGGGCTCTGCAGCCGTGCAGTCTGGACAGATGGATCCTCCAACCGCCACAGGCAGACCAGGCCGTCCCCACCGGCGCTAGCCAGCAGGGAGACTGCCGCGGTACCCTGCCCGGCAGCGGGTGTCTGCGCTGCCAGGACAGGCTGGGGGACAAACACCAGGGCGTTCACCGCCCGGGTATGCCCGGAGAGGACCAGCGGCGGGCGCGCCGCTGTCCCTGCCGGGAGCCCGTAAACCAGGCAGGCCGAGGCATGTTGAGCCAGGTCGTGAAAGGCCGGGCGGTCCTCGGGCAGCGGAGGCTCCCAGCCCACAGCCCGCAGCACCACCAGCAGGCGGGCTCCCCACTGCAGCGGGGCGACCTGCGCCAGCTCCCAGGCATCGCTGAAACGCCGCTCACGCTCCAGCAGGGTTAGCACCACCTCCCATTCCACCGCCGAGAGCTGCCCCAGGCGGCGCGCCGCCCGCCCGCCTGACACCGCCTGGACAAACCCACCCCAGCCTGCCTGGCTGGCGTGGTGCGCCAGGCGCAGGCGCAGCTCAGGGCTGGCGGTTTCATAGACCGCGGCTGCCAGGCTGGCGTCAATATCCAGCGCCTCGTAGCGCTCCCACTTCTCGGTGAGCAGGAAGAACAAGGCGCGTGAAAGAGGATCGCGCGGGGCATAGCCGGCCTGCAGCGCCAGGCGGCGGGCAACGGGATGGTCGCGGCTCACCACCCAACGGCACAGCTCGTCCTGAGCAGCGGGATCTGCCAGGGAACACAGCACCTGGCTGGCAGCAGAGGCGGTGCCCGGGTCGGCGTCCCCGGCGGCATTTAGCAGGGCGGGGATAGCCTCCGGCCCGCTGCTCGCCAGCTCTGCCAGGTAGCCCAGGCGCAGCAGGCTGAGCAGGCGCAGCGCCAGCGGTCCGGCCGCCGGGATGCCCAGCTCTACCAACAGCTCCCCCAGCCCAGGGTGACGTACCTCAGCCCAGGCAGCCCATGCGGCGTCGCAGCGCTCCTGCGTGCCCGGTGCTGGCTGCCCCAGGCTGCGCCCCAGGGCGGCCAGCACCGCCCGCTCCAGGGGAGGATCGAGGCGGGGCAGAATGGAAGCCAGCAGGCGGGCAGCCTCTACCGGCGCCTGGTCCAGCAAGGCAGAAGCAAGGGGGGAGGGCTCTCCAGCAAACACAGGACCTCTCAGTTCAAACCTGGATATCCCGACAGCAACCGGGGCTCATCCGGCCTGGCTCATGAGCTGGCCGGTTCACCCCACCTCCCGCTGGACCTGGCGGTAAACGCGGGCGCTGAGGGCCAGGGTAAACACATCGGTAAACCACATGAAGGCAATGACAAAGGGCAGGCACAAGGCCAGGAACACCCACAGCAACCAGGCGCTGTCCAGGGCAAAGGTCACCAGCATCAACAGCATCAGACCCACGGACACCGGGGTGATCACCACCGTCGACAGCTGGGTGATGATCACGTAGATCAGCAGAAACGCCCACCAGCCACGGGCAAAGACACGCCAGGCTCGGCGCAGCAGGGGAACCGGCGCCAGGTCATCCAGGGCCAGCGGAAGCAGCAAGTACTGCAGCGGCACGGAGAGCAGGGACAACACCATGACCGCCAGGAGGAAGAGCAAGGACGCCAGGATGAACGCACTGGCCCCGCCAAGCACCAGCACTGCCACCAGGCCAACTACCAGCAGGGTAAAAGTCAGGTTGATCAGGAAGACAAAAGTGAAATAGCCCAGGCGCCGCCAGCCAGGGACCAGCGATTGGCTAATACCGGGAGGCGGGTCGCAAGCCAGGTGGTCTGCTCGCCGCAGTTGGGCTGCCAGCAGGAGATACATCAGCAGTCCCAGCCCACAGGCCAACAGCAGCCAGAGCAGCAGCAGCACCGCCCAGCCGCCTTGAGCAATCCAGGTTCTCAACCAGGCCAATTGGTACGGCAGTCGCCAGCGCAGCGCGGCGCGGGGCAGCAGGCTGAAAATGCTGACCACAAGAAAGATAGCGGTAGACGCCGCCAGGATGCCGCCGATGAGCTGGCGCACCAGCGACAACAGCCACAGGCTGGGCGCCATCCAGATCATGCGCCAGGATTGCTTGATGGTTTCCAGAATGTCCATGACCCTATTCCTTCATGACCAGAATGTACAGGGATTCTCCCTTCAATTATACCGGAGGCCCTGGTTTAAACAGGCCAGATTACCTGGCGGTGTTTTTCAGCCCTCCATGAAGAAAGGCAGAAACCATTTCACCTATCTTTTAGTATACTTATTGGAGAGAGGAGAACCTTTAATGGCTGAGTTTGCGAGACGTATGGCATTTATGCAAACCACGGCAGACGTGGTGCGCAACCTGTTTGATTCGATGACCGATCCGGAGACCATCTCTTTCGGCGGCGGCGCTCCGGCACGCGAGGCTTTACCGGTTGAGCTGGTGCATCAGATCGCCAGCGAAGTGCTCACCCGTGACCAGCGGGGAGCGCAGGCCCTGCAGTACGGCAATCCCACCGGCATCCCCGAGCTGCGCCAGGCGGTGATCGACCGGCTGCTGGCTCCCAAGGGGTTGAAAGCCGGGCTGGAGAATGTGATCATCGTGGCCGGAGGCATGGAAAGCATGAACCTGGTCAGCCAGCTCTTTTTGGACCCGGGGGATGTGGTCCTGGTGGAGTCCCCGACCTTCGTCCAGTCTGTCCAGGTGTTCAAGCTTTTTGAGGCGCGGTGCATCGCCTGCAAGACCGACAACAACGGCCTGGTGATCGAGGACGTGGAGGCCAAGATCAAGCAGTATTCCCCCAAGATGGTGTACGTCATCCCGACCTTCCAGAATCCATCCGGGCGCACCTTCAGCCTGGAGCGCAGGAAGGCGCTGGCCGAGCTGGGCAGCAGGTATGACATCACCATCCTGGAAGACGACCCCTACAGCGAGATGCGCTACAGCGGCGAGAAGCTGCCGCCGATCAAGTATTTTGACCAGACGGGGAATACCATCTTTGTCAATAGTTTCTCCAAGATCTTTGCCCCCGGCGCCCGGCTGGGCTACACCTACGCCGAGCCGGGCATCATCCGCAAGCTGTACGAGGTCAAGACGGCCACCAACTCCTTTACCAACGTGGTCACACAGATCCTGTGCGCCGAATTTTTCAACCGCGGGCTGTACGAGCCGCACCTGAAATTGATTTGCGATATCCATCGCCAGCGGCGGGACGTGATGATGAGCTGCATCCAGAGCATGCTGCCAGGGGAGACAAAATTTGTATACCCGGACGGGGGCCTGTTTACCTGGGTGGAGCTGCCGGAGCAGGTGGACACCACAGTCATGCTGGCAGACGCCATGGCGCAGCGGGTGGCCTATGTCCCGGGGCGGGAGTTTTTTGTCGAGGGCCAGCCAGCGCGCAACAACTGCATGCGCATCTCTTTTGGCGCGGTGACGCCGGATAAGATCCCGGTGGGCATGCAGCGCCTGGCGCAGGTGGTGCATGCCAGGTTATAAAAGAAGGCTGCCACTCCCCTCCTGCGGAGGAGAGTGGGGGCGGGTCTGAGACCCGCCCCCACAGCTAATCATAGAATCCGCCCGAAGGCGGAAGCTAGAAAAATGACGGCGTAGCCCCGGCCGGGATAGAGCTGACATCGTAGGGCGTGGTCTGGTACACGTAGTAATTCAACCAGTTGGTGTACAGCAGGTTGGCGTGCCCGCGCCAGCGCACCAGCGGCGTCTGGCGAGGATCGTCGCCAGGGTAGTAGTTCTTGGGGACGTGGATCGGCAGGCCCTTCGAGACATCCCGGTCGTACTCCCTCTTCAATGTAAAGGGGTCATACTCCGAATGCCCGGTGGCATACACCTGCCGCCCATCTTCGGAGGCCAGCAGGTACACCCCGGCCTCATCTGAAACCGCCAGCAGCTTGAGTCCCTGGACTTTTTCAATATCTTCGGCGCGGATCTCGGTGTGGCGCGAGTGGGGGGCCAGGAACTCATCATCGAAGCCGCGCAGCAGCTTCTCGTTCCGGGACAGCACCCGGTGCGGGAAGACACCGAACATTTTGGCCGGCAGGGGGTACTTGGGGATGCCGTACTTATGATACAGCCCGGCCTGGGCGCCCCAGCAGATGTAAAAGGTGGAATAGACGTTGGTCTCTGACCAGTCCATCACCTGCCTCAATTCATCCCAGTAATCCACCTCTTCGAAAGGCATCTGCTCCACCGGGGCGCCGGTGATGATCAGCCCATCGAACTTCTCATCCTTGATGTCCTCAAAGGTCACGTAATGCGCCACCAGGTGCTCGATGGGGGTGTTCTTGGACTGGTGGCCGTCCATGTGCAGCAGGGTGATATCCACCTGCAGCGGCGAGTTGCCGATCAACCGGCAAAGCTGGGTCTCGGTGTCGATCTTGGTGGGCATCAGGTTGAGGATGGCAATTTTCAGCGAGCGGATGTCCTGGTGCAGGGCGCGCTCCTCACCCATGATAAAGATATTTTCGTTCTCCAGGACCTCCCTTGCGGGCAGGGTGTTGGGGATTTTTACTGGCATCATGCACCTCTTGAATGAGATTATGAAAGGGCCTGGTCCAGGTCCCACAGGATATCTTCGATATCCTCCAGGCCGATGCTCAGGCGCACAAAATCGGGAGAAACCCCGGCAGATACCTGCTGCTCCGGGGTGAGCTGGCTGTGGGTGGTGCTGGCAGGGTGGATCGCCAGGCTCTTGGCGTCCCCCACGTTGGCCAGGTGGGAGAAGAGCTGCAGGCGGTCGATAAACCTCCCGCCAGCCGCCACACCGCCCTGGATACCAAAGCCCAGGATTGCCCCGGGACCCTTAGGCAGGTACTTCTTTGCTGCGGCATAACCGGGATGGCTGGGCAGGCCAGGATAGGTGACCCAGCTCACCTTTGGATGCTGGCTGAGGAATTCCGCCACCGCCTGGGCATTGGCCACGTGGCGGTCCATACGCAGGCTGAGCGTCTCCAGCCCCTGCAGGAAGAGCCAGGAGTTGATCGGGGCCTGGCAGGCGCCAATATCGCGCAGGATCTGCACGCGGGTCTTGACGATGAAAGCCGCCGGGCCCAGGGTGGCATATACCAGGCCGTGGTAAGAATCATCCGGGGTGGTGAAGTTGGGGAAGCGCCCGCTGGCAGACCAATCAAAGTTGCCGCCGTCAACGATCATGCCGCCAATGGAAGTGCCATGCCCACCGATGAACTTGGTGGTGGAGTGCGTGACAATATTGGCGCCCCACTCAAAAGGCCGGCACAGGTAAGGGGTGGCGAAAGTGTTATCGATCATCAGCGGAATGCGGAACTCGCGGGCGATGGCTGCCACCTCTTCAAAGGGAAAGACATTAATGCGCGGGTTGCCCAGGGTCTCGCCGTAGATGATCTTGGTGTTGGGACGGATGGCGCGGCGGAAGTTCTCCGGGTCGGAGGG
>CAIQIV010000050.1 GCA_903871905.1 uncultured Chloroflexota bacterium | reverse complement strand
TCACCTTTTTTCATCTGCAAGGAAAAGCGAAAGGTAGCGAAGAGTGGTACCAGGAAGTACAAACCGCCAATGAATATCCAAATCCAGGACCAGAAGTGTTTTGGCTTCATCTCCGCAGCCACCTTTCACTGCGCCGCCGCAGGAAATAATAGATCACCATGGTCAGGGACATGATCACCACCATCCCGACAGCCAGGGCATAGCCTAATCCCACGTTGTGCAGCACGTCACCATAGATCTGCTGGCCGATCAGGATCGTTGCCAGGTTGATCATCCCCCCTGTCAGGGCATAGGCGGTGGCATAAGCGCCAAAGGAATTGCCAAAGAGCAGCACCATGGTACCCAGCAGGGAAGGCATCAAGATGGGGAAAGCCACCCGGATCCAATACTGGAAGCTGTTCGCCCCCAGGCTCTCACAGGCTTCACGCCATTCTTTCTTCATTCCCTCCAGGGTCGGGATGATAACCAGGATCATCAACGGGAGCTGGAAGTAAAGGTAGACCAGCGAGACGCCCCAAAAAGAATACAGGTTAAAGCCCATGCTGTAGATCTTGACCCCAAACACAGTGGAGATAAATACAGTAGCCAACCCGGTCCGGCCCAGGGTATTGATAAAAAGGAATGCCAGGGGCACAGCGCCGTAGTTCGAGGCCACACCCGAGAAGGTAGTCAGGCCGTGACGTACTCCTTGCGGCAGCCCACCCAACGTAACCGCATAAGCCATCAGGAAGCCCAGGATGCCTCCAGCCAGGGCAGTGACAATGCTGATGCGGATGCTGGTCCAATAAGCAGAGGCGATCAACGGATCGGTAAACAGGCGAACAACATTTTGGAGGGTGAAATTACCCTGCGGATCCTTAAAGCTGCCCACAAATAGATACATTGAGGGCAGCAGTAAGAAGAGAAATACGGCAAGGAAGAAGGGGATGGTAGGCAGCCAATCCTTCCAGGCCAGTTGGGAAGGGCGCCCCCCTGATGCGCCCTTCCCATTATTATTTACCAGTAGTTCGGTATTACTTGACATCGGCGCCCACGATGGTGGACCAATTGTTGGCGATAAACTCCTTGGCCTTGTTCAGCTGTTCAATACCAGGGAAGACCGCCTTCTCATAATACTCAGCCGGAGGCAACTGAGCAGCCAATTCAGCCGGGATGACGCCGCGCTTATTCAAATCGGCGTAGCGGGCAGGGTGGCAGAAGCCCTTCAGCCACAGCAGCTGCCCTTCGTCCGAGTAGAGGAACTCTTCCCAGAGCTTTGCCGCATTCGGGTGCGGGGCATACTTGCTGATCGCCTGGACATACAAGCCAGCCAGGGAGGTGCTCTTGGGGATTACCACCTCAACGTTGGGATTGCCCGCCAGGATGGCCTTGTCAGCCAGGGCATTGAAATCCCAGCGGAAGAGCACGGGGGTCTCGCCCTTGGCAACGGTCATTTGCTTGCCAGCAACAGGTACAAAATTGCCAGCGTCGTTGAGCTTCTTGAAGTACTGCAGGCCCGGCTCTACGTTATCCAGCGAGCCACCGTTGGCCAGTGCAGCCGCAATGATCGCGTTCTGCGCCTGGGCTGAGGAGCGTGGATCGCCAGAGAGAGCGATCTGGCCCTTAAACTCAGGTTTGAGCAGGTCAGCAAAGTCCTGGGGGACGTTGGTGATCAGGTCTTTGTTGACTTCAAAGGCCATCACACCGAAGAAATCGCCCCACCAGTTACCGTCCTTATCTTTCATCTCATCCGGAATGGTGTCCCAGGTGGAAACCTTATACGGCTGAACCAGGTCTTCGGCTACCATTTGAGGGCCAAAGGCAAGGCCAACATCCACCACGTCCGGCGCCTGAGGACCTTTATTGTCCTTGTTGGCTTTGATCGCTTCCAGCTCATCCGCCGAGCTGCCATCCGGATTGAGTTCATTTACTTTGATACCGTATTTTTTCGAGAATGTCTCAATGACCTCGCCGTAGTTGCACCAATCGTGAGGCAGGGCAATGACGGTCAGCATGCCTTCTGCCTGGGCAGCCTTGACCAATTCATCCATGTTGGTACCCTGGGCAGCAGGCTGAGCGGGGGCTTCTGTGGCTGCTGGCTGGGCAGGAGCCTGGGTAGCAACGGGTTGAGCCGGGGCCGGTGTGGCGGCGGGCGCGCAGGCCGCGGCCAGCAGGACAACCACAACCAGCATACTGAGAACGAGATTCTTCTTGAACATTTATTCCTCCGGTTTCCGAAATCTTGAATTCAAGCATGAGAAAACTGGGGCAGTTTCTCTCTTGGCCTGATCATGACATCCTTTTCCCCCCCTGTCATCATTAAATTGCGGCGATTCCCGGAAGCAAAATCGACCACTTTCTCAGCGGTCGATGGCCCAACAAATTTGATTCAAACCCACAACATTTGTGGGGTATGGAGGTCTGTGCAGGTGAAATCAGGCATCCAGGTCAGCCAGGCCGCGGCGCAGGGCATACAGCGCCACCTGGGTACGGTTTTCCAGGTTCAACTTAGAGATGATGGTGCTGACATACGAGCGTACGGTCAGCTCACTCAGCACCAGGCGGTCGGCAATATCCTGGTTAGACAGGCCCTTTGCCACCAGGATGATCACCTCTTTTTCCCGGGGGGTCAGGCTCTCATCCTGTTGGACGGTTTCCTTTGGAGGCGTCCGGGCCTGCATCAGCTTGCGGGTGACTTCAGGAGCCAGGGAAGGCTCATCGTGATTGACGATGCGCACTGCCTGGACCAACGTGGCGGCAGTCGTATCCTTCAGCATGTAGCCGATGGCGCCGGCCTCTATGGCCGGGAAAATATGCGCATCTTCGGCAAAGCTGGTCAAGACCAGGATGCGGATGCGCGGGTTACGGGCTTTGATCTCGCGAATAGCTTCAATGCCGTTCTTGCGAGGCATGACCAGGTCGATCAGCACCACATCCGGCGATAATTCCTGGGCCTTTTCCACCGCTTCGACACCGTCTTTTGCTTCACCAACCAGCTCGATATCCGGCTCCATCATGAACATCGAGCGCAGCCCTTCCCGCACCACAATATGGTCGTCGACGATCAGCACGCGAATTTTATCTTCCATTCAAATCCTCTAAACTGATAATCACCGTAGTTCCTGCTCCTGGCGCCGAGGCAATTTCCATTTTTCCCCCAATGGCGAGTGCCCGGGCGCGCATGTTTGGCAGGCCATTGCCGCCGTTGTCTTCCATGCCAGGCGAAAAACCCTTGCCATTGTCCAGAATTTCCAACATGATTTTTCCTGTAGAGCGCCGCAGCTGCACGGTGACCTCCGATGCATCCGCATGTTTCAGGCTGTTATTCAAAGCTTCAATAGCAATGCGAAACAGGCCTTCCTCCACAAGAACAGGAGCTGCCGTGTACTCCTCCACCAGCAGGCGGGTATGGATACCAGCGCGCTGTTCCACCGAGGCCAGGCGCAGCTGCAGAGCCCCGGGCAAGCCTTCCTGCTGCAAATCCAACGGCCGCAGCTCAAAGATCAACAGGCGCAGTTCCTTGATCACCTGCCGGGCAATCTCCTCAATACGCCGGACAAACTGGTACGAGCTGTCAATATCCTGGGCGGTCACACTCTTCTTGGCGCAGCCGGCCAGGAGCAGCAAGCTGTAAATCAACTGGGTCGCCGAATCATGCAGATCGCGCGCCAGGCGCTGCCGCTCTTCCAGGATGGCCAGCTGCTGGGTGCGCTCGCGCAGCCGGGCTTTTTCGATGGCTGTTCCCACGTGCTCTCCAATTGAGGCCAGCAGCGAGATATCCTCCTGGGTCAGATGGCCAACCTGCTGGCTATAGACCCACAGGATCCCCAGGGTATCCCCGCCGGTCCTCAGAGGCACGCCCGCAAGTTCCCCTGGCAATTCCTGGGAAGCCAGGCTGGGCAACTGATCAAGGCCAGAGCTGTCCGGAACCAGCAGCGGCCTGCTGGTGGAAAGGATCTGCTGCACCAGGGCAGGCTGTATCAGGGCTTCCAACAGCTCACGGAGATCGGAGGCAGACACCTGGCTGTGTACCACCAGTTCAGGGGATGACTCATCGGCCTTTAGCAGCTGGATGCAACCGGTAGAGCAGTTGACCGCTGCCAGGGCAAGGTGCAGCACCTGGATCAAAACCGGCTCCAACTCCACCGATTGGCTGGCAGCAGTCATCACCTGGTAAAGAGTGGACAAATCGCGGGTGCGGCTGGCAACCCGCACCTCCAGCGTGGTCATCGCCTGCATTCTCTCCAGAGCGTACCCGGCCTGGTCTGCAACGGCAGCCGCCAGCCGGCGAACCTGGGGAGAAAAAGCCCTGGGAGCTGCAGCAAAAAGCGCCAGGACGCCAATGGGGCAGTCGAATGACTTGAGCGGGATAAAAACTCTGGCACAGGCTCCCGGCAGCACAGCCGATTCAAAAGCCGGTTGCGCGTCCAGGGGGCTCTGCTGTTCACTGGAGAGAAAAACCGGGGTTCCGGCTAACAGCCGATTATACAGGTCCATCTTGAGCGCCGCAACTTCTGACTCAGGCAACGCTGGCAGCCCCTGGTCCGCCAGGAACAGCAGGTCATCCCCATTCAAAACAGCCAACAAACCCCACTCCATTTCCAGCAGTTCCAGGTTGCGCCGCAGGAACAGGGCAGCCATCTCTGCTGGGTCATTGACCTGGCGCACCGCCGCAGAAAGGTCAGCCATCACTTCCAGCTCATTTTTCTGCTGGATAATCTCGGCTTCTCGCTTCTTTCGCTCCGAAATATCGCGAGCAATGGCCATCACTGCCGTTTTACCCTGCCAGCGGATATGGGTGGTCGTCATTTCAACAAAAGTATTGCCCTGGTTTTTATGGACAAACACAGTTTCATCCGGCGTGGGCAGGGCATCGACTGGCAGGACTTTTTCGAGCAACCCGGCCATCCTGCCCCACTCGCTGGGGTGTATTAATCCCTGGAATCCCATGGCACCCAGCTCCGTCGCGGTATACCCGGTCAACCCTTCAGCCCAGCGGTTGGCAAATACAAAATTCCCATCCGGGCCGGCGGCAATCAGAATCGCATCACTGGCATTTTCGGCCATGGCGCGGAAGTTGGTTTCGCTCTCCTCCAGTTCCCGCTGCGCCCGCTCACGCTCGGCAATTTCAGCTTCAAGCAATAGATTCTTGGTCTCCAGGTTTGCGGTGCGATCCCGCACCAGGCCCTCCAGGTGATGCTGAACCTTTCTCAACTCTTCCTCAATACGTTTCCGTATCGCCACTTCCTTAGAAAGTCGCCGGTTCCAATACACAAAGACCCCCAGTATTGCCAGGCCGCCTGCCAGGACCTTGGTGAGCAGTGAATAATCAATCCCCTGCTCAAACTTGACCGAAAGCCACTTCTGCGAGAGTTGCGAGCGTTCTTCCATGGTGATGGAAGGCAAAGCCTTGTTAAGAATGGTGACCAGTTCTGGCCAATCATCGCGGACCCCAATAGCATACCCCGGGAGGTCGGAACTGAGGGCAGCGGCAATCTTAACATTGCTGATCGATTTATTACGGATTGGATAGACCGTGGCAAACACTTCATTGACGAAAGCGTCCACCTTGCCGGTTGAAACAGCCATCACCCCGTCTTCCACAGTCGGGTATGGGACCAGGTCCAGGCCTGGATACTTC
>CAIQIV010000049.1 GCA_903871905.1 uncultured Chloroflexota bacterium | reverse complement strand
GGATCCGCTCCACCGGCATCTACTGCAAGCCGGCCTGCCCGGCGCGCCGGGCGCGGCGCGAGCAGGTGGTGTTTTTTGCTGCTCCAGAGCAGGCCGAGGCCGGCGGGTTCCGCCCCTGCCGGCGCTGTCATCCGCGCGACCTGGTGGAGCCGCAGGCGGAGTGGGTGCAGCAGGCCTGTGAGCTGATCGAGGCGGCGGACCGGCCGCTTTCATTGGACGAACTGGCGCAGCAGGTGGGTGTCAGCCCTTACCATTTTCACCGCGTGTTCAAGGCGGCCACCGGGCTGACGCCGCGGCAGTACGCTGCGGCCCGGCGTCTCCAGCGCTTCAAAGAGCTGGTGCGCCCGGCGGATGACCCGCAGGCCGGGCAGCCGGTGAGCCAGGCGCTGTATGCCGCGGGCTACGGCTCAAGCAGCCGGCTGTACAGCCAGGCGGCGCATGAATTAGGCATGACACCGGCGGCTTACCGCCGTGGAGGAAAGGATATGGACATTCACTATACAATTATCGACTGCCCGTTGGGGCGCATGCTGGTGGCAGGCACCGGGCGCGGCGTGTGTGCGGTCAGCTTTGGCGACGAGGATGCGGCCCTGGAGCACGCCCTGGCTGCAGAGTATCCGGCCGCCCGCCTGGAGCGGGATGATTCCCTGCCGGCGGAGTGGCTGCAGGCGCTGCAGGCATACCTGTCTGGGGAGGGGCGGGCCCTGGACCTGCCGCTGGATCTGCAGGCCACCGCATTCCAAATACGGGTGTGGCAGGCGCTGCGCAGCATCCCTTACGGCGAGCGGCGCAGCTACACCCAGGTGGCCCAGGAGATCGGCCGGCCGGCCGCGGTGCGGGCGGTAGCCAGCGCCTGCGCCGCCAACCCGGTCTCGCTGGTCACCCCCTGCCACCGGGTGGTGCGCAGCGACGGGAGCCTGGGAGGCTACCGCTGGGGGCTGGAGCGCAAGCGGGCGCTGCTGGCGGCAGAGAGTGCCCGGGCAGCGGCGGCGGCGGGCGCGGCTGCCGTGCCTGCGCCTGGTGCGGCAGAGAATCAGCAGCTCAAGCTGGAGCTGGTCCCTGGAAACTGAGAGTTACCCCTGTGTATTAGACGAAACAGCGCTGCGCCAGGCGGCTGAAACCCTGGCGCAGCGCGAGCCGGTTTTTGCGGACATCCTGGAGCGCTTTGGCCCGCCGCCGCTGTGGGCGCGCCCGCCGGGGTTTCCCACCCTGGTGCGCATCGTCCTGGAGCAGCAGGTGTCGCTGGCCTCGGCGCTGGCGGCCTTTGAGCGCCTGCAGGCGGCCAGCCCGGGGGTCGACCCGGCGGATTTTCTCAATTTTGACGACGCCGAGCTCAAGCGCATCGGTTTCAGCCGCCAGAAGGCGGGCTACTGCCGCCTCCTGGCGGCCGAACTGGTCAGTGGGCGGCTGGACCTGGAGGAGCTGGAGACGCTGGAGGATGACCGGGTGCGCCAGCGGCTGGTACAGCTCAAGGGCATTGGCCCGTGGAGCGCGGAAATCTACCTGCTGATGGCGCTGTGCCGCCCGGATGCCTGGCCGCCGGGGGACCTGGCGCTGCACACAGCCGCCCGCCGCGCCTTTACGCTGCCACAGACGCCGACATCAGACGAGATGGGGCGCATGGCCGAGGCCTGGCGCCCGTACCGCGCCGTGGCAGCCCGCCTGCTGTGGCACGATTATCTGAGCCATAAGCGGGACAGGGATTGAGAGGGTTAAGCCTGGGTCAGGCTGGCCTAAGCAGGTTCGGCTGGAATCCAGGGCAGCGTGGCTGTGAATCTGCTGCCTTCTCCCACTTTGCTTTGCAGGGAAATGCTTCCACCGTGCAGCTCAACCAGGTGATGAACCAGGGTCAAGCCCAGCCCGGTCCCCTCGTACTGCCGCGCCAGCCCTCCATCCAGCTGTACAAAGGGTTCAAAAAGCTGCTGGAAGTTTTCCTCGGGGATGCCAATTCCGGTGTCCCATACAGACAGGTGCAGCAGTTGTTTCTGCTGGTCGCCATCCAGATCCACGCCCACGGAGCCGCCGGCCGGGGTAAACTTCACCGCGTTGCTCAGCAGGTTGAGCAGGATCTGCTTGGCGTGCTGCTCGTCGGCCATTACCAGGCCGATGGCAGTATCCACGCGGGTGGAAAGGCGCAGCTGCTTGTGCTGTGCGATCTGCTTGACCATGCGCAGGCAGGCCTGGATCACCGTTTCCAGGTTCACTGGCGCCAGTTTCAACTCCATCTTTCCGGCTTCCATCTTGGACAGGTCCAGGATGTTGTTGATCATTGACAGCAGGTGCTCCCCGCTTTCGCGGATTCCAAGCAGCGCCTTGATCTGCCGGTCATTCAGATCGCCGTATACTTTTACTTGCAGGACCTCGGCCAGCCCCAGGATGCTGCTGAGGGGGGTGCGCAGTTCGTGGCTCATGTTTGCCAGGAACTCATCTTTCAGCCTGGAGGAGCGTTTTAGTTCCAGGTTGGCCTGGTGCAGCTCGGTGGTGCGTTCCAGGACGCGCTGCTCCAGCTCAGCTTCAGCCTGGACACGCTCGGTCACGTCAATAAATGTCGTGGCAAATTTCCCCGGTTCTGGGCGGAAGGCTGAACCCTCAAAGTGTTTCTGGTTCAGGGGGGAGTACATGTTGTAATGGGCAATCTGTCCGCTGCTGACCACGGGGGCAAAGATCTCCAGCCACTTTTTTAGTTCTGCCTCAGGCAGGATTTCACTGGCTTTGTGGCCCACCACGTCAGCAGCCTGTGCTCCCAGCATGGTCTCATAAGCGTGATTGACATCCAGGGTGTAGTAATCTACAGCAGCCCCGGCCTGGTTGTAGATCATCTCTTGCAGGGAGCAGCCCACCACCAACCCGGAGAACAGGTAGCGGTATCTTTCCTCACTGGCCTTTAACGCCGCCTCGGTCTGCTTGCGCTCGGTAATGTCCAGGCAGATGCCGGTCATGCGCACTGCTTCTCCCTGTTCGTTGTAAACGCCTTTGCCCAGGGCGCTGATCCAGCGCTGCCGGCCATCTGGCAGCCGGATGCGGTACTCGCTGTCCAGCCTGGTGTGCTCCTGCAGTGCACGCTCAATGCGCCGGTTGGCTGTTTCCCGGTCGTCCGGGTGCAGGATGCGGTTCCAGGTCTCAAAGGATGCTTCTGACTGGGATGGGTCCAGGCCAAATACTTCAAACAAGCTGTCGGTCCAGGTGATCTCGCCGGTAACCACGTCCCAATCCCAGATGCCGGCGTGGGAGGCGGACTGGGCCAGTTCCAGGCGCTCATTTGCCTGGCGCAGCTTTTCTTCAATTTTGCGCGTCTGCTGGTGGGCATCGAACAGGTCAAAGGCTGCCTCGATGGATGAGAGCAGCGCATTGGCGCTCATATTCTTGGGGAGGAATCCATAGCGGGCGATGCCCCTGACCCGGTTTATCATATTCCTCTCGGTATGCGCGGTGAGGAAGATAATTGGGATCTCTCGCTGTCGTAAGATTTCCTGGGCAATGCGAATGCCTTCCGTGCCACGGCCCAGGTCGATATCCATCAGGATGAGGTCGATCTGCGGGTCGTTGATCCCCAGGCGGATAGCCTCCTGTTCGTTGCAGGCCTGGATGACATCAAATCCAAGGTTTTTGATCGAGTGCGCTTCAGCGGCGGCGATGAGAGTATCATCTTCAACCAGGAGGATGCGCTTTGTTTGTGGATTATCTGTCATAAGCGCTCTCACATGCTGACAAGGATATTTTTTCTGCTGAAAATTGTGTCGGCGTCTGGCAATAATTTTCAGATTCGATCGATATCATTATAGCCGATAATGGAGATGCTGCCGGGCTGTGATTTGCTGCCAGGCTGGAAATGTATCGAAGAGGTATAATTTTGGAATTGCCGGTTGGGGCGTTCCAGACCTGGAGCGCTGTAGGTTGGATGGAGATAGAATGTCAGGTGATATGTTGGATGATAAAACGATGAGCAGAAGATTTGACCGGATTGCCTTTGATGCCGACGATACGCTGTGGCACAACGAGCGCCTGTATCACGCCGCCCAGGCGGATTTCCGGCGCATGCTGGCGCACTACCATGACCCGCAGTGGATCCAGGAGCGCCTGTACCAGACCGAGATGCGCAACCTGCAGCACTATGGTTACGGCATTAAGGCTTTTGCCCTGTCGATGATCGAGACAGCGCTGGAGCTGACGGAGGGCCGCCTCGCCGGGGCGGATGTCCAGGCGATCATCGATACGGCCAGGCGCATGCTCACCGCCCCGGTTGAGCTGCTGGATTACGTGGCTGAGACCATCCCCCTGCTGGCGCAGTCTTACCCGCTGGTGTTGATCACCAAGGGGGACCTGCTCGACCAGCAGGCCAAGATTGACCGCTCGGGGTTGGCGCAGTACTTCTCGCAGGTGGAGATCGTCAGTGATAAAAACCAGGCGGTGTATGCCGGCATCCTGCAGCGCAGCGGCATCCCTGCCGGGCGTTTCCTGATGGTGGGCAACTCGCTGCGCTCGGACATCCTGCCCGTGCTGGCGCTGGGCGGCAGCGCCGTGTATGTCCCCTTCCACCTGACCTGGGCCCACGAGGCTGCCGATCAGCCGCCTCCCGAGCAGCCCGGTTTTTACCAGGTGGAGCATCTTGGCCGGCTGCCGGCGCTGCTGGAGCAGATCAACGGGGCCAGCGGGCGTTGAGCGCATCTTCCCTGGCCGGGAGGGGTTGAGGATGGAAGTGCTCCAAACGCCGCGGCTGGCGCTGCGCTGGCTCTCTATGGATGAGGATGCGCCGTTCATCCTTACCCTGCTCAACGAGCCGGCCTTTCACCGTTATATCGGCGACCGCGGCGTGCGCACCCTGGCCGACGCGCGCAGTTATATCCTCAACGGCCCGCTGGAAAGCTGCCGGCGCCTGGGTTACGGCCTGTACCTGGTGGAGCTGCAGCCGGAGCGCGTCCCGATCGGGATGTGCGGCCTGATCCGGCGGGATGTTCTGCCGGATGTGGATATTGGCTATGCTCTGTTGGAGCAGTTCTGGGGGCAGGGCTATGCTTACGAGGCAGCCGGTGCGGTGGCGGCCTATGCCCGGGATGTGCTGGGGTTGAAGCGCCTGCTGGCGGTGGTCAACCCGGACAACGAGCGCTCGATCCGGCTGCTGAAGAAGCTGGGCATGGCGTATGCCGGCCCGGTCAGGCTGGCGGCGGAGGCTGCGGAGATCAGCCTGTATTCCGTTGTGTTGAACCCATAATAACATGTGCATAGGTTAATATATTGGTCCACTCTCCTTGATCAACCCGTCCCGGTAGGCGCTGATCAGGGTGCTGAGCTCCTCAACCTGCCGCTGGATCTCCTGCCCAGGGTCGGTGTCGTGCACCCGTTTGCGTACCTGGTAGCTTTCCAGCACGCTGATCTTTGACTCGATGTCCAGTCCCAGCTCGATGGCCTGCTGGGTTGAGACAAAGGGATGGTGAGTGGCCAGCAGCAGCCCCCAGGAGTTGGTCACCAGGGTGTAGCCGGCAATGCCGGTTTGCCCATGATAGGCCTTGGAGAAGCCGCCGTCAATAGCGATCAGCCGCCCGTTGGCCTTGACCGGGCTCTCTCCTTGCTTGGCCTTGACCGGCACGTGCCCGTTGATGATGTGCCCCCGCTCCGGGTCCAGGTTGAACTCCAGCAGGATCTTGTGGGCGATTTCTTCTCGCTCTCGCAGCTCGTAGTAGGGCTCACGTTTTTCAGCATGGGTGGCTTTATCGGCGATAAAGTAGCGCTCAAAGGTGGCCATTTTCTGCTTGCCAAACAGCGGGGACTGCGCCCCGCTCCACAGGTACCACATGGCGTCCATTCCCTCCAGCTTCTGCTCCGGGTGATCGGTGGCAAAGTAGCCCTGGCGCACCAGGCGGTCCACCCAGTCCAGGAATTCCCGTGGGGAGGCGGTCCGGCCGTCCACCTCAAAGGGCCGGAATGTCCCATCCGGGTTCATCGGGATGCAGCCGTGGAACAACAGGTCGCCGTTGTGCACCAGGTAGATGCTGCCCCGTGAGTAGAGAAAGCGCACGTGTTCCTGCAGCTTCTGGCTGTTGGTGAAGGACAGCCTGAGCTTTTCGACCACGCCCGCCTCGCGCGGGGTCAGCTCATACGGCTGCAGCGGGTCGACGGTGGGGAAGTGGGTGTCGAGCATCGGATGAAGGGTGCCGTCTAACTCGACCGTCCCGTCCTGGTAGTTGACGCTCCCCAGCAGCAGGCGGTCCTCCATGCCATAGCTGGGGCGCCGGGCGATGAGCTGCCCTTCCAGCTTGAACTGGATGATGGTAATGGCCTTGTGCATCTGCGCCATCAACCTCAGCTCAGCGGGGCTGAAGTCTTCGCCGCCTGATAGGTGAGGGCGGAACAGGCTGCAGGGGTCATCGGCATAGGTGTCAACGGCAAAAGACGCCAGGGGCAGCAGGTTGATGGCGTAGCCGTGCTCCAGGGTGTCGGTGCTGGCGTAGCGCAGGCAGCCGCGCACCACGTTGGCGATGCAGGCATCGCTGCCGGCAGCCGCGCCCATCCACACGATATCGTGGTTGCCCCATTGGATGTCGACCAGGGGATGTTCCATCAGCATGTCCAGGATCAGGTGCGGGCCAGGGCCGCGGTCAAAGATATCTCCGATCACGTGCAGCCGGCTGATGGCCAGCTTGTGGGTCAGCTCGGCCAGGGCGATAATAAACGCCGGGGCGCTGGAGGTGCTGATAATCGTGTCAAGCGTGCTGCGGAAAAAGTCCGCCCGGTCTTCGAGTGTTTCCTGCTCCTGCAGCAGGTCATCGAGGATGAGGGCAAACGGCTCGGGAAGGAACTTTTTAACATAAGTGTGCGGGTAGCGGGCTGATAGGGAGCGGCAGACATCGAGTATCTGCAGCAGGGTGCTGCGGTACCACTCCGCCTCGTTCTCAATTCCCGGCAGCATCTGGGCCAGCTTCTCCTGTGGGTAGTAGATCAGCGTCGCCAGGCTGCATTTTTCCTCTTCGCTGAGCTCGCCGCCAAAGATGGCGTCAATGCGGCGCCGGATGGCGCCGGAGCCGTTGCGCAGCACGTGGCGCAGCGCCTCGTATTCGCCGTGGATATCCGAGACAAAGTGTTCGGTGCCCTTGGGCAGGCTCAACCGCGCGCTCTGTCGGATCAGGGCCGTGGAGGCGGATTGGATCGTCGGGTATTGTTGGGCTAACAGTTGGAGATATTTTTGTTCCTGCATGCGGGTGGTCAAATCCATTACCTCTTATCTGGCCGGGCCATTCCTGGCGGCCGTGTTCAATTTGTTGGTCTACGGTAAGCCTGGCTCCCCCAGCCATTTAATGACGACCTGGTTCTTGAAGTCCTCCACCACCCCGGTTGCGGGCAGTCCGGAGCCGAGGTGCGAGATGGCGCTGGCAGCAAAAGCGGTCCCCAGCCGGGCACACTCGGCCAGCGAGGCGCCCTGCATCTTGCCCACCACGGCCCCGCTCAGCATGGCATCCCCGGCCCCCACGGTGCTGCGCACCCTGACCTGCGGCGGACGGGCCAGGATGACCGCTCCGGGCTCAATGAACAGCGCCCCAGCGGCGCCCATGGAGACCACCACGGTCTCGATGCCCATGTCCAGCCAGCCCCGGGCGGCCCGGATGATCTCTGCCTGGCTGGAAAGCGCCCCCCCGGCCTGCTCCTGCAGCTCCTGGAGGTTGGGCTTGACCAGCGCCGGGGCGGCGGGCAGTGCCTGGCGCAGCCCCTCCCCGCTGGTGTCCAGGGCGGCCTTGCGCCCGCGGCTGGAGACCAGCCGGGCCAGGCGGCAGTAGATGTCCTGGGGACAGCCGGGCGGGAGGCTGCCGGACATGACCACCCAGGCGCAGGTCTCCAGCAGCTCCTGCACCGTCTGCAGCAGCAGCTCGATATCGGCCTGCGCCGGCGCCAGCCCAGGGAAGTTGATGTCCGTGGTTTCCTGGCTGGTCTCGTCGATGATCTTGATCCCGGTGCGGGTGGCGCCCGGGATGCGCACAAAGCGGTCTTCGATGCGCTTGCTGGCAAACAGCCGCTCGAAGATCGGCGTGTTTTCCCTGCCCAGGAAACCGGTGACCGCGGCCGGGTATCCGCAGTCAGCCAGGATGGAGGCCACGTTGATACCCTTGCCGCCGGGGTCGGATTGGGTGAACTGCACCCGGTTGACCTGCCCGGCGCGGAAGCCCGGGATGGACACCGTCTGGTCGATGGCCGGGTTGAGGGTGAGGGTGGCGATGCGGGCGGCCTGGCTCATTGTCCTTCTCCCAGGATAGGGAGGCGGCCCCCGGCCACGCAGTGATAGGCAAATACGTACATCCCGGCAGACCAGGCCTGGTGGGGGTAGCCCATCGGCTGGCCGCTGCGCCCGTGGCACCACTCGTTGAACTCCCATTCTTGTTCAATCCCCAGGCGGTTGGCCTCGGCCAGTTTCTGCAGCTGGCGGCGCGCCTCGTCTATGCGCCCGGTCTTGACCAGCGCTGCCACGTAGAAGCCGCCTACGAACGGCCAGATGCCGCCGTTGTGGTACTGTTCCGGCAGGTTGAGGTTGTTGTTGCGGTAATACTCGCGCCAGTCCTTGTTCCCCGGGTGAATCACCGGGTGCAGCACGCGCACCGGGTAGGGGTTGGCGATGCCTACCTGGTGCAGGTAGTCCAGGATGCGCTTTTCCTGGGCGGGGTTGGCCACGCCGAGCAGGATCGCCAGCAGGTTGCCAAACACATCGCAGTAGTCGCCGAAGTCGCGGAAGGCTACGTAAGGCAGGAAGAAGGGGCGCTTGACCAGCACCGGGTCCACCTGGCTCAGGGTGTGGGCCCACTCGGTGTGCCCCGGGCAGGCGGGTCCCCATTCCTCTTCATTCTCCTTGCCTACCCACAGCACGATGCGGATCTTGTGGCGCACGTCATCCGCCATGGCAGACCAGCGCCCGGTTTCCAACCCCAGGGCGCCGGCCATCTCGGCCATGGCGCGCAGGGCGGCGTACCACAGTACGTTGTCATACAGGACATTGAAACGGTTGGCCAGCAGGTCGGCCCAGTCGGCGGCTTCGTGCACCTCGAGCAGGCCGCAGCCATTGGAGTCCTGGTAGCGCAGCCAGAGCAGGGCTTTTTCCAGGGTTGGCCAGTGCTGGCGCAGGAAGCTGGTGTCGCGGAAGGCGCGCTGCTGGAAGGCGTGCCCCAGGATGAACCACAGGTTGGAGTCTACCGATCCGGCGTTGGTGTGGTCGAGCCGTCCCGTGGCCAGGCTGACGTTATTGGGGATGGCCCCCAGCTCGGACTGCTGCCCGCCCAGTGTGTGCAGCGAGACCCGCAGGCAGTTTTCGTGACCGGGGGAGAGCAGGGCGCCCAGGGCGGTGATCACGCTGTCCCGCGCCCACACGTGGGGATAGCCCTCGGGAGAGGCGATCAGCCCGATGGGACTGCACTCGCTGTCCAGGACAGCCTGGGCTTTCTTCAGCGCGGTCTGAATCAGGCTATCCATAATGGTTTTCAGTCATGATCCTGGGTAAGGAGTTCCAGGTCATCGTAATCATAGGGTGGCCTGCGGCGTATACCCAGTATTACTGGCTGTTCATCCAGAATAAAATAGATGATTCTCCATTTCCCTAGCCGAACGCGGCGGATCTCCTGGGGTATTTCTTCAAGCTTTAGAGGTTTGCTGTTGGGTGGACGGGGATTTGTGCTAAGCTGGTCAATGGTTTTAATCATTTGTCTGCGTAAGTTGCCCGGCAATTTTTCAAGTTCGGCGTAGGCTGATGGTGACAGGCTGGCATCGGGCTTACTTTTTGGCGTCATCCAATCGCTCCAATTCTGAGCGGGCTTTATGCCAGGAGATGAAGCCAGCCTGGGCAAGGTTCCCCCCAGCAGTATTCAGCGCAGCCAGGGACTCTTTGACCAGCGCTGCATCTTCTGCATCTTCCAGAGCATCCAGGATGCGTTCCCAGGTGGTGATGTTGATCAACACCGCCGTGGGTTTGCCCTCAGCTCCGACGACATAGAGGATATCTTGGTTTGGCACGTTCATAGGCATGGCCTCCGCACATGAATTATACGATATTCCTCACAATCAGGAGTATTTATCCATTTATTTCCCAACTGGCGGTGTATTCTATCAGCTCATCTGGCACGGACGGCGCCGGGTCGCGCACCTGCCAGCGCCCGGCCAGTCCCAATGCCCCGGCAGCAGCGGCAAAGTGGCACATGGCGATGCCCATGTCGACGCGCTGCAGGTCGGCCAGGCGCAGCAGGCGGTTGACTGCGCCGCTGCGGTAGCCCGGTGTGCGCTCCAGGTAGAAGTGCCAGGCGCCATCCTGGCGCACCACGCGCCACGGCTGGCGGTTGGAGGCGGAAGGCCCCAGGCGCACCATTTCCAGCGCCTGGGCATACTCGCCGGCGGCCTCGGGGGCCAGCGGCTGGCCGAACTGGCTGTCGTAGAAAAGCCTTTTCCAGGACAGGCGCTCATCGGCGCGCACCTGGCGGCGGATCAGGTCCCTTTCGCGGCTGCCAGGCGCCGGGTAGCCGGCGGCGATCACGGCTGCCACCAGCTCGTTTTCCTGGGCGTGGATGCGCTGGGCGAAGGTGCTTTGAGTGAAGCTGCCTCCCAGCCAGCAGGTGCCCAGCCCCAATTCGGTGGCCTGCAGCACCGCCTGCTCCAGCAGGTACCCGTAGTCCTCCAGGTCTTTTTCGCCGGGGGGCAGCGCCCCGATGATGAAGCCGGCGGGATGTTTGATAAAACCGTAGGTCCCCAGCCCGTGCAGCGCCTGGGAATCATCCTCGCTGGCCGCCGCCAGCTCAAAGCGCGCCGTGCTGCCCAGCGGCCCCTGGCTCAGCCCCGCCAGGTATTCCTGCAAATGCCGGCGGGTTATGGCCAGGATGGGCTGCCTCAGGTAGCTGCGGCAGGAGTAGCGCTGGCGGATGGTGTCGAAGACAGAGCTCACTGCCGGCCGTCCCATAACTGGCGCAGCACCTGGATGTGCCCCAGGTGGGTGGCAGTGTGCTCCAGGGCATGCAGCACCGCCCAGGCTGCGCTGCAGGTACTCCCACTGACGGGGGAGTAGCGCTGCTCGCCCAGCGCCTCCAGCGGCAGCTTCTCCAGCGCCTGGCGGGCGTAGTGCAGGCTGTCGTCCAGGCGCTGCCCGAGATCGGCGGCGCCCAGCCCCTGCGCCCGGAACTCGGCGGGGCGGTCGCGGCCGGCCGGGTCCTGCAGCGCCACGTCGCCGATCCAGTAGCGCTCGGCGGCGCCCAGGTGCACCACCAGCACCGCCAGCGAGTTCATCTCTGGCCCGGGCGACCAGTCCAGCGCCTCCACCGGCAGGTCGTCGATGGCTTCATGGATCTGGCGGTGCAGATCTTCCAGGCAGTCCAGGTACGCGGCATAGACAGGGTTCATCACAGTTCCTCTTTATAAACATGGATAACGCTGGAGAATATTTTATCACCAGCCGCGGCGTTCTTGGCTGCGCCTCTTGCCTGGGGTGTTTTTTTCTTCATGCTTTCTTGACGCATTAAGGCCTGTTCTTGACCTTATCTTGACCCGATTTGCGGTCTAATGGCGGTGAGAAAACAGCTGCTGTTCCTGTTTTACATCGTTGATGCAAGACAGGAACAGCTGGGTATCACCATGAGGATAAAAGAAATGGATTTGCTTTTGTTAGGCCTGGTAGTGCTCTTTTTTCTGCTCAGCGCAGCGCTGGTGCGGCTGTGCGAGGCATTGTTGGGAGGGCAGTCATGAGCTGGCTGTATTGGATTGTAGGATTGATCGCCCTGGGTTTGCTTGTTTACCTGGCGTTGGCGCTGCTCAAGCCTGAGTGGTTTGGCTGAGCCGGGAAGAGCGAGGCGCATCGATGACGTTCAATGGAATCTTCCAAATCGTGTTTTACCTGGTGCTGCTGGCGCTGCTGGTCAAGCCGCTGGGGGCGTACATGGCGCGGGTCTACCAGGGGGAGCGCACCTGGCTGGACCCAGTGCTGCGCCCGGTTGAGCGCCTGGTCTACCGCCTGGCAGGGGTGGATCCAGCCCAGGAGATGGGCTGGAAAGCCTATACCCTGTCCATGTTGGGCTTCAGCCTGGCGGGGGTGATCTTCCTGTACCTGCTGCAGCGCCTGCAAGGTTGGCTGCCGCTCAACCCGCAGGGGTTTGGGGCGGTGGCGCCGGACCTGGCTCTCAACAGCGCGGTTAGCTTTGTCACCAATACCAACTGGCAGAATTACGCCGGGGAGAGCACGCTGAGTTACCTGACCCAGATGATGGGGATGACGGTGCAGAACTTTCTTTCTGCTGCTGCCGGAATGGCTGTCCTGGTGGCTTTGATCCGCGGCCTGGCGCGCCAGGCCGCCAGCCTGTTGGGCAATTTCTGGGTGGATCTCACCCGCAGTGTTTTGTATATCCTGCTGCCGCTCTCGCTGCTGCTGGCGCTGGCCCTGGTCTCGCAGGGGGTGGTGCAGACCTTCTCCTCGTATCAGCGGGCAGTGCTGCTGGAGCCAACCCGTGATGCCGGCGGGAACACCGTCGGTGAGCAGGTGATTGCCCTGGGCCCGGCTGCCTCCCAGGCGGCGATCAAGCACCTGGGGACCAATGGCGGCGGTTTCTTTAATGCCAATGCCGCGCACCCTTTTGAGAATCCTACCCCTTTGACTGACCTGCTGCTGGCCCTGGGACAGACGGTCATTGCCGCCTCCCTGACTTATACTTTTGGCAGGATGGTGGGTGATACGCGCCAGGGCTGGGCCCTGCTGGCAGCCATGCTGGTGATCCTGGTGGTGGTTATCTTTGGGGCGTATGCTGCTGAAGCAGGCGGGAACCCGCGGCTGGCAGCCCTGGGGGTGGAGCAGGTCGCCAGCCAGACCAACCCGGGTGGGAATATGGAGGGCAAGGAGGTGCGGTTTGGCGTCCCCCGCTCGGCGCTGTTTGCGGTGACCACCACCGCAACATCTAACGGGGCTGTAGATGCCATGCACGATTCGTTCACCCCGCTGGGCGGGCTGGCGCTGCTGGTGATGATGCAGCTGGGCGAGGTGGTGCTGGGCGGGGCCGGATCGGGGCTGTATGGCATGCTGGCCTTTGTCATCGTTGCCGTTTTTGTTTCGGGGTTGATGGTCGGGCGCACTCCGGAATACCTGGGAAAAAAGATCGAGGCTTTTGAAATGAAGATGGCCTCGCTGGTGATCCTGATCATGCCGCTGCTCGTGTTGGGCTTTACGGCCCTGGCGGTGGCGACGGCGGTGGGCAAAGCGTCGGTTTTTAACCCCGGGCCGCACGGCTTCAGCGAGGTGCTGTATGCCTTCAGCTCGATGGGCAACAACAATGGCAGCGCCTTTGCCGGGTTGGGCGGGAACACCCCCTTTTACAACCTGGCCGGTGCCCTGGCAATGCTGGCAGCGCGTTTCTGGCTGGCAGTGCCAGTCCTGGCGCTGGCAGGCTCCCTGGTGCGCAAAAAGAAGGCGCCGCCCAGCGCCGGGACCCTGCCCTCGCACGGGCCGTTGTTTGCCGGCTGGCTGATTGCTATTGTGATCATTGTGGGTGCGCTGAATTTCCTGCCGGCGCTGGCGCTGGGCCCCATCGTGGAACATCTGATGCTTGGTTGGTAGAGGCGTGTGAAAGAGAAAAAGCTATGACCATTCAACCCATTTCTTCCCATGCTGCTCAACGGCAGGCAGAACTGCGCCGCGGTATTTACCAGCGGGCGGCTGTTGAAGCTTTCAAGAAACTGGACCCGCGCGGCATGGTACGGAACCCGGTAATGTTTGTAGTTGAGGTTGGCAGCCTGCTGACCTCTATCTTGTGGTTGGCGGCCCTGGCCGGCAGGCTGCCGGGCGAGGCTCCTGGCTTTGTCGGCGCCATCAGCCTGTGGCTGTGGTTTACCGTGCTGTTTGCAAACTTCTCGGAGGCCCTGGCTGAAGGGCGCGGCAAGGCCCAGGCCGAGGCGCTGCGCCGCACCCGCCAGGAGACCAACGCCCGGCGGCTGCGCCAGCCGCAGCGCAGCGCAGAAGTGGAGGTCATCTCCTCTGCCACCCTGCGCCAGGGGGATTACTACCTGGTAGAGGCTAATGACACCCTGCCTGCCGATGGTGAGGTGGTGCAGGGTGTGGCTTCGGTGGATGAGAGCGCCGTAACCGGCGAGAGCGCCCCGGTGATCCGCGAGGCGGGCGGCGACCGCAGCGCGGTGACCGGCGGGACGCGCCTGCTCTCCGACTGGCTGATTGTGCGCGTGACCGCCGACCCCGGTCATGGCTTTCTGGACCGCATGATCGGTCTGATCGAGGGCGCCCGGCGCCAGAAGACGCCCAATGAGATTGCCTTGAACATCCTGCTGGCAGCTTTCACCATCATCTTCCTGGGGGTATGTATCACGCTGTTGCCTTTTTCACTGTACTCGGTCGAGGCTGCCGGGCAGGGGGCGCCGGTCACCATCACCGTGCTGGTTGCCCTGCTGGTGTGCCTGATCCCTACCACCATCGGCGGCCTGCTTTCAGCCATTGGCATCGCCGGCATGGACCGTATGATCCAGCGCAACGTGATCGCCATGTCTGGACGGGCGGTGGAGGCAGCGGGCGATGTGGATGTGCTGCTGCTGGATAAGACCGGCACCATCACCCTGGGCAACCGCCAGGCGGTGGAGTTTATCCCGGTCAGGGGGTTCAGCGAGACGGAACTGGCCGAAGCTGCACAGCTCTCCTCCCTGGCCGATGAAACTCCCGAGGGGCGCAGTATCGTGGTGTTGGCCAAGGAAAAGTACAATCTGCGCGGCGGCCTGCCGGGCGGGGACGGCGCTGCAGCCCGAGATGTCAAGGGCATGGTCTTTATCCCCTTCTCAGCGCAGACGCGCATCAGCGGGGTTGACCTGGGGGATGGCGCTCAGCCGGTGCAGATCCGCAAGGGTGCCCCGGACACCATGCTGGCGCTGATCCAGGCAAACGGTATTACGGTTCCGCCAGAGCTGCGCTCCAGCGTGGAGATGATTGCCCGCAGCGGCGGCACACCACTGGTGGTGGCGCGCGATGGCCAGCCTCTGGGGGTGGTTCACCTGAAGGATATCGTCAAGGGCGGGATCAAGGAGCGCTTTGCCCAGCTGCGCAGGATGGGCATCCGTACGGTGATGATCACTGGCGATAACCCGCTCACCGCGGCAGCCATTGCCGCCGAAGCCGGGGTCGACGATTTCCTGGCCCAGGCCACCCCTGAAACCAAGCTCAAGCTGATCCGCGAGTACCAGGCCGGCGGGCGGCTGGTGGCGATGACCGGAGATGGCACCAACGATGCGCCGGCCCTGGCCCAGGCGGATGTAGCGGTGGCGATGAATACTGGCACCCAGCCGGCGCGTGAGGCGGCCAACATGATTGACCTGGACAGCAGCCCCACCAAGCTGATCGATATTGTCGAGATTGGCAAGCAGCTGCTCATGACCCGCGGGGCGCTGGCCACCTTCAGCATCGCTAACGACGTGGCGAAGTATTTTGCCATCATCCCGGCAGCCTTTGCCAGCACCTATCCAGCCCTGGGGGCGCTGAACGTGCTGCACCTGGCGACGCCGGAGAGCGCCATCCTATCGGCAGTGATCTTCAATGCCTTGATCATTGTGGCCCTGATCCCCCTGGCGCTGCGCGGGGTAGCCTACCGTCCGCTGGGGGCAGCCAGGCTGCTGCGCGACAATTTATTAATCTACGGGTTGGGTGGGTTGGTTGCTCCTTTTATTGGCATCAAGCTGGTGGATCTGCTGTTGGTGGCATTGGGGCTGGTATGATCTTTGGTCTTTGGTGGAAATGAGGCGAATATGTTTAAAATTCTGCGTCCCGCGCTGGTTGTTTTGCTCTTGTTGGCGGGAGTAACCGGCCTGTTATATCCCCTGGTGGTCACCGGGCTGGCCCAGTTATTTTTCCCGCGCCAGGCAAACGGGAGCATGATTGAACGGGGCGGTGTTGTGCAGGGATCTGAATGGATTGGGCAGCCCTTTAGCGATCCCCGCTATTTCTGGGGGCGGCCTTCGGCCACCGGGCCTTTTGCCTATAACGCCGCAGCCTCCTCCGGCTCAAACCTTGGCCCCAGCAACCCTGCCCTGGAGCAGGCGGTCAAGGAGCGCGTGCAGGCGCTGCAGGCAGCTGACCCGGGGAACACGCAGCCTGTGCCGGTGGACCTGGTCACCGCCTCGGCCAGCGGGCTGGATCCGCACATCTCCGTGGCGGCCGCGCTCTATCAAGCCGGGCGCGTGGCGCGCCTGCGCGGCCTGAGCGAGGCCCAGGTGCTGGATCTGGTGGCGCAGTACACGTCTGGCCGGCAGCTTGGTTTCCTGGGTGAGCCGCGGGTCAATGTTTTGCTGCTCAATCTGGCGCTGGATGGACTACAATAGATAAAATGACCGACGAGCGTCCTGATCCGGATGAGCTGTTAGCCCGTGTGCAGGCAGAGGAGCAGCGGGAGAAGCGCGGCAGGCTGACCCTGTTCCTGGGGTATGCTGCGGGTGTAGGGAAGACCTATGCCATGCTTGAGGCTGCCCACCAGCGCCAGGCTGAAGGGCTGGATGTGGTGGTGGGGCTGGTGGAGACGCACCACCGGGAGGAGACCGAGGCGCTGCTGGCAAACCTTGAGATCATTCCCCGCCGGGAGATTGAGTACCGCCAGGTTATCCTGAGCGAGCTGGATGTGGATGCTGTTTTGAAGCGCCGCCCGCAGGTTGTGCTGGTGGATGAGCTGGCGCACACCAATGCCCCCGGATCGCGCCATACCCGGCGCTACCAGGACGTGGAAGAGCTGCTGCAGGCAGGGATCAACGTCTATTCCGCCATGAACATCCAGCACCTGGAGAGCCTGAACGACGTGGTTGCCCAGATCACCGGGGTCACGGTGCGCGAGACGGTGCCTGACAGCGTGGTGGACGAAGTGTCGGAGGTGGTGCTGATTGACCTGCCGCCGGACGATCTGCAGCAGCGGCTGAAGGACGGGAAGGTGTATGTCCCGGAGCAGGCAGCCCGGGCGATCCAGAAGTTCTTCCGCAAGGGCAACCTGACGGCTCTGCGCGAGCTGACCATGCGCCGGGCTGCCGAGCGCCTGGATGACCAGATGCGCGACTATATGCAGGGACAGTCCATCCCTGGCCCCTGGCCGGCTGCCGAGCGGCTGCTGGTATGTATCAGCCCCAGCCCGCTGGGCGAGCGGCTGGTGCGCTCCGCCCGCCGCCTGGCGGACGAGCTGAATGCCGAGTGGTTTGCGGTCTATGTGCAAACTGCCGGGCACACCCGCCTGCCGGCGGAGAAGCGCGACCGCGTTGCCCGCACTCTGCTCCTGGCAGAGCAGCTCGGCGCCAGGGCGGTGACCCTGGTCGGGGAATCGACTGCCTGGCTGCTTGTGGACTATGCTCACCGGCACAATGTGACCAAGATTATTGCTGGAAAGCCGCTGCGCTCCCGCTGGAAAGATATGCTGCGCGGATCGTTGGTGGACCAGATCATTCGTCACAGCGGCGACATTGACGTGTATGTGATCAGCAGCGAGCGCGAGCAGCCGGTCTTTCAGGAGGCCGAGGCGTTTCGCCCTCACCGTCCATATCAGCGTTACTTCTTTGCTGCTTTGATTGTCATGGGGGCCAGCCTGGCGAGCGCCGTGGTGCGGCCTTTCATTTCCCCAGCCAACCTGGTGATGTTTTACCTGCTGGCGGTGGTGGTTGCCTCGTATTTCCTGGGGCGGGGGCCCTCCATCCTGGCGGCTATTCTCAGTGTCCTGGTCTACGATTTCTTTTTCGTCCCACCGCACCTGACCTTTGTTGTCGCGGATACGCAGTACCTGCTGACCTTCCTGGGGCTGCTGGTGGTCAGCCTGGTGATCAGCCAGCTCACGGCCGAGGTGAGCGACCGGGCTGAGGCCGCCCAGCAGCGTGAGGCGGATACCGCTGCCCTGTATGCTTTGAGCCGCGACCTGGCTGCTGCCGAGGGCCTGGAGGCCATCCTGCGCCTCTTTTTGGGGCATGTCAGCCAGGCGTTTGGACGGGATGCCGTGGTGTTCCTGGCTGACCCGGGCCGCAAGGAGGTGCTGCAGCCTTACACGTACAACGAGAATTTCCATGTGGGGGAGAGCGAGGCAGCTGTGGCAGACTGGGTCTACCGGCATGGCCAGCCGGCCGGCCGGGGGACCAACACCCTCTCGGCTGCGCAGGCGCGCTATATCCCCCTGCAGACCACGCGCGGTGTGATAGGCGTCCTGGGCGTCCAACCGCGCCAGCCCGGCGACCAGCTTCAGCCCGAACAGCGCCGCCTGCTCGAGGCTTTTGCCAGCCAGGCCTCCATGGCCATCGAGCGCGCCCGGCTGGCGGAAGAGGCGCGCCAGGCGCAGATCAGCCAGGCTACCGAAAAGCTGCAGGCGGCCCTGCTCAACTCGATCTCGCATGACTTGCGCACCCCGCTGGTTTCGATCACCGGCGCCCTGACCAGCCTGCAGCAGGCCGGGGCGGCGATGGATGCGGAGACGCGAGATAATCTGCTGGAGACTGCCCGCGAAGAGGCTGACCGCCTGAACCGCCTGGTGGGCAACCTGCTGCACATGACCCGTATCGAGGCCGGGGCCATGCGCTTGAACTGCCAGCCCCTGGGTGTTGATGATCTGGTGGGCGCCTCCCTGGAGCAGATCGGCAGCCGGCTGGGTGACCGCCCGGTGGTGATTAATGTTCCTCCCGACCTGCCGTTGGTATCGATGGATTTTGTCTTGATGCTCCAGGTGCTGGTGAACATCTTTGACAATGCGATCAAGTATTCTCCGCCGGACGCGCCCATTGAACTGTGCGCCCGTACTGCCGGTGCTTTCCTGGAGATTGAGGTGGCTGATCGCGGCCCGGGCATTCCACAGGAGGACTTGCAGCGTGTGTTTGAAAAGTTCTACCGGGTACACCGGCCGGAGAGTGTCAGCGGCACCGGGCTGGGGCTGTCCATCTGCAAAGGCATCCTGGAAGCTCACGGCGGGTTTATCGCCGCTGAGAACCGCCCGGGCGGCGGGGCGCTGATCACTTTGGCTTTGCCCCTGGATGGATAAGCCGCGATGGTTAAATGCAGTGTGCACTTTGAGAAGGAGTATGAGCATGGCCTTGCCTGAAAACCCGGCTGCGCGCATCCTGGTGGTGGATGATGAGCGTCCGATCCGCCGCTTCTTGCATGCCACCCTGAGCTCCCAGGGATATGAGGTATTGGAGGCCGCCACGGGGCGCGAGGCGCTCAGCCAGGTAAGCGGCGGGCATCTTGACCTGGTGATCCTGGACCTGGGACTGCCGGATATGGATGGCGTCGAGGTGACCCGCCAGATCCGGCAGGCCAGGCCCTGGACGCAGATCCCCATCCTGATCCTCTCGGTGCGCGAGCAGGAGGAGAGCAAGGTGGCGGCCCTGGACGCCGGTGCAGATGATTACCTGACCAAGCCTTTTGGGGTGGGCGAGCTGCTGGCGCGCATGCGGGTTGCGCTGCGGCGCACCGCTCCGGCTGCCAGCGAGGCCGTCTTTCGCTCCGATGAGCTGGAGGTGGACTGGAACCGGCGCCTGGTTTTGTTCCAGGGACGGGAAGTGACACTGACTCCCACCGAGTATGACCTGCTGCGCGCCCTGATCCGCAATGCAGGCAAGGTGATGACCCACCGCATGCTGTTGTACACTGTGTGGGGCGCCGGGTATGAACAGGATATGCACCTGCTGCGAGTCAACCTGAGCAACTTGCGTCGCAAGATCGAGCCCGACCCTTCGCGCCCGCGCTATATCCTGACTGAGCCGGGTGTGGGCTACCGCTTCCGGGCAGAAGACTTCTAGCGCCGTTTTATCTCGCCTGGGGGCAGCGGGCCTCTGCAGCATGTCTGTAGAAGCTTTTTTATCTTTTCTTGACCTTTTCCCTTTCCATCTTGACCCCATTCTGACGCGTTTGGGCGTCTAATTCACCTTGTCGAAAGACGGCTCTAAGATCAAAAAACGACTTGGAGCCGGGTTAAAGTTTTTATAAAACAGCGCGGTGAGCCAATATTTATCTAAAGAGAGGGCTGCCATGTTCGGAACCTCAAATTCAAAAAGAAGAGTTCTCCAGGGATTGTTGTTCGGTCTGCCGCTGGTTGGGGTCCTGGCTACGGCTTTCATGCCGCTCAGCCCCGTGGTGCGCCAGGGGATGATTGGCGTGATTCTGATCTGGTTCCAGGTGGGGCTGCTGTCGGGCCTGGTTGGATAACTGTTTTTTTACCAATTGCACAAATGACCGGCCTGGGGGATAATTGGAACATGATCGAGAAGCTTGAATACCAGACCCGTATGGCGCGCCTGCAGAGCCTTATCTCCCGCTCCGGGCTGCAGGTTTTCCTCGTCTCCGGCGAGGAGAGTATCTACTACCTGACCGGCGTTTCCTACCGCCCGCTGGAGCGCCCCTTTTTTATCCTGGTGCAGCCCCGGCAGGATGCGGCGCTGCTGGTTCCGGCGCTGGAACAGGAGCACCTGAGCGCCGCGCCTAACGTGGGGGAGGTGCATGCCTATTGGGAATATCCCTCGCCGCCGGGGCAGGGGTACGTGGAAAAGCTGGCGGCGCTGCTGGACGGTCTGCGCCTGGAAAACGGCGCCCTGGGGGTGGAGCCGACGCTGCCGCAGGAGATCGCCGTCCAACTGGCGGGCTTCCAGCCGCGCACCCTGCCGCTGGTGGAGGAGCTGCGCCTGGTCAAGTCGCCGGCGGAGGTGGGCTTGCTGCGCCAGGCGGCGTATTTTGCCGACCTGGCGGTGCAGAAGGTGCTGGCGGCAGCCTACCACGGCGTCTCGGAGCTGGAGCTGTTCTCCCAGGGGCGCGGGGTGCAGTTGGAGATCATCCGCCGGGTTGGCTACGACCCGCTGACCACCAGCGTGCTGGTGGGGGCCTGGCCGGCGCCGCTCAGCGCCCAGCCGCACAGTGTGCCGTCAGTGGCCGACCGTCTGCGCCATGGGCCGCATGTTGCCCTCTCGCTGCTGCGCGTCAACGGCTATGCTGCCGAGTGCGAGCGCACCTTTTTCCTGGCCCCGCCGGACAGGGAAATGCAGCAGGCCTTTGCCGCCATGAGCGAAGCGCGGCGGCGGGCCTTTGCCCTGGTGCGCCCCGGCGCGCCCTGTGCCGAGATCGATGCCGCCGCCAACGGCTTCCTGCGCCAGGAAGGCTACGGGGAGCGGCTGCTGCACCGCACCGGGCACGGCTTTGGCCTGGGCGGTCACGAAGGCCCCTGGGTGGCGGAGGGCAGCCCGGATGTGCTGCAGGAGACCATGCTGATCAGCGTTGAGCCGGGGATCTACCTGCCGGGGGTGGGCGGGGTGCGCCATTCGGACACCGTGCTGGTCACCGCCAGCGGGTATGAAGTGCTCACCCGCAACCCGACCGGGCTGGAGGCGCTGACCGTGCGCGGCTGGAAGCCGCTGCAGCGCCTGCAGGGGGCGCTGGTGCGAAGCGCGGCAAAGATCTAGCCAGGGAAGAAAGGCATCCTGTTAAACGGGACAGCTCACAGCGCTTGCCTGGTACTGGCCGGCGTCATTCAGCATTCCAGAGAAACCGCCTTTAAGGTAACCAAACAAAAGGAGCATCGCGAGTTGTTGGGCCAGCAATGGGATATTGGATCCAGCCATTGAGATCTGTAGCCCAAATTTCGCCATACTCCCCTTTTGAAAGAGTGAAAGCGAGAAGCTGCCCATTCGGTGACCACTGTAAATTAGAGACGCGCTGCCCTTGGAATTGTGTAACAAGTTTTTCGGCACCAGTTTGAATATCTATCACATAAATGCTGGAAGTTTCGGATTCAGTATTTTCTTCTCTCTTTTCTTTGATCACTGCAACAAATTGATCATCCGGTGACCAGGCAGCCAGATGATTGTAGTCTTCAACGGAGTTTTCAAAAACATTGATAACCTTCGAGGCGCCAAGGGTTCTGTCCCACAGCCATATCTCTATCTGTTGTGAATTAGCGGAAGGGACTTCATTCACCTTTTTCATTTCCACAGCAGTCCACATGAGTTTATCGCTATTGTGTGACCATTCAAGTTTAGAGCCGGCTATTCCATGTCCACCTTCGATTTGGGCTATTATCTTTCTTTCACCCTTTTCGCCCAGGTGTAATCCTATTTCAAGCAGATAATCATCCCGGACTTGAAACGTTGGAGGATAAACGACAGCGTCTGCACTCCATTCGCCATCCGAAGAATATGATACGGCTTGTACGAGGGAAAAACCATCTGTTGTCCTTGGGAAGTCTAACACCTGGTGGTTTTGAGAAAGGGCATCTACGAGCCAAATTTCTTGTGGATGGATTGTTGAATTTTGGACGACAATATGCCGGCTATCTGGAAGCCATCCAAAGGAATAGGTTAGAGGATATTGGTCCGTAAATACCGGTTGGCTGGTTAAGGAAGATAGATTCGCCAACTCAGGGGATCGTCCAAAAGAATTGATTAAAATCCACTCATGATCGGGCGATATAAAAATGTTCCGAAGTGTAGGGCCATCATTGTTGTGTCTTTCATTGCCAGTGTAAGGGATCGAAAGGGATTGTATTTGTTTGTCTGACTGCCCTACCAGGTTTCCTTGATTATCCACCTTAAGCCGGTGTAACTTCAGTTGATCGCTATCAAGACTTTGATAGTACAGGTACCAAAGCTGCTGTGTATTTTCCGAATTTTTTTCTGTATTGTTTAGAAGGAGGGCCGGGGTTGGAAAAGGTTCTTCGGTGGGTTCCGGAGGAGATGATGTTGGAGTTTCTATTTCTGGAGGCCAGTTTTGTTCTTTAGGCCACCAGGTGGGCGGAATTGGTGGGTGGGAAAAAGATGGTCTGGTAGGAGGGCACAGCGGAGTTGGGGTTTCTCTTTCCAGGTTGGGGGTGGGAGATGGGGTTGTTAAGAACAGTTTTGATGCAGTTTCTTGTGGAGCAGGATAGGTCGCTTGTGAAAAAGTCTGAGTCTCTGTTGGCCCTGGATAGGTCGAAAGCGAAGAATCACCTTTTGGAAAGAGAAAATCGTTCTCTAAGATCAGACCTAACCCAATAGCCAGGGAAACCAACAGCAGCAGGTCAACGACTCTTCCAGAAAGCTTTTCGGATTTGAACACAGACCCCTTCCCTATGCGTTATTGCGGTTCAAGTAACAACGTCTGGATGATAGTGATAATGGGGAGCCACACTTTACTGTTCATATTACCCCTCTTATTGGGAAATAGTGTTAACATCGATGAGACAAAATTGGGGTGCGTTTTTTTGGCAGCTTACCAACAGTTTCTTACCATCTGGCGACCAAGCCAGGTTTGTGCCCCACAGGAATCCTTTAAATTGGTACTGCGGTAAAATTTGAACATGGTTTTCATGAAGAAAATCAACCAGGTATAGTCCGCTATGCATCTGCCTGTTTCCGGAATAGCTGGTCGGGTATTCAGAATAATGGGCTAACACGATGATGGATTGGCTATCTGGTGACCAGGCAATATCTTTTATGCCGTAGGGGATGTTTGCCT
>CAIQIV010000048.1 GCA_903871905.1 uncultured Chloroflexota bacterium | reverse complement strand
ATCATGCTGGTTCCACCGCCAGCCAGGGCAATCGGATGGTGTCCAAAGCGCTGCAAGCGCGCCAGGGCCATCAGCGGCACCATGTGTCCTACGTGCAGGCTGTCCGCCGTAGCATCAAAACCATTGTAAATAGTGGCTTTCTCGCGCACCAGCAGCTCAGGCACGCCTTCCACATAATCATAGACCAGGCCGCGCCACTTTAGTTCTTCAAAAGCATTGACTGCCATTCCAACCTTCCAAAAATAGAGGATTTCTGTCCGTCGATTATATCACCGCCCACGCTCGATCGCTCGCAGAGCTATCCGGTCGACCAAACCGGGTGCGATCAGCTTGATCCACTGCCCCACCTTACCTCGCAGTCCCATGACCTCTTCTCGCTTGCGCCTGCCTGCTGCCTTCAGGATCAGGCGGGCGCACTCATCAACCTGCATCACCTTTTCCTCCTGGACCGGGCTCTCACCAAGCGGCTGTCCGCCCGGGCAAAATGCTCGCTGCCTGATCTCGGTCATTACAAAATCCGGGTAGGCAATCGTCACGCTAATTCCTGATTGAGCCAGCTCAATGCGCAGCGAGTCATAAAAGCCAACCAGGGCATGCTTGAGCGATCGCTTTGCCGCCGCGAGCCTGGCACTCCTGCGCCACCGCCTCCAACCGCTGCACATCCCGCGCTGCCAGCGACAACCAGGCTCCCTGCTCTGCCAGCTGGTATGCCAGCTCACGTCCGATCCCACATGAAGCCCCGGTCACAATCACAACATTTTCATGAAACACTACACCTGCCATCCCATCCTCCAGAATCCCAACCATCCTTCACTTTTTTATTACCGGCGATGATAACCGCAATCCTATTCCAATGCTACTTCGGAATAAAACACGCGTCAAGCAGGCGCAATCTCAGAGAATAGTGTTAAAATAGATGCTGAAAGGGAATTATACATTTTCTATGGAATACTTCTTAGGCTGTGACTTGGGGGGCACTAATTTGCGCGCCGGATTGGTGAACGCCACCAGCGGCGATGTGCTATCATTAATTTCTGTCCCCACCATCGCACGCGAGGGGCATGCGGCGGTTATGGCGCGCATGGCAAACCTGCTGAATGATATTATCCGCGACAGCGGCATCCCCACCCACCTGATCCGGGGGATCGGCATTGGTGCCCCGGGGGCGCTGGACATCCAAAACGGCCGCACGCTACGTCTGCCTAACTTTCCTGGGAATTGGCCCAACGTGCCGGTGGCTGACACGATCTCGGCCGCAACCAACCTGCCCGTTTACCTGATCAACGATGTGCGAGCCATCACCTTTGGCGAATGGCGTTTTGGGGCGGGGCATGGCGCCAACACTCTGGCTTGTATTGCGATAGGTACGGGTATTGGCGGCGGTTTGATCCTGGATCAGAAGCTCCATTTGGGATACGGGGGAAAAGCTGGCGAGGTGGGGCATACCGTGCTGGATCCCCACGGGCCGCGCTGCGGCTGCGGCGGACAGGGATGTGTGGAAACCTATGCATCTGGGCCAGCCATTGCTGCCATGGGACTGAAAGCCATTACCCAGGGTCTGAACACCAGCATTGGGGCGTTGGTTGACTATGATTTAAACCGCATTACCCCCAAGGTGATCTACCAGGCGGCCATGGAAGGGGACCCAGTTGCTCGGGAAATCTTCGATCGCGCAGGCCAGGCAATTGGCCTGCTGGCAGCCAACCTGATCGTCGCAGTTGGGCCGGATACGATTGTTATCGGAGGTGGGGTGGCCCAGGCAGGTGAGATACTGCTGGATCCCATCCGCCGCACCATCCGCAACCTGATCAAAATCTTCTCCGTAGACGAAATCCAGGTTGTGCCTGCCAGGTTAGGAAACGATGCTGGGGTGATTGGCTCAGCCATGTGGGCCCGTGAACGGAATCTCCTGCGTGCCCCAACCCGCGTCCAGGATTAATTTTTTTGAAAGGATTATTTGTTTTTCATGACTAATGCGAAATTACGCGTGATTCCCCTGGGGGGCCTAGGGGAAGTTGGCAAGAACATGATGGCCTATGAATATGGAGAGAACATCCTCATCGTGGATACCGGCCTCATGTTCCCTGAAAACGTTATGTTGTGGATTGATTACATCATCCCCGATTTTCTATATCTGATGGACAAGCGCGAGTGGGTGCGCGGTATCGTGGTCACACATGGACACGAAGACCATACTGGCGCCATCCGGCATGTACTGGAGCAGGTGAACGCCCCGATCTATGCCACCCCGTTGACTGTGGGCCTGTTGGAAACAAAATTATCACGCGGGGGGATGCTGTCCAGGGCACAGATCAACACGGTCCGCGCGGGTGAAATGGTGAACATTGGTCCCTTCCAGGTGGAATTCTTTCATGTTTGCCATTCCATCCCTGATGGTGTGGGCCTGGGGATCACCACGCCCGCCGGTTTGATTGTGCACTCAGGGGATTACAAATTTGATCACACGCCTGTGGATAACTGGCCGACCGATTATCCCAAGCTGGCTGAGTTTGTCGGGCGCGGCGTTCTGGCGCTGCTGTCCGATTCGACAAATTCGGATAAACGCGGGTGGACGCCTTCCGAGCGGGTGATCGATCCTGCTCTGCGCGAGGTATTTCGCAACGCACCAGGGCGTGTGATCGTCGCCAGTTTTGCATCGTTGATCTCGCGCATGCAGCAGGTGGGCAATGTTGCCCAGGAATATCATCGAAAAATGGCCTTTGTTGGCGCCTCGATGGTTGAAAACGCCCGCATCGCCCGCTCCCTTGGCTACCTGGATTTTCCAGATGACCTGATTATCCCGGTCGACCAGGCGCTCAAAATGAAACCCAAGGAAGTTGCCCTCATGTCCACCGGCACCCAGGGCGAGCCTACATCTATCCTGGGGCGCCTCTCCAGCGGCACCAACCGCCAGTTTGATATCGTCCAGGGAGATACGGTGATTCTCTCCTCTCATCCGATTCCCGGTAACGAGGAAAGCGTTTACCGCACCATCAACCGGTTGTTCCGCCGCGGCGCAAACGTGATCTACGAGGCCATTGCCCCGGTCCATGTCTCAGGTCATGCCAGCCAGGAAGAAATGAAGCTGCTGCTCAACCTGCTTCGCCCGAAATATTTCATCCCCATCCATGGCGAGCTGCGCCAACTCCACCAGCATGCCAGGTTGGCGGTTGATGTTGGCATCCCCGCAGAGAACATTGCTGTAATAGAAAATGGGCAGGTGATGGAGTTCCAGGACGGTGAGATGCATTACGGCGAGCGTGTGCCGGGTGGCTACGTCTTTGTCGACGGTGCCGGGGTTGGGGATATTGGTCCCAGCGTGGTCAAGGAGCGAGAGGCGCTGGCTCGCGATGGTTTTGTGCTGATTAACCTGGTTCTGAGACGAGATTCAAACCAGCTGTGCGAGGAGCCGGAGATCATCACTCGCGGTTTCATCTACACCCGCAATGGCGACGACCTGCTGTCCGCTACGCGAGAGTTGGTGAAGAGCGAGATTGCCCGCGATCAGGTCACCGCCCCAGAAGACCTGGAACAGATCATCAAATCCTTCCTGTTTAACCACACCAGGCGCCGCCCGATGGTTTTTGTGACCACCAGCCGTTCTTAATTGTGCTGCCTACCATAAAGAGTGACCAGCACCTTCCTGCCAGCCGTATTTCCCGATCAGCGGGACAAAGGCAACAGGAGCAATCTCGGTGCAGGAAAATTGTGAACCCTGGCGTTGCCAGAGTTCTAACTGCTGCTGCCCGCGGCCGCCAACCGGAATGACCAGCCTGGCCTCATTGGCGAGCTGATCGAGCAGCTCCCTGGGCGTTTCGGGAGCGGCGGCCGTGACCAGGATTCCGCTGAACGGGGCGAACTGTTTTAATCCCAGCGTCCCATCTCCGATGTGCAGCTGAACATTCTCAATACCCAGGTCATGCAAGATGCGCCCGGCGATTCTTGACAGGTCGGGGAAACGTTCCACCGTGTGCACCCTGGCTGCCAGCTGAGCCAGCACCGCCGCCTGGTAGCCCGAACCCGTACCGATCTCCAGCACCGGCCGCTCTTCACCAGGCTGCAAATCCAACAGTTGGGTCATCAATGCTACTATGTACGGCTGAGAGATGGTCTGCCCCTGGCCGATGGGCAAGGGACCGTCAGCGTAAGCCAGGTGGCGGTGTTCCAGGGGAACAAAAGAATGGCGCGGCACGCTGCGCATCGCTTCGAGCACCCGCGCGCTCTGGATACCCCGCCGGGCCAGCTGTTCCCTGACCATCTTCTCGCGCTGCACCAGGAAAACATCTTCGTCCATCTTTATAACACGGCAACCAGCGCTCTCCAGAAATCATCCCGTTGTCCTGGCACAAACGGCAAATACAAACCCAGCCGATCGACCATGCCGCCATAGCGGCTGGCCAAACGTCCCGGCAGCTCATCTACCGGGCAGACTACTGCAAACGCATCCAGGATTTCGTCATGGATCACACTGGCCATCTCGCCCCACTGCCCGCGCGCCGCCAGGCCAGAAAGCTTCTCGGCTTCCGCCTCCCAGCCGTGGAGCGCCATCACCGCGCGGTACGAAGGCGTCGAGGCATAGAAAGCAATCTGAGCGCGCACGAAGGCATCCTCTTCCGGAGTGGTCACGACGAAAACCGTGGCCGAAACCTTCAATGCCGAGGGGCTTCTTCCGGCCTTTTCCTGCCCCTGCCGGAAAGCCGGGACCAACACCTCCTCCAGGTAGCGAGACGAATGAAATGGGTGAACCAGGAAACCATCAGCCATTTCCCCAGCCAGCCGCGCCAGGCCAGTGTTCACCCCGGCAATATAAATCGGGATTTCCGGGTTCTGAATGCGGCCTGGGTTAAAAAAGGGCGACATCAAGCTTAAACGATAATATTCACCCCGGAAGTTCAACTGCGCGCCATTCTGCCAGCAGTTCCACAAAGCGTGGATGGCGCCGATCTGCTCTCGCAGCTTCCCCACAACCGATTCGGGCCAGGGCATACCAAATCGCCGTTCAATGTGCGCTTTGACCTGCGTTCCCAGCCCCAGGATAAATCGTCCATTGGATGCCTGCGCCAGGTCCCAGGCGGTATGCGCCAGGGTGGTTGGGCTGCGGGCAAAGGCGATCGCCACCGCCGTACCAAAGGAAATCCGCTGGGTATGCTCGGCCACCATGGCGCCCGGTAAAAAGGGATCATGCAGTGTTTCGGTCGACCACAAGGCGCTGAACCCCAGGGCCTCAGCTGCCCGAGCAATTGCCGGCACATCCGAAAAATTTACCGGAGGCAGGGAAGCGTCTAATTCCATAATTTTCAACCCTCCAGGAGATAGGCAATGATCCACTGCGTGGTAGCTAACAGCGCTTCCATGTGGGTGCGCTCATAATTATGTGACGCATCCACCCCAGGTCCGATCAGAGCTACTGCTACGTCACCACCAGACCGCCAATAAGCTTCACCATCTGAGCCATAGTAGGGATAGATATCCACAACATAGGAGATCTCCCGCTCATCAGCTAGCTTGCGCAGCCGCTGGCCGAATCCATGATGGTAAGGCCCTCCCGAGTCTTTTACACACAGCGTGGCATGGAATTCATCTGAAGCCTGCCCGGTGCCTACAGCAGCCATATCCACTGTCAGCAGTTCCACCACATCCGGAGGAATCCCTGCTGCTGCGCCATGACCAACCTCCTCGTAATTGCTGAAATGCAGGTAAACCGTTTGGGTTGGTCGTAATCCTGCATCCACCAGGGATTTCACCGCAGCAACCATACATGCCACACAGGCTTTATCATCCAGATGGCGCGAGCGGATAAAGCCATTCACCACTTCAACTCGTGGATCAAAAGCTACAAAATCACCCACTTCGATCCCCAACGACCGCGTCTCACTGACACTGCTCGTGCGTGCATCCAGCCGAACCTCCATGTTGCTGTCTTCGCGCTTCAGGTCATTAACCTCCGCAGCATAGACATGGCCTGAAGCTTTGGTAAGCAGCAAGGTTCCACGCACTGTCCGCCCGCGGCGGGTAAAGATGGTGCAGTTCTCCCCTTCCACTGTATTCCAGGCAAAACCACCAATCTTTGTCAGCAGCAGACGTCCATTGCTTTTGATCTCCTTGACCATCGCCCCCAGGGTATCGGCATGCGCAGTCAGGGCGCGTGGCGCATCCCCTTGCTCCCCATCCCAACGAGCAACCAGCGCACCTTTACGGGTGCGTGAGAACTCCAGCCCAGGGAATGGCCTCAATGCCTGTTCGGTGAAATCGATCGCCTGGTGTGCAAAACCCGTTGGGCTGGGGGTCTCCAACAAACCGATCAAAAACTCCAGCATATAATCGGTATCGACACGAAACAATGGAGTCATCACGCTCTCCTTATAGAGATCCATCTTCAAAGCAAGCTATTGCCTGCCGCCACTCATCCGTGATTGGCGTGGTGCTTGCCTGGCGATAATCGTACATTACCAGCACAGTTGATCCGCTGGCATGTTCTTGCCCCGTTAGGGCATCCTGGACAGTGTAATCCATGTTAAAACTCTTATTTCCAAGTCGGGAGACACGCACCCCGACCCGGATCTTCTGGCCATAGAGGACAGGGGAGCGGAACACCAGGTGCACGTCTGCCAGGATCACTCCAATATCCAGAAACGAATGCCCATCCCACAACCCCAGGTGCACCAGGTAGGCAATGCGCGCCTGCTCCAGGTATGTTAAATATCGCGCGTTGTTCACATGTCCCTGGGGATCCAGGTCACCATAACGTACCTCTACCGGATGGTAAAAACGAAATTCTGCCATGCCGCGATTATACTCTTGCTTCCCCGAAATTGTTAGAACGCTGTTAGAAAATCCCATCCGACAAAAAGAATTCCGCCTGTCATGTTAAAGGATTGGTATAATCAGAATGAACCTGCGTTTTGTCCGATTTTTTGGAGGTAAAGTGAATTCCAGTCGTAACCGTTCTTCGATTATCTATTTGCTGCTGTTTATCGCCATCGTATCGTTGGTGATTTACAATTTTAACCAGACAGCAAATACGCAGGATGTCCTTTCTATTAACCAGGTAGCTTCGGATGTGCAAAAAGGAAAGGTTCAGCGCCTGGTTGAAGATGATCGCCGTCTGCGTGTGATCTACAGCGATGGGACCGAGCGCTCATCGCATATGGAGAATGATGCCACCCTGGTCGACCAGCTAAAGGCTCTGGGCGTAACAACCGAGCAGCTTGCACCAGATAAAGTCCGGATCGAGATTAAGCCCCCCAGCGCCTGGTTGGGGATTGCCACTGCACTCGGCTATATCCTGCCATTTGTGATCCTGGCAGGGGTGTTCTGGTTTGTTTTTCGCCAGGCGCAGGGCAGCAACAATGCCGCTCTCTCGTTTGGCAAATCGCGCGCCAGGATGTTTACTGGGGATCAGCCCACTGTAACTTTCCAGGATGTGGCTGGCGAGGATGAGGCCAAGGAGGAGCTGAGAGAAGTCGTCGAATTCCTGCGCGAGCCAGAGAAGTTTATCTCGCTGGGGGCGCGCATCCCCAAGGGTGTGTTGCTGGTTGGCCCTCCTGGAACAGGCAAAACTCTGCTGGCGAAAGCTGTTTCAGGTGAAGCGGGTGTGCCTTTCTTCTCGATCTCAGGCTCTGAATTCGTGGAAATGTTCGTCGGTGTGGGCGCCAGCCGTGTGCGTGACCTGTTTGACCAGGCCAAACGCCATTCCCCGTGCATCGTCTTCGTCGACGAAATCGACGCCGTGGGCCGCCAAAGAGGCGCCGGGCTTGGCGGAAGCCATGACGAGCGTGAGCAGACCTTGAACCAGATGCTGGTCGAGATGGACGGCTTTGACACGGATACCAACGTGATTATCATGGCCGCTACCAACCGCCCGGACATCCTTGACCCGGCCTTGCTGCGCCCCGGCCGCTTTGACCGACGTGTTGTCCTGGACCGCCCAGATATGCGCGGGCGCGAAGCCATTTTAAAGGTGCATGTCAAAGGTAAACCCCTCAGCCCGGAAGTTGACCTGGGGGTCATTGCCCGATCTACACCTGGCTTTGTCGGTGCTGACCTGGAAAACCTGGTCAACGAGGCTGCCATCCTGGCCGCCCGCCGCAACAAGAAGCTGATCGGCCAGCATGAGTTGGAGGAGGCCATCGAACGCGTGATCGCCGGCCCCGAGCGCAAGAGCCGCCTGATCAGCGAAGAAGAAAAGCGCATCGTGGCTTATCACGAAGCAGGCCACGCTGTTGTCATGAATGCCCTGCCAGAAACCGACCCGGTACACAAAGTGTCGATCATCGCTCGTGGGATGGCTGGCGGTTACACCCTGGCTGTTCCGGAGGAAGACCGCACGCTGATGGGCCGCCGGAAGCTGTTTTCTGATATGGTTGGCCTGCTGGGCGGGCGCGCCGCAGAGGAGCTTGTCTTTGATGACATCACATCTGGTGCAGCCAATGACCTGGAGCGGGTGACGCGCATGGCGCGTACCATGGTCACACGGTTAGGTATGAGCGAACAGCTTGGCCCCATGGTTTATGGACAGAAGGAAGAGCTGATCTTCCTTGGACGCGAGATCTCTGAGCAACGGGATTACTCCGAGGCAGTTGCCGAACAGATTGATGGTGAGGTGCGCCGGCTGGTGGGCGAGGCCCACTCCAATGCCCGCCAGATTCTGATCGAATATCGCGACAGGCTGGATGCCGTTGCCCGCCGCTTGTTGGAGGTGGAAACAATTACCCGTGACGAATTTGAGTCCATATTCCCCCCTCCGCGCCCCAAGAACGGTGGTACGCCTGAGTTGCTGTCAGCCGCGGTTTGAACCAATTTACCGTTATGATCACAGGAGTCACGCTTTGCTTTTTGCTGGCGTGACTCCTTGGGTTAATAAAGATGTCACTTGATCCCCTACCCGTTCATTCTGCCGCCAGCCAGCATGCGGCCTTCTTTTCCCTGCCCGACAGCGGCTTTATCACCATCGGTGGCATAGATCGCCACAGCTTTCTGCAGCGCCAGACGACCAATGATGTGCGCCTGCTCAAACCCGGCGGCCAACTCTTCACCGTGCTCACCAGCGCCACGGCGCGCATCCTGGATGTATTTTGCCTTGTGGACCTGGGTGAAACAATTGCTGCGATCCCCCTGCCAGGCCAAAGCGCTGCCAGCAGCCGCTTTCTGAAAAGCCGCATCTTCTTCATGGATAAAGTCACGGTCACGGATGACAGCGCTCAGTATACCCAGATCCTGCTCTGGGGGCCGCAAACGGGATCAATCCTGGAGCACTGGGGAACTGCGGGCTTACCGCTTAACGGAACAGCCGGGGTTCTTGAGGTCGCCCGAGAGCGCTGCAGCCTGCTGGAATACTGGTATCCTTTTGGAAGCGGATACCGCCTGATCGTGCCAGCACAAGCCGCTCGCACGGCAGAAAAATGGCTGACCGAGGCTGGAATAAAGCCAATGGACGCGCAAACTCTGGAGATCCTGCGCATTGAGGCAGGCTTGCCCTGGGCTGGACACGAGTTGATTAGCGATTACACTCCATTGGAGGTGGGGCTGCTGGCTGCTGTGGCAGAAAATAAGGGCTGCTACACCGGCCAGGAGGTCATCGCCCGCCAGGTGTCCTACGACAAAGTCACCCAGGGGCTGTGCGGGCTTTATCTGAACCAACCAGCCAGCCAGGGAGAGGCAGTTTGGGTACAAGAGCATCGCGTCGGAACGGTCACATCGGGAGTGATCTCACCTCGACTTGGCCCGCTGGCCCTGGCAGTAGTCAAACGCCCCCACTTTGAAGCAGGGGCGCAGGTATTGGTTGGCGAGGCAAAGCAGCCTGCCCGGGTTGCCCGGCTGCCGTTCGAGCCTATTCGCCCGTAAATACGGGCTTGCGTTTTTCCAAGAAAGCCTGTTTCCCTTCTCGATAATCGCTGCTGTCATATGCCCTGCGGCGCAGCCCCTGGATACGCTCAAAAGTCTCGGGGCTGAGCGCGGATGAGTTAGCCAGCAAACGCAGCTGCTCCTTGATGACCGAAATGCTCAACGGCGAATTACAACAGATTTGATTTGCCATTTCATAGGTAAACTTCTCAACCTCCTCAACCGGTTTCAGATGATTGAGGATGCCGATGCGCAGCGCCCGTTCTGCGTCGATTGGATCGGCAGTGAAGAACATCTCGCGCGCCAGCCGGATGCCCACAATATTTACAAAATGCAGAATGCCGCTGATATTGTAGGGCACACCCAGCTTGGCCGGGGTGATGGCAAACGCGGCGGTAGGCGAGCCAATGGCAATATCGCAGGTAAATGCCAGGTCGCAGGCGCCGCCATACACACTGCCTTCAACCAGGGCCAGCACCGGTGCAGGGAAATGCTGGATCTCCCGCAGCACCCTTTCCAATGGGTCATAATAAGAGAGCGGATCACGGCCCGGGTCCGGCAGCTCGGTGACATCCAGGCCCGCTGACCACACCCGAGCACCTTTTGCCGCACGGATCACCACCGCCCGGGCCTTCTGCTCGCGGAATTCCGAGAAGGCATCCACCATTTCATTTAACATCTCATTTGAAAGACTGTTACGCTTGACCGGGTTATTTATAGTTATTGTCCCGATCATCCCCTGGCATTCCGTTAATATCAATCCCATTCTGCCTCCAAAATTAATAGGGTTACTTTCGTAAATTGATCGATTACCTGATTTTCCTGACAAGCAATAGATAAAGCCTGCCCGAGCAAATCGTTAATCTCCACTGGCAACATTCAAGACCCGCCCCATATTGACCAACATGACCAATTTATCTTCCATCTTACCGATCCCGGTCAGGTAGGTCGTATCAATGGTTGTAACCATCGCAGGAGCTGCCTCAATCGACCCGGCAGCCAGCGTCACCACTTCAGATACACCATCCACGATCATCCCCACCTTTTCTGCTTCAACCATCAAAACCACAATGCGGGTGTCCTTGGTTGCTTCACCATCCGGCAGCGCAAATCGCCGGCGCAAATCGATCACTGGCAGAACGCTGCCGCGCAGGTTTGTCAACCCGCGCACATACGCATGAGAGTGAGGAACGCGGGTAATACTTTGCATCTTGATGATCGCTTCAACCCGTTTGATCTCCACCCCATAATATTGGCTACCCAGTCTAAAGACCACGATCTGAAGCTCGTCCGATGGGAGTTGCTCTGCTTCAGGGTGTGCAACTGGTCTTTCAACCGTCCCGCCTATTGGAACAGGGCGGGGCGCAGCCGTAGATGAGACCTCCTGACCGGCTACCTCCGGTTTCTTGATAGCCGGCATTTCGCTCGATTTTTCTGGATTTCGTACTGCTTGGGTTAAAGGCGTGCCTGCTGGAACAGCAGATAGCACAGGCTCTGGCGGTTGAGGAACTGGCAAGACTTCATTCCCCCGGAGAGACTCGGCCGGGTCCTGCCGCGGCTCATCCAGTATACCAGGGGAGGTCACTGGCTCGCCTGTCGTCTCCTTATCCACATCAATTGAGGGAGGCAAAAGGTCAGTCTCCAGTAAAACAACTGCATCGGCAGGATCCGGCGCCGCTGCTACTTCATCAGACCCTGGGGAAGGTTCAGATACATCCACACCAGGTGGAATCCCCGCTTCACCTGTCCTTCTCTTCGAGGAAAACAGACCATCCAAAGCTGCATCAATCTTCTTTCTCCGGTTACTCATAGGAATTTTTCTTCTCCAATCGCGAGACTAATTCTTGCGCCAGGGCACGGTACTGCTGGCTGGACCTTGTTTGAGGCGCATAGGTGGTGATTGGCTCGCCAACCATCGTACTTTCACGTAAACGGGTGTCAATGTTGATCACTGTATCGAAGAGGTGCTCGCCAAAATGATCCCGCAGCTGCTCCAAGATCTGGCGCGAAACGCGATTCCGGGCATCGTATAGAGAAACAAACAGGCCGTATGCAAGGCCGGGGTTGGTTCGCTTCCGGACCGCCTCAACAATATCCATCATACGGATCAGCCCGCGCGAGGCAAAATATTCACAGGGAACCGGGATTAATGCATATTCAGCCGCAGTAAGAGCCAGGATCGCCATGCCACCCAGCGAAGGCGGGCAGTCAAGAAGTATGTAGCTGTACCGGGAGCGTAACTGCCCAAGGATATCGACCAGCTTCTCTTCATAATCAGGATGGTTATAAAAACTCATTTCTGTTTCCGCCAGGCGCAGGTCTGCAGGCAGAATATCCAGGCTCGGAACCGAAGTAGGTTGAATGACCTGATCAACCGGCTCATCGGCCATTGCCAACAAGTCAACAATCGTGACAGGGAGATCGTCAGGGTTTAGCCCGGAGGCAATGGTGAGATGCGCCTGGGGATCCAGATCAACGATTAAAGTTCGCTGGCCGGTTTCTGCCAGGCAGGCGCCAATAGAGATGCAGGAGGTGGTCTTTGCCACCCCGCCTTTCTGATTGCTGAGAGCGATGATCCTGGACACTTATACCTCCGCGCTCAAATAAACCAAATTGAATTATCTCGATTGTATCAAGAATTTGGGGTTTCGCGAAAAAAATTACGCAATTTCCTGCTCACGAGATATAATATGAAACGGGTAAGGAACCAGCTTTTCCTGGTCTATCTTGAAATGTCCGAGCAGGTGCACCCGGGCGGCAGACATGATGAGCTTAACCTTTTTCTTCTATATGAGCCTGGTTCTATTCAGCGTAATAGGGGCTATGCGCGGTTGGGCCAAGGAACTGCTGGTTAGCTTTGGGGTTATCCTGAGCATCTCCCTGATTGTACTCGTGGAGAAATTTGTCCCCATCATTGGACCCATGCTGCAGCAGAACAACGCTCGCTCTTTTTGGATCAAGATTGGTATCCTGGGAGTAATTCTATACTTTTCATACCAGACCCCAAATTTCCCACTGCTGTTGAAAGAAAAAGGCAAGTTCGAAAGGCAAAAATTACCCGATACATTCCTGGGACTGGTGATGGGACTGCTCAACGGCTACCTGATCGCAGGGACGATTTGGTATTACATGAACCAGTCACAATACCCTTTCCCCCTGATCACCCCGCCAGTGATTGGCACACCCGCCGGAGATGCAGCCGCCAGGATCCTCAAGTGGCTCCCGCCAGCCTGGCTAACCTTCCCCTGGGTGTTCGCCGTCTTTATCATCTTCGCCATCTTTATTCTTGTGCTTCTCATATAATCTGAACTGCAATTAATCCCAATGATCCATCCCCTGCGGATCGTAATCCCCCCATTTGCTGTTCATGGCAGAAGCAAAGATCATGGCATTCACCTTCTCTGCATCGCGTACAGCTTTTGCCTCCACTTCTTTTCGCCTGGCTTCCACACCATTCGGCGCAGGCACAGAACTGGCTTTGATTTGCAACACTCGCACCATAAGTACATCCCCGACCCGGTAGGGTAAAACGCTGCCAGACGGCTGTCCCAGGATGGCCCTGGCAAGCGGTGTCCCGGCACCCAGGAACCCGTGCACAAAATCAGCAGATTGATCCGGGACAACATTGAAGGTCAGCCGCTCTGTCTCACCTGTCTCATACTGCATCTCAATGTCAACCTGGCATCCAATCGAGACCACGGTAATCGTGCTTCCCTGCGAAGCAGACTCCACATCCATACAATATCACCTCTACATTAAGTATACGACATCCAGGCATTCTAAACAACAATGAAAATCCGGTCAGGTTAAAAAAACAGGCGACCACTTCTGGCCGCCTGTTCGTTACATAACTCCCGCAAGAACGCGGGACCGTCCTTTTTTAACGGGTTTAGCCGTTTACGCGTTGGAATTCCTGCATAAACTGGACCAGGGACTCGACTGCCTCCACCGGAAGGGCGTTGTATATGGAAGCCCGCAGCCCGCCAACCGAGCGATGGCCTTTCAATCCAATCAAGCTGTGCTGCTCCGCTTCCTTGACAAATTTCTTCTCAAGGTCTTCGGAAGGCAGCCGGAAAGGCACATTCATCTTTGACCGGCAGTCATGCTGGGCATGTCCGCGATAGAAACCGCCGCTCTGGTCAATAGCACCATAAACTAAACCTGCCTTCTTGCTGTTGATCTCGGCAATCGCCGGCAGACCGCCCAGGTCCTTCACCCATTGAAAGACCAGGCCGGAAATATAGATCGCCCAACAAGGTGGAGTGTTGTGCAGCGAACCAGCACCAGCCAGCAGCTTATAATCCAGCATAACGGGAAGGTTGGTCGGGGTGCGCTCCAGTAAATCGTCACGGATGATCGCCACCGTCACACCAGCTGGGCCAGCGTTTTTCTGCGCGCCGGCATAGATCATTCCATATTTTGAGACCTCCACTGGCCGGCTGATGAAATTGGATGACATATCGCACACCAGCGGCACACCAGCGGGGGGAACCGGCACATCAAAGAATTCCACCCCATGGATGGTCTCGTTCAGGGTGAAATGGACATAGGCAGCTGCCGGGTCAAAAATCAGCTCTTCCGGCAGGGGTACCCGGTTGTAATTGCTGCTCTCAGTCGAGACAACCAGGCGGGTAACGCCCAATTTCTGGGCATCTTTGATCGCTGCCTTGCTCCATGCGCCAGTGACAATATAATCAGCCGATACACCAGCAGCCCGCAGGTTCATCGGGATCATGGCAAACTGTAAGCTGGCGCCGCCCTGCAGGAACAGAACCTTATAATTTGCTGGAATACCCAACAACTCACGCAGGTCTGCTTCCGCTTTCTGGATGATGCCTTCAAACTCTTTTGAACGGTGGCTGATTTCCATTACGGACATACCGCATCCGCGGTAGTCCAACATTTCGGCCTGGGCCTGCTCCAGAACAGACTGGGGCAGTACAGCCGGGCCAGGGTTAAAGTTGTAGACACGTTTCGGGGTTGAATTGGTTTGGGATGACATTTGCTTCGCCTCTTTTATTTAAGTCTGGATACGAGTGAAGGAAATACAATTCAATTATACCGCGAACCTGCCTAGATCCCACAAATTGTCTGACATCTTTAT
>CAIQIV010000047.1 GCA_903871905.1 uncultured Chloroflexota bacterium | reverse complement strand
TTAAGGGAATCTATCGCAAAAAAGAACCCTTGCGTTCTGGAGCTTCAGCCTAAAATGGAATACAAGCCTGGAGAGCGTTGCATAATTAACCATTACAAAAATAGGCGTTTTGTGAGAGAATTAGTTTGCATCAAAATTCAAGGACAAAACGCCTATGCCACCTATTTTACCGCAATTCATCGTCTCTTTCCTGTTGATTTACTGGCCCATTCTGACCAGGTTCTTCTCTGACCAGTTCTACGCCCACGCCCTGGAGCACAACCAGAACCATTTGCTGGTCAAGCTGGCGCAGTCGCTGGACTTCAGCGAACTGGAAAAAGCCTGCGCACCCTTCCATCATCAACGTGGGGCCGGGCGCCCGGAACGGTATCCCGTTTCCTTGCTGATCCGAGCTTTCCTGGTAGGATACTTATACGACTACAGCCTGCGTGAGTTGGAGCAGGGTCTGTATTCTGACCTGATCGTGCGCTGGTTTGTGGGGTTAAAAATGCTGGAGGATGCTCCGGACCATACCACCCTGGAACGCTTTCATCAGTGGGTGACGCATAACCAGCCTGAACTCTTTTTCAGCGTTGTGATCAAGCAGATGGAGCGCCGCTTCCCCGAGGAACGCACCCGGGCGCAGATCGGGGACAGCTATGCAATGCGCGCCAACGCCGCGGATGAGGGCTTGGTGCGGCGGATGCGCCGCCTGAGTAAGTATATGTTGGTGGGTTTATTGAAAGCCATGCCGCTGGAAGTGGAGAACTGCCTGCGCGGGTTTGCCTGGGAACGGCTGTTCGGCTCTTACCCCGAGCGGATAGATTACTTTCTGAATGAAAAGCAGCGCCTGGAGCGGCTGCATCACACTGCGTTGGCGGCTTATGAACTGCACCAGCGCGTCGAATCCTTACTGAGCGGGTGTTCGGTCCATCAACACTTGCGAGTGCGCCGCTGGCTGGGGTATTTGCACAAGGTGCTGCAGGATGAATTCTCCTTCCAGACCAATGCGGCGGGGGAAAACGAGGTAACCGAACTGCCCAAGAAAGACAAAGGCAGCTTCCGCCTGATCAGCGCCACTGACCCCGAAGCGACCCTGCGCATTCACGACGCCGACGGCAAAGACCTGACCCTGGGCTACAATATCCAGCTCGCCATCACCACCAGCGGGATGATCCAGGAGACCCGCGCCTACACCGGCGCTGACCCCGACCAATCCGGCGTGGTCAACCTGGTCGCCGCTCAGATGGAGCGCGACGGGAGCTGCCCTGCCAGGCTGATCTACGACAAGGCTGGCGGTTCCGGCAAGACCCGGGAGGAACTGATCGAGGCTACCCAGGGTCAATGCACACTCTCAGCCCGCCTCCCTGCTTATGAACTGCGCAGCGACCGCTTCGGCCCTTATGATTTCACCTACACCGAGGATCCCAAAACCCTGACCTGTCCCAATGGTAAGGTTTCCCATGTCAACTTTCCATCTCCGCAGGGCGAGGGGGTTATCTTTCGTTTTTACTTTTTCCAGTGTTGGAACGGCGTCCTGCCCAATCGCAACCAGTCCAACCTGGAAGAAGCTCTCCCCCAGCGCTGCCCGCTGTGGGAGCAGTGCCGCGACCCAAAGCAGGGCAGCCGCAGCATGCGACCGGTGTTTATCTCGGACTATCGGAACCGGGTGTTGGAAGCGCGTCAGTACAACCTGACCGAGGCCTTTGAGCAAGAGATGAAGCTGCGTCCCAGGGTGGAGCGGGTGATCTTCGAACTGACCCACTACAATGGGGCCCGCCGCTGCCGCCGCATTGGGCTGGACAACGCCGACTTCCAGGCCAAGATGTGCGCCACGGCTTACAACCTCAAGCTGTGGATGCGCCGCCTGCGGCAGAACGCTGCTGCAGGCAAGTGAGTCCTTCCCAGGGTGGAGTCCGCCTTCAGCCAGGCAAAATGGCCGCGCGACAGGTCAAAATGCGGTTAATAATGGCTGAAAAAGGGGGATAGGGGGGAAGATGAAAGAAAAACGGGGGGTTATGCACTGTATTGTGCTAAGGTGTTATCAAGCAGCACAAAGTATTGTACAAAAAACCCTCTCCAGAGCGCTGCAGCCGGGCTGACCTCGAATTATGCAACACTCTCCTACATAGCTATAAATCAATCTCATCAGGGAATGGCAGTTCTTCTGCAAGCTTATACACCCCAAATTTGGGAATTTTCC
>CAIQIV010000046.1 GCA_903871905.1 uncultured Chloroflexota bacterium | reverse complement strand
GCTACATCTGGCGGGGCAAGATTTTATGGACCTGTCTGACGGGCAGGAACTGGTTATAGGTAGTACAGGTAGGAGAATAGAGTATGTCGATCACGGCTCAGGCAGGCGTATTAGGCTTTGGCATCCAGGCGGGGGGAGCCAAGGGAGGCTCGGTGACCAACTGGTACAAACACCGCTCGGCGGACATCGACCTGGCGGTGATGGATGATGCGCGCATCGGCCCGCCTGAGATTGGCGGCGTGCCCACCCCGACTATTCCATACAAAGCCGGGGTGGCGGTATCGGGCGGGGCGACCATCTACCCGCGGCTGGAGAACACCTTTGGCTGGCTGCTGCTGTGCGCGCTGGGCGACTGCTCCACGATAGCGGATAAAGACATCGATGGAGCGGACCACGTCGGGCTGTATGCGCATACCTTCAAGTTCAAGTCGGGCGCGGAGAGCTTTGTGCCATACATGGGCTTTCGCAAGGTGATCCCGCACAGCGACCACACCAAGGCGCTGGGCGAGCAGTATAACGACGCCAAGCTGGTGGGACTGAGCTTCAACCTGCCCAACGATGGATTGATCTCGGCGCGGGTGGATGCGCTAGGGCGGGACTTCCTGTTCAAAGAGGACCCGCTGCAGGGCGGCAGCCCGTGGACCTTCGCCAATGCCAGCTACGAGGATTATCAGTCGATCCCCATCGGCTGCGTCACCGGTGGATCGATCGTGCCCACCCCGAAAGGCGGGAGCGCCATGCCTGCGCTGCCGGTGGTGGGGGCGACGGTGGCGGTTGCCAACACCCCGCTGGACATGCGCCAGGAGAAGGTATATGGCGACCCCCGGCTGCAGGACGTTACCGTGATCGGGCGGGCGATGACCCTGGACCTGATGGTGAAGTGGGACGACCCGGACCTGTACCAGCGGGTGGTGACCGGGAGCGCCTCGGGGCTCACCTGGTCAGCCAACCCGTTCGTGGCGCAGGTGGTGGTGAGCGCGCTGTCCCCCGGAGACATCGGGGCGGCGCCGCTGGATGCGCCGTACCGCATCCGTCTGACGGCGGCAGAGGTGATGCTGCAGCTGAACGGCGGCATCCGGCTGGTGTCCAACCAGGCGGTGGCCATGCGCTTTACCGGGACGGCCATCGCCCCCTCCACTGGCGAGTACGCCACCATCGAGATCCAGAACACCCATGCGGCTTATGCGTTGCCCTGAGTGAGGTGAGACGGAATGGCCCTGAGATTGTCCGCGCCCATTGAGAAAGACTTCCCCCTGGAAAAAACGGATGCGCTGTTTGGCACGGAGGGGACCAGGGTGCGCATCCGCCAGGCGACGCAGGCGCAGCATGAGCGCCGGGCCAGCCTGTTTGCCACCCTGATTCGGGAATATCCGGAGGGGGAGGCGAACAGCGTGCGCTATGTGCAGCGCTTCTCGCTGCCGGAACTGATGCGCATTGAGGCGTTCCTGACCCTGATTGACTCCAACATCGAGGACGAGGCGTCGCGCCCGCTGTTTCAGGAGGGGATGAGCGAGACGCAGTTCAGCCGCGCCTGGGGCAGGCTGCCGCCGGCGGTGGCGACGGAGATCCACGACCGGGTGCTGGAGGTCAACCCCGACTGGCGTCCGGAGGGGGAAGCGTAGCCCAGGGTGGCAGCGAGACGGTCACTCTGGGTGAAAGCTGGCTCAGGCAGGCGCTGGACGTGCTGCGCAGTGAACTGCGTAACTACTACGGCGCGCTGAACGAGATTGAGATGGGATTGAAACCGGCGAAGATACCCGAGAAACCCGAGGCCCTGGCGCTTTTTGAACAGTGCCAGGCGCTGCACATCCCGCTGGTGCAGGGCGGGGTGCGCGACCAGCCGCACATCTGGCTGAT
>CAIQIV010000045.1 GCA_903871905.1 uncultured Chloroflexota bacterium | reverse complement strand
TGCCGGTTACCCGTAAAGAACTGCAGGAACAGCTTCCGGTAAAGAAAGTATTCAAGCAAACTTTCGGTCATTCAAGGAGTTGGCTGGTGATAGGTTTTGCCCTGTGCGTCCTGGCTCCAGCGGCCATCCGTAATGTATCCCAAACTTACCTGATGACGACACTGAAGTGGGGCGAAAGCGAAGTTCTCCTGCAAGCCTACGGCATTGTTGTCCTTGTTGCCTATCTCGGCAATTTTGTTGGCGCCATACTGATCGCCCCCATTCTGAAAAGGGGCAGGCAGGAATTCAAAACCTTTGTCTGGATCACAGCCGTTGCCTGGGTGGGTATCGCTTCCTGGCTGCTGCTGCTGGTGTTTAAGCCCACACCGTTGCTGGTCGACTCCATCCAGTTCTGTTTCGGATTTGGGCTGGGCCTGATCTCGACTTCGGCTTATGCCATTGTGATGCTGGAAACCCCTGCCTCGATCGAAGGTTTCTTCTTTGCCACACTTACCTCGGCCATGAATATTGGATCGATTGGCCTGGGCCCCATCTTGATCACCCGCGTGGGTGAGGCGATAGGCAATATGATCCTGGCATTCAATGTGACCATTATCTTTAACATTATCGGCCTGGTGGCGCTGTTCTTCATACTCAACCAGCCCAGGCAGGCAGAAGCAGCAGATCTCGAGCCTTGCTGAACTGGGGTACCAGGAAGTCCGCTCGGCGAAACCGCTCAGTATACCTGCTGACGGATAACCCGGAAGAAGCTGGATTCAGCGTCCATCCGCTACGGATAGCCGCCCAGATCAGCGAATCCCGGCGAAATTGCCCGCCGTCTAAACTTGCAATTTCTGCAAAGTTTGTTATAATCACCTGCTGCGCCGCCTCTGGCGGTTTTAATTTGGTCGCTGCCTGAGCTGACCGGAATTGTATTTCGATAATCTGAAGGATATCTAATCATGAGCGACATGCTGAAAGCCGTAGAGGCCCCGAATAATCCCAATATCCCTGAGCTTCAGCCAGGTGATATGGTCAAAGTCTTCCTGCGTATCAAAGAAGGCGCCAATGAGCGCACCCAGGAATTCAAGGGCACCGTCATCCGCCTGCGCGGCGACGTGTACAACCGCAACTTCACCGTGCGCCGCATCGCCAGCAACGGGGTTGGTGTTGAGCGCACCTTCCTGATGAAGTCCCCGCGCCTGGAGAAGGTTGTCGTCGAGCGGCACTCCAAGGTGCGCCGCGCTCAGTTATACTACCTGCGCGAGCGGACCGGCAAGAGCGCACGCCTCAAACAGCGCTTTAATTAGGTACACACCTGTGTTCCTCTTCGAGACAGCTAGGGCGCAGTCACTGCATGTACTGCGCCTTTTCTGTTTATCGGCTCATTTCTCCTGGAGGTCAATTTGCCCGCTCCTTTGATTGGCATCACCTGTTCGCGGGATAACAGCAGTTTCGGTTATCCGGTGCTGGACATCCCTGAAGTGTATATCCAGGCGCTGCTTACTGCCGGCGCCAACCCGGTGATCATCCCTCTCGGCTTGCCACAGGACCGCCTCCAGGCGGTGTTTTCTCGTCTGGACGGTGTGCTGTTCTCCGGCGGCGGGGATGTCGACCCGGATGCCTACGGCGGCGGTGACCGCTCGCTGGCGACCTATATTGACCCCGACCGCGATCGGGTGGAGCTGCAGCTGCTGCAGCACACCCTGGCCGATCAAAAGCCCTTCCTGGGCATCTGCCGCGGCTTGCAGTTGATCAATGTTGGGCTGGGGGGCACGTTATACGAAGACCTGCTTGCCCAGCGCCCGGACACCCAGCGCCACCAGTTTTCCGGGATGCAGCCGCGCCAGGAGCCTGCTCATTGGGTGGAGGTCACCCCGGGCAGCCGCATGGCCCATGTCCTGGGCGCGACCAGCACCGGAGTCAACAGCTTTCATCACCAGGGTGTGCGCCAGCTGGCGCCTGGCCTGCTGGCGAGCGCCTTTGGACCGGACGGTGTGATCGAGGCCTTTGAGCTGCCAGGCTATCCTTTTGGCCTGGCGGTGCAGTGGCATCCCGAGTGGATGGTGGGTGACCCTGGCATGGCTGGCCTGTTTCGTGCCTTTGTCCAGGCGGTGGAAACTGGCAGTGGCGGCTGACCAGGTCGGGCACCCCCTGGGCGTTTTCGATTCCGGCGTGGGAGGCCTGTCGGTGCTGCGGGCGCTGCGCCAGGAGCTGCCAGGCGAGAGCCTGGTCTACCTTGCCGACCAGGCCCATGTGCCCTACGGACCGCGCCCGCTGGAACAGGTGCGCCGCTTTTCCGCTGGTATTGCCCATTACCTCCTGCACCCGTCTGCCGGCCTCCCGGTGAAAACCCTGGTGGTTGCCTGCAACACTGCCTCGGCTGCCGCTCTGCACGAGATGCGCCGTTTCTTCCCGGATACCCCTTTCGTGGGTATGGAGCCTGCGGTCAAGCCGGCCGCCGAGTACACCCGGACCGGCGTGGTGGGGGTGCTGGCCACCCCGGCTACCTTCCAGGGCGCTCTGTATGCCTCGGTGATCGAGCGTTTTGCCCGCGGCGTCACTGTGCTGCAGGACACCTGCCCCGGCCTGGTGGCGCAGATCGAGGCCGGTGAGCTGGACTCTCCGCTCACCCGCCGCATCCTGGAGCAGGCCCTGCTCCCCATGCTGGCCCAGGGTATCGATACCGTGGTGCTGGGTTGTACCCACTACCCGTTTGTCATTCCCTTGATTCAAAGCATTACCGGTTCCGGTGTGAGAGTGATCGACCCGGCGCCTGCCGTGGCACGCCAGGTGCGCCGCGTGCTTCACGAGCGTCGCGCCCTCAACCCTGCCGGTCCAGGGCAGGTTAGCTATCTCACCACCGGCGATCCCGCCCGGTTGTCTGCCCTGCTGCCCGCCCTGGCCGGGGAAAACGCCCCGGTCCGCCAGCTTTCCTGGGGGATGGAATTGCAGGAATACGCGGCTTAGCCGGCAGGTTGCGCGCCGTCCGCTGCCCGCACCTCCAGGTCACCCGCCTCGATCGCCAGCCCGCTGAAGTTGTTGAAGGACAGGTCGGTGAACCCCAGGTTCATTTTCCAGCGCAGCCGGTCAAACAGCGCCACGTAGCTCTCCTGCACCCCCGCGTTCCAGTCCAGCTCCAGCCTGCCGCACACCGCCTGGATGCTGGCAACATCCGGTCCTTCCAGCTCAGCAAAATGACCGTAGGGCATCTCGTCCAGCGTGACATGCACCTGGTCCAGGTCGTAGGTGGTGCGGTATTTCTCGTACATCATTGCCACCTGGTAATCCAGCGCCAGCAGGAAAGCCCGCGCCGCCTCAAAACTGCTCACCGAAAACTCGATCTCCTGGCGCACGCGCACGCCGTCCGTGGTTACCCCTGGC